>JAWXTT010000093.1:0-8697 GCA_044433325.1 Bacteroidales bacterium
AGAGATTTATGGGTGAAACATTGAACAAGTAGCAAAAGAGATCAAACGTGTACCTTACAAGGTAGCTCACAGCAGCAACAACACACCACGTATTGATATAGATGGACGTGAATACACTCCACAAGAAATTTCAGCAATGGTACTTCAAAAAATGAAAAAGACAGCTGAAGATTATTTAGGACAATCAGTGACAGAAGCAGTTATTACAGTTCCTGCATACTTCAACGATGCACAACGTCAAGCAACTAAAGAGGCTGGTGAAATTGCTGGTTTAACAGTAAAACGTATCGTTAACGAACCAACAGCAGCAGCACTAGCTTATGGACTAGACAAGGCTAATTCAGATAAGAAAATTGCAGTATTTGACCTTGGTGGGGGTACATTTGATATCTCAATCCTAGAGTTAGGTGATGGCGTATTTGAAGTAAAATCAACTAATGGTGACACTCACCTAGGTGGTGACGACTTTGACCACGTAATTATCGACTGGTTAGCTGACGAATTTAAAAATGATGAAGGAATTGACCTACGTCAAGATCCAATGGCACTACAACGTCTAAAGGAAGCTGCTGAAAAAGCTAAGATTGAACTATCTAGCTCTGCAAGCACAGAAATTAACCTGCCATATATTATGCCAGTTAATGGAATACCTAAGCACTTAGTTAAGACATTATCTCGTGCTAAATTTGAACAACTAGCTGACCGTTTAATTCAAGCTACAGTAGTACCTTGTCAACAAGCATTAAAGGATGCAGGCTTAACAGCATCTGAGATTGATGAAGTAATCTTAGTAGGTGGTTCAACACGTATTCCAGCTATCCAAGAGATTGTACAAAAATTCTTCGGTAAAGCTCCATCTAAAGGTGTTAATCCAGATGAAGTAGTAGCATTAGGTGCTGCAATCCAAGGTGGTGTACTTAGCGGTGATGTGAAAGATGTACTTTTATTAGATGTAGTTCCATTGTCAGTAGGTATCGAAACCTTCGGTAACGTAATGACAAAACTAATCGACGCAAATACAACAATCCCAACACGTAAGAGCGAAGTATTCTCAACAGCTAGCGACAATCAACCATCAGTTGAAATACATGTATTACAAGGTGAACGCCCAATGGCTAAAGATGATAAGACACTAGGACGTTTCCACCTAGATGGAATCACTCCAGCTCCACGTGGAGTACCACAAATCGAGGTAATCTTTGAGATTGACGCAAATGGTATCCTAAATGTATCAGCTAAAGATAAAGCTACTGGTAAAGAACAAAGCATCCGTATCGAAGCATCAAGCGGTCTTACTGATGATGAAATCAAACGTATGAAAGATGAAGCAGAAGCGAATGCAGCATCAGATGCTAAAGAGAAAGAGCGTGTTGATAAACTAAACCAAGCTGACGCAACAATCTTCCAAACTGAGAAACAGCTTCAAGAGATGGGTGATAAGATTCCAGCTGACAAACGTGCTCCTATTGATACAGCATTAGCTAAACTTAAAGATGCACACAAAGCGCAAGACTTAGACACTATTGATGCAGCTATGAAAGAGCTTAACGACGCATTCCACGCAGCATCACAAGATATGTACAACGCTCAACAAGGTGCAGCAGGTGGTGCTAACCCTCAAGATGCAGGTTTCAACCAACAACAACAAGGTGGAGCTAACAACGCAGGCGACAACGTAACAGACGGAGCTTTCGAGGAGGTAAAATAATCCTATAAGCAATTTAAGGAAAAAATAGAGAAGAGGGTGGTTAACTGTTGAAGCTAACCACCCTCTATCATTGTATAAAATCTTAAATATTTTATTTTACCATTGGAAGTATCTCAACCCAATAGCCATCAGGGTCTTCTATAAAGTATAATCCCATCTCGTCATTCTCATAGCAGACAGCATCTATGCTCTTATGATATGCGCGTATCTCGTCATAATCATTAGCTACACGCAGACATAAGTGAAACTCGCACTCACCCAAATCATATTTTTCAGGATGATCCTTTAGCCAAGTCAACTCTAAAAGAAAAGTTGATGCATCATCCTTCAAATATACTATTATATATGAGCCATCTTCAGCAACTAAACGTTTTGACTCAGTCAGTGATAACGCTTTGTTATAAAACACAATACTCTTCTCTAAATCCACTACATTAATATTGTAGTGATCAAATCTTGCTTCTACTTTCATTATTTTATCTATATATTAATTTTAATCATCTCTCCATCCTTAAATGAATGATAAACAGCAGCTTCCGCAACTCCATATAAATCAAAATCAAACGCCTTAGCGGTATAACGTCCAAAATGCATCGGGAAGAAATGCTTAATACTCACCTTTTCTAATATCTCCTTAGCACCATCAGCATAACCTTCACGCATACGTGCATCCACAGGAAAAAAGATAATATCCACCCCATCAGCAGTAGTTTCCATGACCCTATCCAATATTTTACGGAAAGCAATCTCAGCCTCAGCAATCTCAGCCTCAGTTGATTCGCTACGCCAATGCCAATTATTCAAATCTCCTGCATGAAAAACAACCACACCATCAATCTCAACCTTAAATGCCACACCTAAGTCAGTTGAATCATAAGTTGTAACTTTAAGGTTATCAACCATAAGATTCATATTAGGGGCAACCGTAACGCTATTATCAGGAATAGCTACATCCTCCCCTAGAATATCATCTGAAAGTATATATGTGGTGGATATCTCCCCCTTAAAATCGAAAATTTCAGGAACAAAATGGTCACGATGCGCATGACTTGCAAAAACGTACAGCCGTTGCGTACGCGACAGGATAGCATCTAACGCTCCAGTTGTATCCTTATAATAATCAAACAAGAGAGTAATACCATCCCCCATCTCAATAGCGAAACCACTATGATAAATATATGTTACATTACACACCATAGATTATTTATTATTAATAACAGCGTAACCAATCTTAAAATATCGTTGATTATAATCCCATTCACGTAACACCACATCATCACTTATTACCACATCAATATCTATGGCCACACTCTTTGAATCATCAGCTATGCGTCCAGCCTTCACCTCATATCTCTTGATTAAAGGTGCAATGACTATCAACTCACCATCATAATTACCTGATAAAACAGCATTGAAATAATCAACACCAACACCATTACAAGCCGTAGTAGTGTATATATGTGAAACATGACAGTCAGACAGCAAGCCTCGCAACCACTCAATAGCAGCTTGAACTCGTGCCTCGCCATCCACCTTATTACTACCTATACTTATTACTAATCTAATCATATCCCTTTCATTGACAACGCAATACGTTTCCTACTCTTATCAATTTCTATCACTCTTACCTTGACATGCTGGTGTAGAGTAACCACCTCTGATGGTTTAGATATAAATCTATCAGCCATCTCAGAGATATGAACCAAACCATTCTCCTTGATACCAAAATCCACAAAAGCACCAAACTGTGTCAAATTGTTCACAATACCATTTAGAACCTGTCCAACGGTCAAATCATCAATAGTTCTAACTTTATCATCAAACTCTAAAACCTTAACCCCTTTACGAGGGTCACGACCTGGTTTATCTAGCTCATTCATAATATCCTCCAGTGTAGGCAACCCAACACTATCAGTTACATAATTATCAAGTTTAATTTTTGCACGCTTTTCAGCACTACTAATCAATTCAGCAACGCTACAACCGCTATCCTTAGCCATCTTAGCCACAATAGCGTATGACTCAGGGTGAACAGCACTATTATCCAATAGACTATCCCCTTGAGGAATCCTCAAGAAACCACCCGATTGCTGAAATGCCTTATCACCCATCCTTGGCACTTTCAGTATATCACGTCTTGACTTAAAATCGCCATTCTCAGCTCTATAATTTACGATATTCTGAGCCAACGTGTCAGACAATCCTGCCACATAGGTAAGTAACTCCTTAGATGCGGTGTTGACATTAACACCCACTCTATTCACACAGCTCTCAACAGTGAATTTCAGCGATTCCTTTAGCTTTTTCTGATCCACATCATGTTGATATTGCCCTACACCTATTGACTTAGGATCAATCTTAACCAACTCAGCTAATGGATCTAGCAACCTACGACCAATAGAAACCGCGCCACGCACCGTTACATCCTTATCAGGAAACTCATCCCTAGCAATCTTAGATGCTGAATATATCGAAGCTCCATTCTCACTAACTACAAATATCTTAATATCTCTATTATATCTTAGTGATTGTAAAAATCTCTCAGTTTCGCGACTAGCCGTTCCATTACCTAGAGCAATAGCATCTATCGCATACGCCTCAACTAAATATGACACTTTCTTTGCGGCAATCTTACTATCGTTTTGTGGTGGATTAGGGTAAATAACATCATTATGTAACAAGTTTCCCTGTTCATCCAGACATACCACCTTACAACCACTTCTAAAACCAGGGTCAACACCCATAATACGTTTACTTCCTAGGGGAGGTGCAAAAAGCAGTTGGCGCAAATTCTGAGAGAAAACCTCAATAGCCTCATCATCAGCACGCGCTGAGGATAAATTAGCAAACTCCGTTTCAATCGAACCCTTAATCAACCTTTTATAGCTATCTACCACAGCCTGTTCAACTAACATAGATGATTCATTACGTCCCTTAACCAACGCTCCTTTAATCTTATCCAAAACTACCGCATCATCTATGCCAATGGCAACACGCAGGAAACCATCCTTCTCGCCACGGCGCATAGCAAGTAAGCGATGTGAGTTACTACGTCTTAATGGCTCACTTAAATCAAAATAATTCTTATAGTTCTCGCCATCCTCCTCTTTACCTTTAACCACCCTTGAAGTGATTACTGCACTACGTCTGAACTCGCCACGAACCACATTTCTAACATATTGATTCTCTGAAACCCACTCAGCAATAATATCCTTAGCACCATTGATAGCATCCTCGACAGAGGCTACATACTCACTAACAAATCTATTAGCTTTATACTCAATATCATCAGCATGTTGGCTCATAATAATCTTAGCTAAAGGTTCCAACCCATAGCCACGAGCTGTTTCAGCCCTACTCTTACGTTTAGGCTTGTATGGCAAATATATATCCTCCAGTTGAGTATTATCCCAACATCCATCAATCTTACTCTTCAACTCTCCGCTGAGTTTACCGCATTGTTCAATAACCTGCAATATATACTCTTTACGTTTAACTAGAGTTTGCAATGTATCATATCGTTCATTAACCCTCTGTACATTCACATCCTCCATTCCATCAGTCTGCTCCTTACGGTAACGACTAATAAATGGAACAGTAGCACCGCCATCAATAAGCTCCAGCACATTATGCACCCCCTTTTGACTTAACAGTAACTCCTCAGCTATTAACTTGGCAAAAATTATCTTATCTGACATAATTATCTAAATTCAACTTATCTTTTTAAGAGTAATCAAAGTAATCTCAGGAACAGCACCCACCCTCATAGGGATAGCTACCGTACCTAATCCAATATTTACATATAAATATTGACTATCACTCTTATATAAACCACCCCACTCCTTATATCTTAGGAAAGCAGGTGAATATTTATGACCAAAAATAGTTACACAAAACTGCATAGCATGTGTATGACCTGATAGAGTTAAATCCACATTAGTCAATGGTAGCACCTCATGTGACCAATGTACTACATTATGACTCAAAAGCACCTTAAAATTACCATCATTTAAATTAGGGTAAGCACTCATCAAATCACCATAAATTTTAAATGGTGGTTCTCCCCAATTTTCAACCCCAATCATCATAATTGAGTCATTTCCGCGCCTGATTACTCTATAATCATTGTTTAGCATAGTCCAACCCATATCACTCTGAGTATCCACTAAATATTTTCTATCCTCAATCTTATCCCGTTCACTCTCCCATTGCATATAATCACCATAATCATGATTACCTAGTATTGAGAAAATACCATCTTCTGCACTCAAGCTACTTAATACTTCAATAAATGGCTCAATCTCCGAAGTTTGCCTATTCACAATATCACCCGTAAAGACAATAGCATCCGCCCCTAAAGAGTTAATCAACGCCACACACTCCTCAACAAACTCAGTATCCTCACCATAGCTACCCAGATGCGCATCTGAAAATTGTGCAATCATATATCCATCAAAGGCAGCTGGCAAATTGTCAAATTCAATCTCAACCGCCGTTACCTCTGCACTCAATCTAGTATGTATAGCACTATACCATATAATGGCACAACCTGTAATCCCTATAACAGCAGCCACTATGTTCAACTTACGTCTAACCTTAACTTTAAAGAGATACCCCCATAAAGATATAAATAACGCACAAAACTTAGGAGCATAAATTGATAAATAGATAAACATCATCCACATCACTAGCAGCAGATAATCATTATCAATAACATCCTTAGGCATTATTGCTAAAACAATAAACAATATATATAGAGCTAATGAGAACATCCAATGCACCCAAACAACAAGCCTAGACCTACAAGCAACCACTATTTGCTTATAAATATAAAAGTCTGTAATGACACTTAATATCATTACAGACAATACTATGATTATAGGTAATCTCATATCAATCGCCTTAAATTATTTATATACACTCTTAAATAGCCCCCGTTGCCTTTAATTTATTAGCTAGAGGATTAGCATACATTGTTAACATTCTATTATCAATGAATAATTTCTCATCATCACTCATCTCTAAATCAATCTTAGCAAATTCTCCCAGTATATATTTATCAAAGGCTGCAATATCCTCAGCACCATACATCGATGCAAATCTATCACCACCATTTAATCTATCATAAGCAATATAATTACATGGATAAATAGTGTAAGCAGCATGAATTGAGCTATCAATGATAGCACAAATATCCTTAACCAATTCCCCTTTATCCTTAGTAGTATCCAACTTATCTAACTCAGCATTAATACATGGCGTAAATCCAAAGTTTATAGCACCCTTATAGCCAAATATCCCAGTTTGCATACTAAACAAGTCATCCTCTTGAGATTTTTTAAAGTTAGCATCACGTTTTTTACATAAAAACTCCTTTGCTTTTAGGTAATCATTAGGGTCAAACTCATAACTAATGGAAACAGGAGCAATCATCAGCTCCTTAACCGATTCAACAATATTACCTTTTCCACCGATAGCTAACATTTTAATTAAACTCTCCTGTGTACGATCATTACTATCTTTAGTACGACCCTCACGCTGAGCAATCCATATAGGTACCTGTTTCTGCGTTAATGCAAAATGAATATAACCCGATAATTGTTTAGCAGCCTCCAACGCTTGACGCATACCTAGATTACGCCTAACTACAAAACTCTTGTTAAGTTTCACCAATATATCAATCCAATCGTATATCAGCAAGTTGTTACCTATTGCCACCTCACAACTCTCTATGTTATTACGTATTAATGTAATATTTAAGAATGACGCATCCAACACTATATCTCTATGATTAGACATAAAGGTATATGGTTGCTCCTTATCAATATTTTCCAATCCAGTAGTAGTAATACCTGTTGAGGTTTTACTCTCAATACCTGCCAGAAATGGTAACATCATCAGCTTCTGAAAATCATTCTTGGTAGTGATTGAGCATAATTGTTTAGCAAAGGCATCAAAGTCCACTCCTTTCATAGCATAAGCAATAGCACGTTTAAACCCATCCTCTGCGACAAGTTTACACGCCATCTGTTGAAAATCAGAATCTTTATAAGGTGATATATCTATATATTCTTCAGGTATCTCTATCTCTGACTTAATCATACAATCTTAATATTAACGAATATCCAAAGTTACTATAAATTCATTTAACTTAAAACATTCAAGCTAATTTATTTATTATTATTCACACTATTTGCTGCATAATCTCTCCACTTATTGATTAAAGCAGTCATATCAGCAGGAATTTCACATTCAAAATTCATAAATTCACCTGTGGTGGGATGCACAAAACCTAATGTACGTGCATGCAGAGCTTGTCGTGGACATAAACTGAAACAGTTCTGAATATATTGCATATATTTACTGAATCTATTACCACGCAGCACCTCATTACCACCGTATCTACTGTCATTAAATAGTGGATGACCTATATGCTTCATGTGAGCACGAATCTGGTGCGTACGACCAGTCTCTAATACACATTTAACCACAGCCACATGGGCTAGATTTTCAAGAGTAGTGTAATGCGTAACTGCATGCTTACCTTGATCTCCCTCTGGGAAAACTGTCATTTGTAATCTATCCTTAACGCTACGACCTATATGACCAGTGATAGTCCCTTGAGCATCCTCCATACAACCCCAAACCACAGCGACATACTCACGTTTAGATGTTTTATCAAAAAACTGCTTACCCAAGATAGTCTTAGCGTTAGGTGTTTTAGCTATCACCAACAGTCACGATGTATCCTTATCAATTCGATGCACTAACCCCATACGTGGATCGCTAACATCATAATCAGGATTATCCTTAAAATGATAAGCCAAAGCATTAACCAGCGTACCAGTATAATTTCCATGTCCTGGGTGAACTACTAATCCAGCAGGTTTATTCACCACCAACAACTCTGAATCCTCATAAACAATCTCAACAGGAATATCCTCTGGGATAATCTCATTTTCATATTTAGGACGATCCATAACAATGGC
>JAWXTT010000094.1:0-8576 GCA_044433325.1 Bacteroidales bacterium
ATGTACTACTGGATGCAGTAGCATACTCCCTGAGTGACATTCACGGCGTGTTGCTGCTCCTATAATCTCACCCTGCTCGGTGACTAGTGGTAATAATTCTTCCATTTATTTATTCTCTTTTTTCCATTTTTTTATATCCTTAGCTAACTCTGCTGGTGGGGTTGATGGTTTCCACTGTTCACCATAGGGGAGTAGTAGCTTGCACCCATCCTTGTACCGAGAACAGCCGTAGGCGGTACGCCCTTGGATTATTGTTCCTTTGCCACAAACGGGGCATTTGATTTGTGCGAGTGTGGTGATAGGTTCGGCGGGTTTGCGTGGTTTGCGTTGAGGTTTCTCCTTTTTTTCAGCTTTTGCCACCTTTGCGCTATCCTCAATGACTATATTACGACGACTATTATCGCTAAGTACATTGATAACTATTTGATTAATAAGCGTTTTTAGCTCAGCAATAAATGTAGCTGGTTCATATTCGCTACGCTCAATACGGCGCAGTTTATTCTCCCAAATCCCTGTTAACTTAGCTGACTTGATAAGCTCCTCATTGATAGTCTGTATCAACTCAACCGCTGCTGGAGTAGCTAGCAGGTTCTTACGCTCTTTACGTATATAGTGACGTTTATGCAATATCTCAATAATAGATGCACGTGTTGATGGACGACCTATCCCATTATCCTTTAACGCCTCACGCAAGGTGTCATCATCCACCAACTTGCCAGCTGTTTCCATAGCACGTAATAGTGTCCCCTCGGTGTAATACTTAGGGGGTTGGGTGGCTTTCTTTAGTAGTTCAGGTGCGTGCGCTCCATGTTCACCAATCTCAAATGTTGGGATAAGTGTATCCTCTGAGTTTTCTCCCTCGGTAGCTTTCCCCTTATCCTTGTCATAGATCTCACGCCAACCACTAACTAGTAGTTCGCGCCCAGTAGCTTTAAACTCAATATCAACAACTTTAGCCATAACGGTAGTCGTTGCAAATTCTGAGTCGGGGTAGAATGACGCAATAAAGCGTTTAGCTACCATATCATACACAAGTTTCTCTTCACGAGAAAGTATCACACGCGTAACCTCCATATTGGTAGGGATTATGGCGTGGTGATCGGTAACCTTACTATTATCAAAAATCTTCTTACTCTTACTAATCTTCCCCCCTAGGATTGGCGCAGTCAATGCTCTATATGGGGTTAAGGCTTGCAGGATATTAGGTATTTTAGGGTAAATATCATCACTAAGATAGGTGGTGTCAACACGTGGATATGTTGTCACCTTTTTCTCGTAGAGCGATTGGATAAGTTTAAGCGTTTCATCTGCTGAGTAGCCAAATTTCTTATTACACTCAACCTGCAAGGATGTAAGGTCAAAAAGGCGTGGAGGGGCTTCCTTGCCACGTTTTTTGGTAACATCAGTAATCTCCAATTCACTGTTGCAAATTTTGTTAATTACCTCAGTTGCGCTATCGACGCTTTGGTAACGCCCCTTAGTTGAATTAAAGGTAGTGTTACGGTATATGGTTTTTATCTCCCAATAATCCTCAGGGATGAAATTTTGTATATCAAGTTGGCGATTAACAATCAGTGCAAGCGTAGGGGTCTGAACTCTACCTATTGACAATAGCTGATTATTCTGTGAATATTTTAGTGTATAAAGGCGTGTTGCGTTTATCCCTAATATCCAATCACCTATGGCACGTGATAACCCTGCGTGGTACAGTGGGTCAAAATCTGATTCAGGGCGAAGCGATTTAAACCCCTCACGAATACTCTCGTCTGTTAATGACGAAATCCATAGACGTTTAACAGGCTTGTTGCACGCAGCTTTCTGTAATACCCAACGTTGGATTAGTTCCCCCTCTTGCCCAGCATCACCACAGTTAATAACTTCATCAGCGGTGGTTATCAGCGTTTCGATAGTTTTAAATTGGCGCATAATGCTAGGGGAATCAAGCACCTTAATCCCGAATCTAGGTGGTATAATAGGCAATGCCCCTAAGCTCCATCGCTTCCATTGTTCGTTATAATCGTTAGGCTCTTTCAGTGTGCATAGATGCCCAAAGGTCCAAGTTACATTGTACCCATTCCCCTCAAAGTAACCGTCACGTTTAACGGTTGCCCCTAAGATACCTGCTATATCTTTAGCTACACTAGGTTTCTCTGTTATGCAAAGTTTCATTTACTACGTTCTATCGTTTTAGCGTCATTCCATAATTTATCCATCTCCTCTAGGGTCATATCAGTAAGAGCCTTTCCTGCTCTTTTCCCCTCAGCCTCAATATGGTTAAAGCGTGAGATAAATTTGCGATTACAGCGTTCCAACGCATTCTCAGGGTTAATTCCATAAACACGTGCTGCATTGATAATGCTAAATAATAGGTCACCAAACTCATCCTCCATGTTAACTTTGTTGTCAGCTATTATCTCTGTCTCCACCTCGGCAAGTTCCTCCTTTACCTTAGCCCAGACATCGTCTGGGTTGAGCCAGTCGAAGCCTACATTTGCAGCTTTCTCCTGAATACGGAACGCCTTGATAAGTGATGGTAATGACTTAGGTACACCAGAAAGTACTGTTTTATTTCCTCCCTTCTCCTTTAGTTTAAGCTGCTCCCAGTTTTGTGAAACTTGCTCGGCATCCTTAGCCTCAGTTGAGCCAAAGACATGCGGATGGCGATAGATTAGCTTATCACAGATAGCGTTACAAACGTCAGCAATATCAAATTGCTGTTTCTCATCAGCAATTTTAGCATAGAAAAGCACATGTAGAAGCAAATCCCCTAGCTCCTTTTTAATCTCGATAGGTTCATCAGCTAGTATTGCATCTACTAGTTCATAGGTTTCCTCTATGGTGTTAGGGCGTAAACTTTCATTAGTCTGTTTAGCATCCCATGGACATTTAACACGTAGGGTATCAAGTACCTCAATAAGGCGTGCAAAAGCATCCTTTTTATCATTTAATGAATTAAGCATATTTTAATAGTTTGCAATCCCTTTATCTAGGAATTTCATAAAGTTGTTTATATTTTCGTCATAATATGTAGGTCCTGAGATTAACTCGCCTGAGTTATTCAGTATCACATAATATGGTTGTGAGTTAGCTCTGAACTTGTAACGTTGTAGATAGCTCCATTTGTCACCATAAGTACGGAGTGTAACGTTACGACCATTCTCCGTGACTTGCATTGCCTCAGGTAGTTCACGTTTATCATCAACCATTAATTTTATCATAACTAAATTGTTAGCTATCTTATCTTTAATTTGGTCTGAATCTATGACGGCAGCCTCCATTTTGCGACAATTAACACATCCGTAGCCTGAGAAGTCAACAAGCACAGGTTGCCCCTCACGTGCGGCTACCTCCATCCCTTGTTCATAATCGTGATATTCAGTAAGGGTAGTGTTGCCATTAATATTGAAATCTTGTGTATAAATAGGTGGTAGGAATGCGCTAACCCCTTTAAGTGGTGCGCCCCACAATCCTGGTATTAAATACACTGAGAATGATAGTGAGATAATTGCGGCAAAGAGTTTAACGATACCAACAGATTCACTCTTACCATCACCTGAGAAGCGTATTAACCCCAATAGATAAGCCCCAAGCAGTGCGAAAATTACCACCCATAGTGATATAAATATCTCACGGTCTAGTATTCCCCAACCATAAGCTAGGTCTGCTACCGATAGAAATTTAAGTGAAAGGGCTAACTCAATGAACCCTAGCACTACCTTGACACTATTCAGCCATCCCCCTGAGCGTGGTAACTCCTTTAACCATGATGGAAATATTGCGAATAGTGTAAATGGCAATGCTAACGCCGCTGCAAAACCGAACATCCCTATTGCAGGGGCTAAGATACTCCCCATGCTAGCCGCTTGTACTAACAATGTGCCAATAATAGGACCAGTACATGAGAATGAAACCAATGCTAAGGTAAATGCCATAAAGAATATGCTGATTAGACCAGTTGTTTTCTCGGCACGGCTATCCATTGCATTACTCCATGAATCGGGTAACTTGATATCAAATGCACCGAAAAAGGAGATTGCAAAAACCACCAATAACAGGAAGAATATAATATTAAATATAGCATTAGTGGATAGCGCATTCAATGAGCTAGCACCGAATATCATAGTTATAGATAAGCCTATAAGTAGGTAGATAACTATTATTGATACTCCATATAGGATAGCGTCCGATATAGATTTGGACTTAGATTTGCTACTCTTTAGGAAGAAACTAACTGTCAGCGGTATCATAGGCCATACGCATGGGGTGAGTAGAGCAAGTAATCCTCCCAAGAATCCCCCTAGTAGGATATATAGTAATCCTTTGATATTGGTTGGATTCTCAGTTGTGCTATTCTCAGTTGCATTAACAGGTTGCCAATATTTATTGGCTGTGCTGTTATCTGTTGGTGCTGTGCCAAAATTAAAGGTGGTGAAACTATTATCAGTAGTTGCTATCTGTGGTGTGCCAAAGCTAAACCCTTGCTTAGAGGGTGGTGTACATGCATTGTCGTTACAAGCCATAAATGTAATTTCACCCGCTATTGAGTAATCGGGTGATAATATCTGGATTGTTTGTGATAAAGTTACTTGATTGCTCCACCAACTTAAATCAGCTTGAAAATTATTGTCATATACAGTAGTAGTAGTGGTTGCATTACTGGATAGCTCACCTATTAGTTTAACCCCTGTTAATGTACTATATTCAATATTGGTTGCTGTAATTCCTACGTCAGGTAGCTTAGTTGAATATAAATGCCAACCATCCTGAATAGTTGCATTAAAAATAATCTCAGCGTCACTGTCATTAATAGTTTTTATTTGAGTTTCCCATCTTATAGGGGTTGCAATCTGGCTAAATGCAGATATTGTTATTAAAATGGTTGCTATTATTGCTGATATACGTTTAGCCATACTGCGCTATATTTATAGTTTATACTCACCGTTGTTACTAAACTACAAATATACATTAACTTTTTCATTTTTATAGAGCGGCTTTTAATAATTATTGGGTAATAATTAAGTTGAAACTTATTCTCTAGTTTTAAAAACTATTAAATTAAATGCTTTTTAACTTATAGGAGGATTATATATTGCTGTGGGGTGATGTTTTTAATGATTTTTTTTTACCTTTGCCATTCAATACTTCCTTTATATATGATATTGTGAGCCTATATAGGCAATTTAAAATTTATGATAAGTAGAATAATAGATCAGGCGCAGATTGAACAGTTAAGTAAATATTTGGATATTTACAATAAGATTGTTATCACTATTCACACTTCACCAGATGGGGATGCCGTAGGCTCTTCATTGGGGTTACAACATATTCTTCTAGGTATGGGTAAGGATGTGACTGTTATCGCTCCTGACTCACTACCTGCTAATATAAAATTTTTGCCAAAGAGTAGTGATATTGTAGTTTATGATAAAGCGATTGAAGAGGCTCAGAGGATAATCGATGAATCAGAAATGATAATTTGCTTAGATCATAATGCCCCTAAAAGGATGTCTATACTAGGTGATGCTATCGTAAATGCTAAGGCTACTAAGGTGTTGATTGATCACCATCTTTATCCTGAATCATTTTGCGATTTGATTATATCATATCCTAAAATGACTTCGACTTGTGAATTATTATTTCGTGTGTTAACTCAATTGGAGTTGGTTGATAAGATTGATACCGCTACTGCTGAGTGTATCTATACGGGGATGATGACTGATACTGGAAATTTCTCATATAACTCTAACAGTTCAGATTTATACCTTATGGTGGCAGAGCTTATGACTAGAGGGATTGATAAGGATAAGATATATTCATTAGCAATTAATTGTAGTTCAGAGGATGCGCTAAGATTACGTAGCTATGCAATATCTGAGAAGATGATTATTGATTATGAAACACGCTCAGCCCTAATTACATTAAATAGAGCTGAACTGAGAAGATTTAATTATCGTAGAGGTGATACTGAGAGCTTGGTAAATATGCCATTGGCTATTCCTGACGTTGATTGGGTGTTGTTTATGCGTCAAGATGACAAGATGATAAAGATTTCAACTCGCTCAAAAGGTAATTTTGCAGTGAATACCATTTGCAGTAAATATTTTAATGGCGGAGGTCATAAAAATGCATCGGGTGGTGAATTTTTTGGAAGTATGGCTACCGCTATCGATACTTATAAAAGGATAATTGCTGACTTAAAAGCAACAAAAAAAGTGAATACTGAATTGAAAAATATATAATTTATGAAATTAACGATAAGAAAAAATAATCTTTTATTCCTACTAATAGGAATGTTATTAATTGGTGGAACATCTTGTTCAAGCACTGTTTCGTACGCTGAATTGTTAACAACTGAGCGTGAATCAACTAATGCCTATTTAGCTAATTTCCGTGTGGTTAACCATGTTCCTGCTGACTCAATATTTGAGTATGGCGAGGATGCTCCCTTCTATCGTATGGATGAGGATGGATTTGTATATATGCAGGTGATCAATCCAGGTGATCTTGAAGATAAAGCAGAATCTGGTGAGTTGATATATTTTAGATTTATGAGATTCTCGTTAAATGATTGGGCTGATGGTACTGACTACGAATTGGAGGGTAATGCTGATGATGTAAGTTATTCCTCTACTTCGATTAGATACCTAGATTTTTCATTAAGCTCGACATATCAATATGGTATGGGGATTCATACACCTCTGGGTTATCTAGGAGTTGATTGTGAGGTTAATATAATTATTAAATCACAATATGGTATATATGACGAAATTTCAGATGGTATCCCATATCTGTATAATGTCAGATATTTCCGAAGTCAAATATAATATAAATTAAATATAAACTATAAAAACTATGTCATTAATTAAATCAATATCAGGGATTAGAGGTACTATTGGTGGTCCTTCTGGTGATGGGTTATCACCATTGGATATTGTTAAATTTACCTCAGCGTATGCAACTTTTATAAGAAAAACTACTACTAAAACATCTAATGTTATTGTTGTAGGTCGTGATGCTCGTTTATCAGGAAAGATGGTAAATGATATTATCGTTGGTACACTTATGGGGATGGGTTTTGATGTTGTTAATATCGGTCTAGCTACTACTCCAACTACTGAAATAGCTGTTGTTGAAGAGGGAGCTTGCGGCGGTATTATTATCACAGCTTCACATAATCCTAAACAGTGGAACGCGCTAAAATTACTTAATGAAGATGGTGAGTTTCTTAATGACGTACAGGGTAAGGAGGTATTAGCTATTGCAGAATCTGATGCAGTGGTTTATGCTGATGTTGACTCGTTAGGAAAAGAATATACAAATGATACATACCTACGTCGTCATATCGAGAGTGTACTGAAACTAGAACTAGTAGATGTTGAGGCTATCAAGGCTGCTAACTTTACAGTTGCCGTAGATGCAGTAAACTCAGTTGGTGGTGTGGCTATCCCTCAATTACTAAAGGCGTTAGGTGTAAATAATATAGTGGAACTAAATTGTGAACCTAATGGAGTGTTTAATCATACACCTGAACCACTTCCTGAAAATTTGACTGAAATTTCTGAGTTAATGGGCAAAGGTGGTATTGATGTTGGTTTCGTTGTTGACCCCGATGTTGACCGTTTATCTATCGTTATGGAGAATGGTGATTTCTTCGTTGAGGAATATACATTGGTATCAATTGCTGATTATGTCCTTTCACATACTCCAGGTGCAACAGTTTCTAATCTTTCATCATCACGTGCATTACGTGTAGTGACTGAGGCTCACGGTTGTCAATACTCAGCATCTGCTGTTGGTGAGGTTAATGTGGTTACTGAGATGCGACGTATAGGTGCTGTAATTGGAGGTGAGGGCAATGGTGGATTAATCTATCCAGCTAGCCACTCTGGTCGTGATGCTTTAGTGGGTGTCGCGCTATTCTTAACTCTATTGGCTAAGTCGGGCAAAACAGTTTCTGAACTGAAAAAGGGTTATCCACAATTTAGCATTGCTAAAAATAAGATTCAATTAACTCCAGATATTGATGTAGATGCTGTATTAGTAGCTGTTAAGGAGCGTTACGCTACTGAGAAAATTACTGACATAGATGGTGTGAAGATAGATTTTGCTGAAAGCTGGGTTCACCTACGTAAGAGTAATACCGAACCTATCATCCGTATCTACTCAGAAGCGCAGACCATGGAGGAGGCGGAGCAACTAGCTGAGGATATCAAAGCTGTCATAATCTCGTTACAATAAAGCTAAATAGCTTGGCGACTATGGCACATCCTGAAGGGGAAAATGCTCACGTACTATGAGTACACTCCCATTTTGAAAGTTTACAGCATGGATATTTGTAAGTTCTTTTGTATTAATGTGTTAGAATGAATTGTGTTGACGGGGTTTATCCTCGGTTAAACCTTTTTGACTGTAAATGACTACTCTTATGTAGGGTGATATGTAGGGTGAAATAGATCTCCATAAGTCAGGAAAGTTAATAATTTATTCTAACACATTAATTATATGTTTACAATTAACATTAAGGGAAAGCCGAACCCTCGAAATAAGGCGCTTGTGAAATTAGAGCTAATAATCTT
>JAWXTT010000095.1:0-8485 GCA_044433325.1 Bacteroidales bacterium
CTAATAGACCAATATATGTTACGCCATGTTATCAAACCAGGCATAACAGGATGGGCGCAAGTATGTGGTTATCGTGGTGAAACCAAAGAGCTATGGCAAATGGAACGACGCATCGAATATGATGTATGGTACACTGAACATTGGAACTTACTTCTAGACCTAAAAATTATATTCTTAACCGTGATTAATGCTATCAGAGGTGAGAAAAACGCATTCTAACACTGAGCTAATATAGGTATCCCCATCTTAAAACCAATAAATCTAAGATGGGGATAATTATTTATATATAAATCTGTTACTACTCCTTAATAGAATCTCCAGCAATTACATCTACAATAGTTGCAATAGCTCCATCACCAGCTACATTAGTAGCAGTACCGAAACTATCCATGGCAATATATAACGCAACCATAAGACCCAACATCTGATCGTCAAAGCCTAAAATCTTAGCCAAAATACCTAGAGCTGCCATAATAGCACCACCAGGAACACCAGGAGCTGCAATCATAGTAATACCCAACGTCATAATAAAACCAGCCATTGTAGCAGGATCTATAGAGCCTCCATTTAGCATAATAACTGCCATCGCACACGCTACAATCTTCATAGTACTCCCTGAAAGATGAATAGTAGCACACAACGGAATAACAAAACTAGCTACCGATGGACGAACCCCAATCTTAATAGTCTGAGCCAAAGTTACAGGAATAGTAGCCGCAGATGACTGTGTCCCTAATGCTGTAAAATAAGCTGGAATAACTCCCCATAACATTTTAAACGGATTTCGTTTAACAATAGCACCAGCTATTGAATATTGTATTACTAACAAGATTGCTGTTAGTACAAAAATTACAAGAATCAATTTCACAAATATTGAAATTACGCTTGCCACCTCACCAGAGATAGTCATACTCATAAATATACCGAATATATAAATAGGCAGTAATGGTATTATTATTCTATTTATACACTTCATAACTATTTCACGAAACTCCTCAAAAATATTATTCAGAGCATCTCCATTAACAATAGTAATACCAATCCCCATTATAAAGGCAAAAATCAAAGCACTCATAACTCCAAGTATTGGAGTCATATCCACAGTAAAGTAAGGTGCTAACGTAACAATATCCCCCTCTAGACTTTTAATAGATTCACCAGCCAACAATATAGGCTCTACAACTGACATTATCCCATACGTAAAGAACCCTGAAAATAGAGTAAACAGATACGCCAGAGCAGCAGTAATAAGCAATAAGCTACCCGATTTTTTACCCATAGCAGTAATACCAGGCACAATCAATCCTAGAATTAATAACGGAACAATAAATCCTAAGAAATTCCCAAATAACCCATTAAAGGTAATAAATACACGACTAATAGCATCTGGAAATACAAATCCAGCTGCAATACCTAAAATTATTGCTATAATAATCTTAACTATCAGATTTGGCTTTTTTAATATCATCTTTTTATTAATTTATAAAATCACTAATTATTAAAGGAATTCTTAAAAGCACCCTTAATTTAACAACAAAGTTAGTGAAAAAATCCCAATTAAACAGATAGTTACACTATGTCTAATAATTATTAATATTATTATCATTAAATTATTCGTAAATTTGTACCAAAATTCACAAATACAAAAACAAAATGAAACAAGAACTAGGGTTATATATAACCTTCCTACTATACATCCTATTTATATTAGGAGTTGGTATATATTTTTATAAAAAGTCAAAAGGAACGCTAGCAACATACTTTCTAGCAGACCGCAACGTCAATCCATACGTAACTGCACTTAGCGCACAAGCATCTGATATGAGCGCGTGGCTATTTATGAGCCTACCAGCAGCAGCCTACCTATTCGGATACCAAGCAGCATGGATAGCAATAGGACTATTTATAGGAACAGTAGCCAACTGGGAGCTGATAGCTAAACGAATGCGCAACTTCAGTTACATCTTTGGTGAATCAATAACAGTCCCACAATATATCGAGAACCGTTTTGGAGGTAAATCCCCAATATTACGCCTAGTTTGTGCCATAATTATACTATTCTTCTTTCTACTGTATGTAGCCTCAGGGTATAGTGCTGAAGCTAAACTATTCGAGGAGGTATTCGGCATCGATTATCAGACAGGATTATTCTTAGGAGCAACAATTATCCTATTCTATACATTTATCGGTGGATTCCTAGCTGTATGCTGGACCGATTTTTACCAAGGAATACTAATGTTTGCAACCCTAATTGCTGTTGCACTTATCCTATACACACAGATAACAGCTACTGAGGTAAAGGAGATAACATCCGCTACTTTCGTCACAAAATCACTATTTAGCAACGACATCAGTTGGGGTACAATCCTATCAGGATTAAGCTGGGGATTAGGTTACTTCGGTATGCCACATATTATAGTACGCTTTATGTCTATACGTAGTAGCCGTGAGGTACGCACCTCTAAACGTATTGCATATATATGGGTAGGAATATCACTATTAGCAGCCATAGCAATAGGTATTTTAGGCAAACCATACCTAATTGGTGAAGGTATAACATACGTAAATCAAACCCAAGCCGAGAAACTATTTATCTACCTATCAACCACCCTATTCAATCCATGGATATCAGGAATATTAATCTCAGCAATACTAGCAGCCATCATGAGTACCATATCATCACAACTACTAGTTATGGGATCAGCTATGGTCAGTGATATTTACAGTCATATAAATAGTAAAAGCGGCAATCAAGAGAATATGCTACTAAGTCGTATGTCAATAATATTAATCACACTTTTAGCATTAGTCATAGCATGGAATCCTAACAACTCAGTGATGAGCTTCGTTTCATACGCATGGTCAGGGTTTGCAGCTACATTTGCCCCAGTAATCCTGTTGTCATTACATTGGCGTAGAATGACAATGCGCGGAGCCATCTCAGGATTAATAGTAGGCGCAATAGCAGTAATCACATGGGAATCCCTATCAATGGAGGCACACACTGAGCTATCAGCCACCCTACCATCCTTTGCCCTATCCTCAGCAACCATTATCATAGCCTCACTACTAGATAAGCGACCAACATCTGAAATAATAGATAAATTCAACCAATCAGCCATAGCCTCAAAATAATCTAAAAGGAATAGGAGCAACTAACATCGTTGAATGTTAATTGCTCCTATTTCATTTATAGATCTAGCTAACTACGCTTTCTTAGCTTTCAGATATTTATTTTCGTAGTAACTTATGAAAGTCATATTAATACGGCGCATACCACCAGGAGTTGGATAATCTCCTGAGAAATACCAATCACCTGGACGATTAGGCACAGATTTATGTAGCCCCTCCAGAGTTTGATAAACAATCTCAACCTCAGCAGTAGTATCCTTGGGTGTAAGTATTTCAGTAATCTTCTTAGTTACATCATTAACCGAGAAATGATCATAAATCTCCTTAACAGGATTAGTCATTTCATTAATATCTAACTTCAGTTGAGCTTTACAGTTTTCATAAACCTTATCTATAATATCCTCCATACCCCTATCTTTCAACAATTCGATAGCGGCACGGAAAGCACAAAACTCATCCATACTAGACATATCTATACCGTAATAGTCAGGATAACGTACTTGCGGTGATGAAGATACGATTACCACCTTTTTAGGTTTCAATCTATCCATAATACGTATAATAGATTGTTTAAGTGTAGTACCTCTAACAATTGAATCATCAATAACCACAATATTATCAACACCAGGATTAACCAAACCATAAGTTACATCATAAACATGCGCTGCTAGTTCATCACGCACATCCCCCTCACTGATAAAGGTACGTAACTTAATATCCTTAAATGCAATCTTTTCGATACGCACACGTTCAGCCATAATCTCCTTCATCTTATCTAATGAATCAGGAGCATTTTTATCTAACGCTAATATACGTTCAGCTTTCTTATCATTAAGATAACCCTCAATACCCTCTATCATACCATTATACGCAATCTCGGCAGTATTTGGAATAAATGAAAGGATACTATTATTTATATCATAATTAATAGATTTCAAGATAGGCTCAGTCAGTTCTATACCTAACTGTTTACGTTGGTGGTAAATCTCCACATCACCTCCACGAGAGAAATATATCGATTCAAATGAACATCTCTTATTCTCACCCTCGCCCAAAATATCAGCAAACTCTACCTTACCCGCTTTATTTATAATCATAGCAGTACCAGGAGTTAACTCTTGAACTTGTTCAACAGACAAATTCATAGCAGTCTGTACCACAGGACGTTCCGAAGCAACAATAACAATTTCATCATCCATATAATAAAACGCAGGACGAATACCATTCTTATCCCTTACCACAAAGGTACTACCACCACCTGTTGCACCACAGATAACGAAACCACCATCCCACATAGGAGCAGCATTTCTCAATATCTTCTTGATATCTATATCCTCTTCAATAGCAGTAGCCAACTCTATACCTTGAGTACCATCACCTTTATGTGCCTCAAAACTTCTTTGATGCTCCTTATCAAGCTCATAGCCCAATTGTTCTAACAAAATAAATGTATCAGACATTACACGTGGGTGTTGCCCCTTAGCCACTACCGAGTCAAAAATATCCTGTACATTAGTCATATTAAAGTTACCACATAACATCAAGTTACGTGATTTCCAGTTATTACGACGTAAGAAAGGGTGAACAAATGAAACTCCTGAAGTTCCAAAAGTACTATAACGTAGGTGACCCATATAAATCTCACCACTGTATGGCAATTTCTCGACATCAGTTACACCTGATGCAGTTGCCTTCTCAATATCCTTTCTTGCTGAAGCAAAAATCTCTTGAATAGCCGTTGTCCCTTCAGCACGTTCGCGGAAAATATATTCATTTCCTGGCTCAACATCCAACTTAACACAACCTAACCCAGCAGCCTCTTGACCACGGTTATGTTGTTTCTCCATCAAAAGATATAGTTTATTCATTCCGTAAAATGATGAACCATATTTCTCTATATAATATGAAGTAGGTTTCAAAAGTCTCACAACTGCAATCCCACATTCATGCTTTAACTGTTCCATTCTAATCTGTATTAAACCTGTAAAAAAACCAATACAAAGATATGAATAATGTTCTAATAAAGTGGAAAACTGACAATATATTTTATTTTAAAAAAACATTAATAACAGACCACTTTATATTTCATTATATTAAAAAAAATATTAACTTTGAACTTGAATTTTTTAATACTTAAAACACTTATGAAACATTTATTTTTTTTACCTCTATTAGCTTTAATGCTATTAGTGGGATCATGTGCTCCTAAAGAGCAAGTAGCAAAAGAGCCAACCAATGACGATGTAATTCTACACGCATGGACATGGTCATTTAATTCCATCAAAGATAATCTAAAAGATATTGCTGATGCGGGCTACACAATTATTCAGACTTCACCTATCCAGAACTGTGTAACCATTGAGAAGGGAGCTGAGGCAGGTATGGAACTTATGGGAAAAGGGCGTTGGTACTATTACTATCAACCTATCGAATGGACTATTGGCAATTACATGCTAGGTACTCGTGATGAATTTAAAGCTCTATGTGACGAGGCTAAAAAGTACAATATTAAAATCATAATTGATGTACTTCCTAACCATGTAGCTAAAGATACTACACAAGTAACAGATAATATGATTAATGCCGTAGGTGGAGCAGATAAATTATACCACGCTAACGGATTTAAGCCTATTAGATTGTGGAATGACCGTTTTGAATGTACTACTGGTCAAATGGGTAATTTGCCAGATGTAAACACTGAGAATCCTGACTTCCAATACTACTATATGCAATTTGTTAACGACGTAATAGAGTGTGGCGGACGTGGTTTCCGTTATGATACAGCTAAACATGTTGGTTTACCATCAGACCCACTAGATGAAAAATCTAAAGAAAATGATTTCTGGGATGTGGCTATGGGTCGTAAACCAATCCGCGATATTCAACTATGTATATCTGAAGACAGCTTATTTACTTATGGTGAAATCCTTCAAGATACAAATACTAAAGAAACAGAATATGCTGAATATATGGGAATGGTAACTAGCAAATATGGAGATACTCTACGTGATATGTTACGCAATAGAATGTTAGATTCAGCATTAGTAGTTGACTGGAATCACCCAGTAGAACCATCAAAACTAGTAACATGGGTAGAATCACATGATAATTATTGTGGTGGTAACTCATCTAATATTGATGACAAATTAATACGCGCAGCATGGACAATGCTAGCAGCTCGTCAATTTGGTACACCTCTTTACTACTCACGTCCTGACGGTAGTAGCAAAGAGAATAAATGGGGTAACAACCTAGGTGGTGCTAAGGGTAACGACTCTTTTAAAGCACCTGAAGTAGCTGCTGCTAATAAATTCCGCACAGCAATGAGTGGAACAGCTGAGAAAATAACAGTAAGTGATAGCAATCAACAGATGCAAATTGAGCGTGGTAACAAAGGAACAGCCATCATCAATATAGCTGATGAAAAAGCTGAAATCTCACTACCATCATCACTAGCTGATGGCAAATACACAGACAAAGTATTTGGCGTAGAATTTATAGTTGCTGATGGTATTATCACTGCAACAGTAGAACCTGAAACTGCTTACCTAATATATTAATAAGAGTAATATGAAACGTATATTGTATTTACCTATAATAGCTATAATGCTATTAGTAAGTTCATGTAACCCTAAGGGAGAAACTACAAATGAACCAACTAACGATGATGTAATCCTACACGCATGGTCATGGTCATTTAACACCATCAAAGATAATCTAAAAGATATCGCTGATGCAGGTTACACAATTATTCAGACTTCACCTATCCAAAACTGTATAGAATCTGATAACGGAGATGAACCTGGTATGCAACTACTAGGAAAGGGGCGTTGGTACTACTACTATCAACCTACCGAATGGAAAATAGGCAATTATATGCTAGGTAATCGTGATGAATTTAAAGCACTATGTGATGAAGCTAACAAGTACAACATCAAAATCATAGTTGATGTACTACCTAACCACGTAGCAAATGATACAGCACAAGTAACAGAAGATATGATTAACGCGGTAGGTGGAAAAGAGAATCTATTTCATGCAAATGGCTTTACACCAATTACCAAATGGAATGATCGTTATGAATGTACTACTGGACAAATGGGAGGTTTACCAGACGTGAACACTGAGAATCCTGACTTCCAATACTATTATATGCAATTCGTTAACGACGTAATAGAGTGTGGCGGACGTGGTTTCCGTTATGATACAGCTAAACATGTTGGTTTACCATCAGATCCACTAGATGAAAAATCCAAAGAGAATGACTTCTGGGATGTAGCTGTGGGTCGTAAGCCAATCCGTGATATTGAACTATGCATCTGTGAAGATAGTCTATTTATATATGGAGAAGTACTTCAAGATAAAAACACAAAAGAAGCTGAATACTCTGAATATATTGGTTTAGTTGCTAGTAATTATGGACATACCATACGTCAGATATTAACAGAGAGAACATTAGATTCAGCACAAATAGTAAATTGGGATATTCCAATAGATCCGCTAAAAATAGTATCATGGATTGAATCTCATGACAATTACTGTGGAGAAAACTCATCTGAGATTGATGACAAATTAATCCGTGCAGCATGGGTAATGTTAGTAGCTCGTCAATATGGTACACCACTTTACTACTCACGTCCTGACGGTAGTAGCAAAGAGAATAAGTGGGGCAATAACCTAGGTGGTGCTAAAGGAAACGATTCATTTAAAGCTCCTGAAGTAGTAGCCGCAAACAAATTCCGTAAAGCAATGAGTGGAATATCTGAAAAAATCACAGTAAGTGACAACAAGCAACAGATGCAAATTGAGCGTGGTAACAAAGGAACAGCCATCATCAATATAGCTGATGAAGAAGCTGAAATCTCACTACCATCATCACTAGCTGATGGCAAATACACAGACAAAGTATTTGGCGTAGATTTTACAGTAGCAGATGGAATTATCTCAGCTACACTTCAACCTGAAACTGCCTACATAATCTATTAATCATATCAGATTATAAAAAAATCGAGTAGGAGGAAACGAAAGTAAGTAGTTTTCTCCTACTTTCGTTTCCGACCTCTCACACCACCGTACGTGCGGTTCCGCATACGGCGGTTCCTTAATTGCGATAATACCTACTGTAACAGTCGCTTAGAGATGTGTAGCCCGCTTGATATAGATTATCATTTGTGATGGCTCTTTGAAGTATCGGGCTTTTCGAGGTACGCCAGTAGCTTTTACCTGTGTATGCCCACTCCCTCGACTTTTGTTTATCAATTCCACACCGTTGTAGATTCTTAATCCTCGTCTTGGGTCTCTTCCAGCATTTCCATATACACATCCGTATTCTACGTCTTAACCACTCATCTAC
>JAWXTT010000096.1:0-8279 GCA_044433325.1 Bacteroidales bacterium
ATCATTGCTACAATCATAACTATATTAGCTACACCACCACCCATAGCTGTTTCTGTACCAGCCGCTTCTTGAAGTAAAATTGAATTTAACATCATATTATTTTATTTTTAAGTTTAATACTATTTTTAATTATCAACAAAGATAATAAAGTTTTTAATTTTTAAATAATTTACCCTCACTTTTTAAGTGATTAATAATAGAATGTAACATTCCATTAATAAATTGTCCACTTTTATTAGTGCTATAATATTTAGCAATCTCGATATACTCATTCAACGTAACTGTAGTTGGGATATCTGGGAATTTAACCAATTCAGATATTGCCACAACCATTATAGCTCTATCCATAAACGCTAAACGTTCAGCATCCCAGCTATCTTTCTGCACAAATTTATCTATCAGCTCATTATATTCATTCTTAAATTTCACTGCATGAGCAAACAGTGTAGGAGCATATTCACTATCAATAGTATCCTTATACATAGGCATTAATGTTTCAGTAATACCATCCTCAATACGTTTAATAGTCTTAATTGCAAAGTTCCCAACTGTATCCAAATCATCGTTCCAGAAAACCGATTCTGACTCTAATAATTCCAAGAAATCTTCATCTACAAAGATAACCTTTTTGAACAGCGCACGCCATAAAGCACAATCAGATTTAAAATCTGTCATTGGCATCTCCATATAATCAGTATAAATATCTGATGAAGTAATCTTATCTAGCATATTTTTCATAAAAATATCATGTTCAAACCACGAAATAGGATTATCAGACAAATAACTATTTAAGCTCTCGTTACTCTTTAACTTTTCCACCAATTGATTCTCAATAAAACGAGTATTCGGATTCAAATCCTCCTCAGTTGGAAGATACTTATGTTTAGCAGCATCCAACTTTTGGTCTTGCAGTTGAGTTAGCTCAATAGCTAAAACCAATAATGCATTATATAGTTCGTAAGACTTATCTAAACTCTTTTCAAGTTCATTCTTAGCATCAATTACTGTTCTTTCACTCTCTGTCAAAAAATAAGAATAAGCCATTTGCACGACCTTAATTCTAATTAAATTACGATTTATCATATTATAAATATTTTATACAAATTAATTTCACTACACTCTATTAAGCGCAGTCAAAGTTAGCATCTAAACGTTGTCTTACTGCTTCATACATAATTACAGCAGCAGCAACTGATACATTAAGTGACTTAATCGAGCCAAATTGAGGAATAGACGCAAAGTCATCACACATTCTCAAAATAGCAGGAGATATACCAGTATCCTCAGCACCCATAACAATAGCCACAGGCACAGTATAATCTAACTTAGTATAATTTTCAGAACCCTTCTCAGAAGCACCAATAATTTGGTATCCATTATCCTTTAACATCTGTACTGCATTAGATAATTTCTTCTCACGACATACTGGTATATAGTGTAATGCTCCTGCCGAAGTTTTGACAGCATCAGCATTAACCGACACACTATTTTGTTGTTGAATAACAATTGCATCCACACCTGCCGATTCAGCCGTACGCGCGATAGCACCAAAGTTTCTGACATCAGTAATACCATCCAATACCAATAATAGTGGTAATTTGCCATCCTCATAAAGTTGAGGAACAACATCCTCTAACGAATAATAAGTAACTTCAGATATCTGAGCAATAACCCCCTGATGATTCTTCATCGTAATACGATTCAACTTCTCAACAGGAACAATCTGGTTATAAATACCTCGCTCTCTAATCAGACTAAATAGTTGATTACTTGCTTCACCTTGAAGGTTTTTTTTGATTAAGATTTTATCAATCTCCTTACCAGCTTCAATAGCCTCCATCACAGCATGAATACCGAAGATGTAATTGTTTTTATCCATTATAATTATTTTTCTATATTTTTCCCTTTTTAAAATTTCAATAACGCCTTAGCATTATCCATAGCAGCTAATGTAATCTCATCCCCACTTAACATTGAAGCAATCTCCTCAATACGTTTATCATTTGATAGTTTATCAATAAAAGTAGAAGTACCCATATCATTATCCACCTTAAACACCTTATATTGATAGTCACCCAATGCAGCCACTTGAGGTAAATGAGTTATTGCAATAACCTGAATATGGTTACTAATCTGCTTCATCAGCATACCCATCCTACTCGCCACATCGCCAGAAACGCCACTATCTACCTCGTCAAATATAATTGAAGGTAATTGCAGAGATTCAGCGATAACACTCTTAACAATAAGCATTAATCGCGATATTTCACCACCCGAAGCTGTTTCAGCTATCGAAGTCAATGATTGATTTTTGTTAAAAGCAACTAACAATTCCACGGCATCTACCCCAATTGCATTAGGAGTAACCTGTTGAAATTTAAACTCACATTGCAGATTATTCAATTTAAGCGGTTTAGACATCTCCATTAATGCGGCAACAAAATCTTTAGCACCAATCTTACGTGTAGCAGTTATCTCGCTACCTTTTGCTATTAATTTAGCATAACATTGATCTACTCGCTTCTGTAACTCATTAATTTTCCAATCATAATTATCTATATCTGCGATTGACGCTTCTAAACTATTTTGTATATTCAGTAACTCAGCTATTGATTCAACATTAAACTTACGCTTCAAATCAAATATCAATGACAAACGCTCATTAACACGTTCCAATTCTTGCGGATTATCCTCCAACTCTGATTGTAACGATTGTGTTGTTGCGTAAATATCTTTTAATTCAATCAATACCGAATCAATACGTTCATATAATTCAGAATAAATTGGAGATATATTATTAAGAGTTGATATCTCATGTGACACCCTTCTTAGACGCATTAACACTGATTCTTCACTATCATTTATATCCTGTTCAGCACTCCACAATTTACTCTTGATGTCAGCAACATTAGAGAGTAATAACTGAGCAGCCTCCAATTCACTCTCCTCATCAATATCTGATAATGTCGCCACTGATAGTTGAGACAATTGAAATTTCATATACTCCAGATTCTCACTATCACTCTTACTTTTAGTCAATAATTGGTTCAACTCGTGATTACTCTTTGAGTATTCAGCAAATATCTTAGAGTATTCATCTAACAATGAACCATTCTTAGCAATACTATCAATCACACTCAATTGATATTCCGCTTTAGCAATCAACTGATTACTATTTTGTGAATGAATATCAATTAGTCTAACCGATAAATCTTGGAGTAAGGATAATGTAACTGGAGAATCATTTACGAAAGCACGTGAGCGACCATTTGGCAATAATTCACGTCTTAGGATTGTCAAATCTTCATCATATAGCAAGTCATTTTTCTCAAAAAAACCAACCAAATCATAATCTTTCAGTGAAAATTCAGCCTCTATAATAGATTTCAGACCCTCTTTACGCACACCTTTCATATCAGCACGACCACCTAATATTAAGGACAACGCCCCTAAAATTATTGATTTACCTGCACCCGTTTCACCAGTAATTGCTGAGAAACCTTTGCTAAAGTCAATCGTCAAGTTGTCAATTAATGCATAATTTGAAATTGTAAGCTGCGTAATCATCTATATTTCTACATTTTAATGCACATTATAGGGCATAACCACATACCCTCGCTAATCAACTACAAAAGTAATGAAAATATCGCAATTATTGGACAATAATTTAAATAAAATAAGAGTAGCCATGTATTTAAACACAACTACTCTTACTATAATCACCAGCCTTTATAATGACTGTAGAGATATTATTTTATTAGTAACCTCGCTCTAATTTGTTAAGTTTTTCTTCATCATTTAAGAAATAGTAGATATTTCTCAATGCGTTCTTAGCATCAATATTATCTTCATCTAACTCTAATGCTTTCTCTAGATGAGGAAGTGCTTGATGATATAATGGGTTCAACTCTTCATTAATAGCTGTTTGGTATGCAGCACCAGTAAGCTCATTGATTTCGTCACGTTTAGAAACCGCTTTATTAAAGTAGTAGCGACCTACGTCAAATTGACCTTTAGCATATTCAGGATTAACCTCGATAGATTTTTGGAAAGAGATAAATGCTTTCTCAACATCACCTTGATTTTCATATAATGAACCTTGTACATTATAATACTCAGCATTAGTTGGATCTTCAGCGATTGCTTCATCTAATAATTTAGTTGCATTTTCATAATCCTCTTTATTAATATAGTTATTAATTAATATAGATACAAATTGATTATCCTTTGAACCTAGAGCATCATAACCTAATTTAGCCATAAGAACGATACCATCATTGTCACCCATATTAGCATAACAAGTCATGGCGTAATCAAATACATCTTTACTCTTATAACCACTCTCAATAGCTTCATTAAATGATTTAACAGCATTAGTATAATCATCATTATTTTGCCATGCAGCGATACCTTTAAAGAAACATGTTTCAGCAATTACAGTATCAGCAATTTCTGGTTTATATTTTCCTAAGAACTCAGCTTTAGGAAGTGTTGAGTAGATCTCCCAAGCTTCATATGCACCACCAAAATCTTTAGCACCATAAAGCAAGTTTCCAGCTTGATTAAAGTCATTAACGTGACCACTAATTGTACCTACTATAGAATTTGAGTATTTAGTTTTAACCTTAACACTACCATCCTTGTTTAATTTAGCACTACCATCCTTGTTTGTTTGAACGATAGTATCCATAGATAGAGCCTTAACATAATAGTTATAACCATCTACTAGTGCTTTACCCATAGCAGCATCATCAGTTGTTTGACCAATCTGTTTCTTGCCTAATTGGCTGTCATAATAACCAAACTCTAAAGAACCCGCAGTAAACCATGCATAAGCATCATTCTTAGTTTCTTCATTCTCTAATGTAGGAAGAATCTTAGTTCTAGCAGCAGCATAATCTGGTGCATAACCACTAATGTCTTTTTTTACTTCATCTACAATACTCTCTTGTGCAAAAGCAGCAGTTGATGCTACTAGTACAGCTGATAAAAATAAAATTGTTTTTTTCATAACATCGTTATTATTTAAAATTATTATTGTTCTATATTCTCTTGTGCATTGTCAGCAGTCTCATTAACATCACCAGCGATAGTAACATCACCACTGATTACATTTTCTACTGCTATATCTTCATTGATTACCTCCTCTTCAGAAGTCACCTTACATACTGATGCAATTTCGTCACTACGTTTCTCAAGATTAATTAATCTTACACCTTGAGTTGCACGACCCATAGTTCTCATATCAGCAACATTCAATCTCAATGTAATACCTGACTTATTGATAATAACCAAGTCGTTACTGTCATTTACATTCTTGATAGAAACTAGTTTACCTGTTTTATCTGTAACATTAAGTGTTTTAACACCCTTACCACCACGATTAGTTTGTCTATAATCCTCTAATGAGGAACGTTTACCATAACCCTGTTCCGATACTACCAATACATCATCAGTAGTGTTCTCCTTCATGCAAATCATTCCGATTACCTCATCCTGATCATTATCAAGCAACATACCACGAACACCTGTTGCGATACGTCCCATTTCACGCACTTTACTTTCATGGAAACGGATAGCACGACCATTTCTGTTAGCAATCAATACCTCTGAGTTTCCATCTGTCAATCGCACTTGAATAACCTTGTCATTTTCACGTATCGAGATAGCATTTACACCATTTACACGTGGACGAGAGTAAGCCTCTAATGATGTTTTCTTAATCACACCATCCTTAGTACAGAATATTAGGTTATGACTCTTGATATACTCTAGGTCATTAAGTTTCTTAACACGGATAAATGCGTTAACCTTATCATCTGGCTCAATATTAAGCATATTTTGAATAGCACGTCCTTTAGAATTCTTACTACCCTCAGGTATTTCATAAACCTTTAACCAGAAACAACGACCCTTCTGTGTAAAGAACAACATATAGTTGTGCATAGTAGCAGGATAGATATATTCTATAAAGTCTTCATCGCGTGTATCACTACCCTTAGCACCTACTCCACCACGATGTTGCGCACGGAATTCAGATAGAGCAGTACGCTTGATATATCCCATATGTGATATAGTAATAATCATAGGTTCATCAGCATAGAAATCTTCAGGATTGAAATCCTCCGAAGCATATACTATTTGCGTTCTACGTTCATCACCATATTTAGCCTTAACCTCTAGCAACTCATCCTTAATAAGTTGACGACATACATCTGGGTTATTGATAATATCATTTAATCTAGCAATCTGAGCTTGCAGTTCATTATATTCGTTGTGAAGTTTATCTTGTTCCAGATTAGTCAAGTTACGTAATCTCATCTCAACAATAGCGCGTGTCTGCACATCATCCAGACCGAAACGCTCCTTCAATCTATTACGAGCCTCCTCTGAATTTTTTGACGAACGGATAATATGAATAACCTCATCTATATTATCTGAAGCAATAATCAATCCCTCCACTATGTGAGCACGCTCCATAGCCTTGTTCAGTTCAAATTGAGAACGTCTAATTACAACCTCATGTCTATGATCTAAGAAGTGTTGTAATAGCTGTTTCAAATTCAATGTATAAGGGCGACCATTTACCAATGCTACATTATTAACACTGAATGAAGTCTGCAACTGAGTCATCTTAAATAGCTTATTAAGAATTACATTAGCGTTAGCATCTTTCTTAATATCTATCACAATTCTCATACCGCGACGGTCACTCTCATCATTAATATTTGATATACCATCCAATTTTTTATCCTCTACAAGTTCAGCTATTGATTCTATCAATAATGCCTTATTTACATTGTAAGGGATTTCAGTAACAATAATTGTATCTTTGTTATGTTCTGTTTCAATTTCAGCCTTAGCTCTGACAACTATTCTACCACGTCCTGTCTCAAAAGCATCCTTAACACCATTATATCCATAAATAATACCACCAGTAGGGAAATCTGGAGCTTTCACATATTGCATAAGCTCAGCAATCTCAGTCTCAGGATTCTCCAAAAGCACCACTGATGCATCAATCGTTTCCGATAGGTTATGAGGAGGCATATTAGTAGCCATACCCACAGCAATACCAGATGCACCATTCACTAATAGGTTAGGGAAACGTGTTGGTAACACCTCAGGTTCTTGAAGTGTATTATCAAAGTTTGGTTTAAAATCTACTGTGTTAGCATCAATATCACGCATCATCTCCTCACCCATCTTATCTAAACGAGCCTCAGTATAACGCATTGCCGCTGGGCTATCACCATCTACTGAACCGAAGTTACCTTGACCATCCACCAAAGGATATCTCAGTGACCACTCCTGAGCCATACGCACCATTGCCAAATATACCGATGAATCACCATGTGGGTGATACTTACCTAATACATCACCAACTATACGTGCTGACTTTTTATGAGCTGACGTTGAGCCATTACCTAACTTCTCCATACCGAAAAGCACACGTCTATGTACAGGTTTGAAGCCATCACGTACATCTGGTAACGCACGCGAAACAATAACAGACATAGAATAATCTATGTAAGCTGACTTCATCTCATTTTCGATATTAATTTGAAGTATTTTATCTTGTTCTATCATATTAGAAATCTATATTACACTTAAAAACATAAATTAACCCGCTAACTGTATCAATCATACTCCACAGCTAGCAAACCAACTACAAAGATACAAATTTTGATTCAAAAAGACACTACTTTTTTCGCAATATTTTAATTATAATAACAGTAAAAGTAATACTTATATTTATCACAATATATTTGGCATAATAATTGTCTAGATAACAATAGAACATAGTAAGATTTATAATATGACAGATAACAGATATAATAAATATTTAGATATAGATAGAGTAATCACACCACCCTATTCAGGCGCGGAATTTACTGATGACGAGGATTTTGAGCAAGAGATGGAGCGCAATAGTGAAAGTAATCATAAATCTAATGATACAGCTAATACACAAACTGCCAATGCTGAACGCACCAGTCATCGTGAAAAGAGTACACCTGCACTTGACAAATATGGTAATGATATGACCCAAGCGGCACGTGAGGGTAAATTAGATCCAGTAATAGGACGTGAGGATGAAATTTTACGTCTTGCACAGATATTAAGTCGTCGCAAAAAGAATAATCCTGTACTAATAGGTGAACCAGGTGTTGGTAAATCAGCCATTGTTGAGGGGTTAGCTATCCGTATTATAGAACGTAAGGTAAGCCGCATACTATTTGATAAACGCATAGTGTCGTTAGATATGGCATCACTAG
>JAWXTT010000097.1:0-8027 GCA_044433325.1 Bacteroidales bacterium
GCAAACCTATCATGTGCCTATCACACGGAATTGGAGCAGATAATATAGATATAGTAGTAACAGAGCTTGATGCGCTAGCCAATATAGATTTCAAGACACGCACAGTAAAAGACACGTTCCGCCAGTTAAGCATAGTCCGTATAGGAACATCTGGAGGAATGCAATCCTATCTACCAGTAGGAACATCAGTAATAGCATATAAAGCAATAGGCTTTGATGGCTGTTTGAACTTTTATGCAGGGCGTAACGAGGTATCAGATTTAGAACTGGAACACGCACTATGTGAATTTGTTACATGGAATCCCCTACTGGCCAAACCTTATGTAGTAGCAGCAGATACCGAACTAATGAACCAAATAGCAACCCCAGATATGGTCAAAGGCTACACCATTACCGCTAATGGTTTTTACGGACCACAAGGACGATATGTAAGACTCCCACTATCTGAGCCTGAATTAAATAGCAAATTAGAAAAATTTGAATATGACGGTAAAAATATAACAAACTATGAAATGGAGAGTGCAGCCCTACAAGGTTTATCCAAACTTATGGGACACCGCGCCGTAACAGTCTGTACCATAATAGCTAACCGTATGAACCAATCAGCAACACCTAACTATAAAACAGCTATAAGCGACTTAGTACGTACTGTGTTAGATAAGCTATGCAGTTAAAAACTCTTTATTTATATGTTTTCTAACATATAAATAAAACTTGAACATCCAAATTATTAGCATACATTTGCCAACGAATGTTACAAATAGAACATTAAAACAGAACAATCTAATTAACCAGATACCAAATATTAAAACACACAAGATAGAGGTCATTCCCATTGGTTGGGCATGACCTCTTTTTAAATTCAGATTAAAACAGATACATCAATTATCTTACGGAAAGAACAGAAAGAACAGAAACGCAGCAGCCAGCATTTCCGTTCTTTCTGCTCTTTCCGTGAGAGCCCAATCCTCATGGTCATTCCCGACCCCGATCGGGAATCTTAGCAATTAACGCCCTGATATACCATCTGACTAGAACAACAAAGTCATCTTAGCTCCTGAAACAGCATGACAAATAATAAATTAATTCTCTTTTTTCGTTACAATATATAATAATTAATTTACCATAGTTCAAATAGTATTTAAGAAGTATTTAATCTGCAACTTTCTCATAATACGTACTATTACCACTACTACTACCTTTAAGTATTAACGTAGAATCAGTAAGTTCTACTATTTCATAAATACCTGTATCTTCAGGTTCTTCTGAATTATATAAAAATAACATCCCATCTATACATTTATAATCACCAGTATATGAAGAAGAAGAAGATCCAACCAGACTACTACTTGTCCAATTCTCACAGGTGTGAGTTCCATTTGAATAAAAACATCTGTCAGTTCTATAAGAGAATCCAGAGTAAGATTTCTCACGCCTCCATCTTCCCAACAACTTAGAGTTTTCTGAAATAACAGAATCACATGAGCTAATAGTCAATAGTATAAATACTGCAACTACTGCATATTTGATAAAATTTAATGTTTTATTTGTCATAGTTATTTGTCATAGTTATTTGTTTTAATTAAAATTTATGAACAGCTCTTGAACGGCTTTTTAATTTGATATTCTTTTGAACTGGAATGGCTTGAAAAGTACCTTTTTGACTACTAAATTTACCAAATGCTACACGCCCTAATGTGCTTTCATCACTTTCAGACATTGTTATGCGATAAGACATATCATCTGTTATTTCAGTTGATGTTACTATATCTAAAAAACTATTATCTCCTATAGCTCCTTTGTTTCGTAGAACTCTTCCTTTCCCCTTTTTAATCTTTTTCTCGAAACCTTTTATGTTCTTCTCATTATAAATCAAAGAACCTCCATTTATATTTTCCATTATAGTTAGAGTTTCATCTTTAGCAGGAATATACCATCCATCTCCCATATCTCTTGCCCACTTAAATAGTGGGAAATTATCCCAAGAGATACCGTTCTCATTAATATAATTTTCAACTACTAACATATTTTTCATACCATCATCTTCATGAAAGGCTTTAATTTCATGATTCATATTTTTCTCAGACCAGTGAGCTGCTTCACCATCTAAAGACATTATTAGACCATGCTCTCCATTATTTGTAACAATAACAACAATACCTTTAATCCCATTATTATTATATATATCACCTACTTTATATTGTTTTGCATTAGCAATCACTGTTATGGCTAAAAGTATAGCCAATATAATATTCTTTCTCATAATTTTTTAATTTTATAGGAGTCATTAAACATAATGTAAATTTCTGTAACCTATACTCCCAATTGGTTACTTAAATTATTTAATATAATGAATTTATAAAACGTGGCACTAAACCTATATTTTGCCACTGAGGTCTTCGACTACCAATCCACACAAAACACTAGTAAAGCCCACGCTAAATTACGCAGGCATTTACTAATTTATCTCCTGTGGATTCTGAAATTGTCGAAGTTTCAATAACAAGAATAAAAAAGTAAATGCTTAGCAAATATAGCATTACACTCTTATTAAAAGAACATAATCACTATTATAAAAGTTTATAAATTCATCAATTTCAAAAAATAGATATTTAGAAACATAGCGTCATTTTAGCTCCAAATGATGGTTCTAACTTAGCCCCACCCATTGCATAATCATTCTGAAATTGAACATCAGGATTAACATATATATTAGAATTTTTGCCTACATTAAATACTTGGTATCCATGCTCTATATTATATTTCTTTGCACCTGAAACAGCATCACAGATAGACCAAATACAATTACCAAGATTCGCCAATAATAATACAGTTCCTGCAATTGCAGCTTCATCACCTCCATCATTCATACAAATAATAGCCCCAGTATATAGTGCTATATTTGCTCCGAGGAATCCACATCCTGCACCCACATTACCATTAAGAAATTGACCTAAACCAGGTATTAAAAATGAACATAGACCAGAAACAACTGGACTTTTTGGGCTTAAATTAGGATCTATTTTTGCACCATTAGAATATTGAGTATTACTACTATTTACTGCTGTAACTACCTTCTTTTCTTTTGTCATTTTTTGAACATCTGTCATTGAATATACAAATATATTTCCCTCAGTAGTTTCTATTTTCACCGACTCATTAGGTACTTGTTCAATAATAAAACCTTTAATAACACTACCATTGTGTAAATATATTACATCTTGATACTCACTAGATTGTGCATTAACACTAAAACATACGCACATAAATAACATTAATACAGATAATTTAATTGTATTCTTCATAAAGTTTAATTTTATTTACAGGAGTTCTAAGTTTAATATTTATAATAATCCAGCAATAAGAACTCCTGTAATAATTACGTGAATTATTTCTGTGCCCCTCAGATTACATTTAAGTTTTTACCGAATACATATAAAAAGCGTGGGACAGAACTTATTTTTTTGTTATTGAGGTCTTCGACTACCTATCCACATGAAAATATAAGTATAGCCCACGCTAGAAGTGCGTAGGCATTTACTAATTCTTCTCTTGTGGATTTTGAAAGTGTCGAAGTTTCAATAACAAGAATAAAAAGTAAATGCTTAGTATATATATAGTATTATACTCTCACTATGAAAATATAATATCTAAAAATTGCTGTGTTTTATTTGTTCATTGGCATATAATTTTACATTTGTATGCAAATATACAAACAAAATCAGATTAATTCAAACTATAAACTGAATTTTATAAAAATATTTATATATTTATTTTACGTAAAATTACAACTAACGATTAAATATATATACATATCTTATTAGCTTAGGATTCATTTTTTTTGTAATTTTGCATATATATTATGGTGACAATGGATACTAAATTACAGATTAATGACAATTTCTTTGACTTTATTGCTGACAATAGCGGTAAGGATAGTAACCAGTTACGCCTAAAGTATGGGAATAGTAGTAGCAATTATGACTTTGATATTAAGCTAGCTATCTTACAGATTGAATGTCGTGCTAAGGCACGCAAAAAGATACCTGAGCTACTCGCCAACCCAAGATTTATATTCCCAATGGCTATATCTGCTGAACAATGCACATCCGAGGTGATAGCACGTTTCCACGCAACACTATTCAATGGGTACAGAAGTATCTTAGATATGAGCGCAGGATTATGTGTTGATAGCTATTATATATCAACCTTAAACGATGCCACATTAATATCCACAGATATAGATGAAACTGTGGCAATGATAGGTGCATATAATATGCAAATACTAGGTGCTAAAGTTGCAGTTGTTAACTGTAACTCAGTTGATTACATTAACAATTGCAACCAGCAATTCGATGCAATTTTCATAGATCCTGCACGACGTGGCAACAATAATAGTCGCATATTCTCCCTCGTGGATTGCGCACCTAATATCGTTCCACTGTTGCCTCGCATCTCACAGCTCACTAACAGATTGATAGTTAAGGCCTCCCCAATGATAGATTTAAGTAGCACTTTAAACCTAATTCCCAATATAACAGATATATGGATAGTAGGATTTAAGAATGAATGTCGTGAAATGCTATTTAGTGTAAACCTTTCAGCTGAGTTTAGAACCGAAAATATCACTATTCATACTGTAAATTTTGAGAGTGAATCCCACTTACAAGAGTTTAATTATACACGTCAACTACCTAATACAGTTAACAGAAATATACTAAAAACTGATATTCCAGAGGTAGGAATCTATATGTACGAGCCTAATTGCTGTATTATGAAAGCAGGATCATTCACTGAGCTGTCGGAGCAATATCCACAACTAAGTAAACTACACAATAATACACATATCTTCCTTTCTGATAAGCTAATTGAGGATTTCCCAGGTCGTAAATTCCGCATCAAGGAGATAATCCCATTTAAGGATAAACTTATTCGCAAACTCTCACGCGAAGATAATCAAGCTAACGTAGTAACACGTAACTTTCCCCTTACAGCTGAACAGCTGAAATCAAAACTTAAAATTAAGGATGGTGGAGAACGTTATATTTATGGCGTTACCCTATCTGATAATAGTAAAGTATTAATTGAAGTTGAACGATTATAAAATTATCAGTCAATAGGTTACTTCTTAAACATGCGATCCATATCGCGCTTATCATCACGCTCTTTCATGGATTGACGTTTATCATATTGTTTCTTACCACGCGCCACAGCAATTACCACCTTAGCTAACCCCTTTTCATTCAGATAAACCTTTAGTGGTACTATTGTAAATCCACTCTCTTTACCATATTTTTGGAGTTTAGTAATCTCTTTAGATGTAAGTAATAACTTCCTGTCACGTCTAACCTCATGGTTATTATATGAACCATAAAAATACTCACTGATATACATATTTTTCAGCCAAATTTCTCCATTAGCTTCAAAACAGAATGTATCAGTCAGCCCAGCCTTACCCAATCTAATAGCCTTAATCTCAGTGCCTGTCAATACTATTCCAGCATTATAGGTATCTAAGATTTCATAATCATAGGTAGCACGTTTATTTTTAATATTTATATTGTTACTCTTCATAGTTACAGCAGTATATATTCTAAAATAGTTTTGATTGAATATATAGGCAATAATAGTGCCAATGAAGCAATCACAACAAATTTCCATCTATCATCACTCTTTACACCTAAAAAATCAACCCCTTTATAGATAAGATACACTAGATAAAATTGAAACAAATCTATAAATGTAAAATTTAGAGGTAATAAATTATTAATAATACTCAAAATCATTAGAATTGAATATAGGTATAACGTAAAGATATGCGCCTTGTTCTCAACAATATCATCACTCTTACCGTTAAGAATGTAATAACTTATAATATAAGCACTAAGCATATATCCGAAAAAGAAACTTGAACATACTATTATACTATGTTGTATATAACTTGTTAATGTCCCAGTTTGCGCATATATGAATTGGAAAAATACAGATACAGCAACCACTCCTAACAATGGAAAGAATACTTTAGATGTAAATATTGAACGTGGAACATTAAATTTTTTAATATTGTTCCACCCCGTATTTGGAGATATAATAAGCTGTAAAATATTTTTAAAGAAGTTCATATATATCGTAAGATTTCAAAAATGAGTTACAAAAATAGTAATAAACTACCATTTATTAGCAGTAAAATTGATAATATTAATCTAACAACAACGAATTTTCTCGATTTAAATTGTTATTTTTGCATAACTAACATATATACTATATGCCAAATATCTCAGAAAGGGGCAAAGTAATGCCAGCATCTCCAATTCGGAAATTAGTTCCATTATCAAATGCAGCTAAACAACGTGGCGTAAAGGTCTATCATTTAAATATAGGGCAACCTGATTTGCCTACCCCTCCTAACGCATTGGAAGCACTAAAAGATATCAAACGTACTACACTTGAGTACTCCCCATCTGACGGATTACTATCCCTACGTGAGAAGTTAGTAACATACTACCACCGTTTTAATATTAAGGTTGATGTTAATGACATAATTATAACAACAGGAGGCTCTGAGGCTGTGCTATTTGCCTTTATGGCGTGCCTAGACCCTGGTGATGAGATAATAGTTCCTGAGCCTGCCTATGCTAACTATATGGCGTTTGCCATCTCAGCAGGAGCTGTAATTAAAACTATCCCATCCACCATAGAAAATGGTTTTGCGCTACCGCCAGTTGAGGAGTTCGAGAAACTTATAACCCCTAAAACCCGTGGTATCCTAATATGCAACCCTAACAACCCAACAGGTTATCTTTACACACGTAAGGAGATGAACCAACTACGCGATTTGGCACAAAAAAACGACCTATTCCTCTTCTCTGACGAGGTTTATCGTGAGTTTTGCTATACAGGAGCACCATATATATCTGCATTTCACTTAGCAGGAATTGAGGAACAAGTAGTATTAATTGATTCTGTATCAAAACGATATAGTGAATGTGGAATACGCATAGGAGCAATTATCACTAAACATACCGAGCTAAAAAAGAATCTAATGAAATTCTGTCAAGCTCGTCTTAGTCCACCACTAATAGGACAAATAATAGCAGAAGCATCCATTGATGCATCAGAGGATTATATGCTAGATACATATAATGAATATTTGGAGCGTCGCAACTTCCTTGTAGATAGTATCAATAAGATTAACGGTTGTTACTCCCCTATCCCTATGGGTGCATTCTATACGGTAGCAAGTCTGCCTATTGATAACGCTGACCGTTTTTGTGAGTGGTGTTTATCATCATTTGATTATGAGGGTGAAACAGTTTTTATGGCACCAGCATCAGGATTCTATATGACTAAAGGTATTGGCGAAAACCAAGTGCGTATAGCATACGTACTTAATAAACAAGAGTTAGCAAAAGCAATTAAAGTACTAGAAAAAGCCCTCGAAGCATATCCAGGGCGCACAATTTAAAGGTGAATTTTATATTATTTATATCACAACGACTACGAACATCTAAAAGTGCTGATGGATCATCAAGCTCTATACTGAATGTTGCTATAATGGGTATTACAATATCTATTATTATTATGATATTATCAACTTCTATTGTATTAGGATTTAAAAGTGAGATTAATAACAAAATATACAACCTAGAACCACATATCAAGATTAGTAATGCAGCTATCTACACCAACAATAACAGCAATGACTACACCATAAATATAGACTCCATTTCGTCACTTATAGATATATCAGCATTTGGGATTACCTCTTATGAGTTAATAGCTGAACGTCCAGCAGTACTAAAAACAACTGATGATTTCTATGGTGTTATCTATAAAGGGTATAGCAACAACCATAATTGGGATTTTATCAATAAAGCATTAGTTGCAGGGAGATTACCCAACGTAACAGACTCAATAAATGAAGTAATAATATCGCAACAGATAGCCAACAAGCTACATATAGATATTAACCAATCTATTTATACATACTTTATAGGTGATAATATCAAGGCTAGACGTAGTAAGAT
>JAWXTT010000098.1:0-7921 GCA_044433325.1 Bacteroidales bacterium
AGACGTATTGGTGGTAATAAGATTGGTGGTTTTATTAGTATTATGCGTGGTTGCAATAACTTCTGTTCATATTGTATAGTGCCTTATACACGTGGTCGTGAGCGTAGTCGTGAACCACTGAGTATTATTAAGGAACTCGAAAATCTTAAAAGCAATGGTTTTAAGGAGATAACGCTACTAGGTCAGAATGTAAATTCATATAAATATATCGGAGCAGATGGTGTTGAGGTTACTTTTGCTCAACTATTAGCTATCTGTTCAGATGCCGCTGGTGATATGCGTGTGCGTTTTACCACTTCACACCCTAAGGATATGACTGATGATATTATTGCCGTTGTCGCTGAACGTGATAATGTATGTAACCATATACATCTACCTGTACAGTCTGGTAGTAACTCGGTATTGGCTGCTATGAATAGGAGATATACACGTGAGTGGTATTTAGAGCGTGTTGCGGCTATCCGCGCGGCTATCCCTGATTGTGGTATTACTACAGATATGTTCACTGGTTTCCATAACGAGAGTGAGGAGGATTTTAATGAAACTATGGAGTTGATGCGCACTGTCGGTTTTGACGCTGCCTTTATGTTTAAATACTCGGAGCGTCCTGGTACTTACGCCTCAAAGAATCTTCCTGACAATGTAAGCGAGGAGGTTAAGATTGATAGATTAAACCGTATGATTGCCCTGCAAAATGAACTATCATTGGAGAGCAATAAACGTGATATAGGTGGTGTTTTTGAGGTGATGGTTGAGGGGTACTCTAAACGCTCCAAAGCAGATTTATGTGGACGTACTCAACAGAACAAGATGGTAGTTTTCCCCTCATCAGGTGAAAAGGTTGGTGATAAAGTAATGGTACGCATTGAGCATGTGTCATCAGCAACTTTAGTAGGAATATCAATATAGAACTACCCTAAAAAAGAATGGAAGCAGTAGCAAGTGTAAAGGAAAAGTTATGGAATAGAGATTTCATATTGGTCTTGATGGCTAATTTTATGCTCTTTTTTGCATTTTATCTCTTAATGCCATTATTGCCATTATATCTGAGAGATAATTTTGAGGCTAGTAAACAGCTAATAGGGGTTATCATGTCGGGATTTACAATTACCGCTCTAATGGTGCGTCCGTTGAGTGGTTATTTAGTTGATACCTTTCCGCGTAAAATGGTATTGCTACTTGCCTATGGTACATATATGATATTCTTTGCGGGGTATCTGATAGCGTGGAGTGTTATGCTCTTTGCTGTCATTAGACTATTGCATGGGTTTAGTTTTGGCGCAGTAACTGTTTCTAATAGCACATTGGCGATTGACTTAGTACCATCCTCGCGACGTGCTGAGGCGGTGGGTTATTACGGAATGAGTAATAATTTAGCAATGGCAATAGGTCCAACATCAGCACTATATCTATTTAATTTCACTGAGAGTTACAACTCGTTATTTATGCTTTCATTAATAGTTGCTATTATTGGTTTTGTTATAGTTACGGTTATAAAAGCTCCTAAGCGTGAACCTATTAAGGAGAGTATCCCTATTACATTAGACCGTTTCTTCCTAATTAATGGGATGTGTGAGAGTATAGGTCTGATATTTGTGTCATTTGCGTATGGTATTTTGGCAACTTACTTAGTAATTTATGCTGAAGAGGTTCTCGGGATAGTGGATGGAGTAGGCGGTTTCTTTATGTTAATGGCAGTAGGATTAATTCTATCACGTATATTAAATAGGAAAGCACTCTATCAAGGTAAACTAACCTATAATGTTACTCTAGGGTTTATTTTAGTTATTGTAGGGTTGGTTATTTTAGTTCTGGTACATAACTTAATAGGGTTTTATATTGCAGCTTTGGTAGTAGGTTTTGGTTATGGAGCATTATGTCCTGCATATCAGACAATGTTTATTAATATTGCACCCAATAATAGGCGTGGCACTGCAAACTCGACCTACTTAACTTCGTGGGATATAGGTATGGGTCTAGGGGTGTTGTTTGGAGGTATGATTGCTGATAGTTTAAGTTACCAAGAGTCATATATAATGGCAGTAGTTGTGGTAGTAATAGGTACTATTTTATTCCAAACTGTGATAAAACAGCACTTTAATAAGATAAAATTGCGATAATTAACGATTTTATCGATAAAAAGGGTTGACAAACGCACTTTTAGGTAGTACTTTTGTAACGAATATGGATAGGTGCGCAAAATAGTATCACATTAACCTTTCATATTGTATGAAACTAGATTAAATAATACTTAGAAGATTATACGATAAATGAAAAATAAGAGATCTCGAATTTCATTTTTTAAATCTAATATTACCCCAATTATTAGTGTTGCACTAGTGTTGTTATTATTAGGTGTTGTGGCACTATTGGCACTAGGAACGCGTACATTAACTAATCAAATTAAGGAGAATGTAGGCTTTGTCGTTGTAGTAAATAGTGAGGTTACGGCGGATGAAATTTCTAAATTTGCTAAAAAGTTAGAGGGTGAACATTATTTATCAGAATTAACCTATACATCTAAGGAGGAGGCTCTGAAAATATGGGAGCGCGAAACAGGTGAAAATCTTATAGATATCTTCGGAGTAAATCCGTTAAATGCTGAGTTCAGTATCAAGATGAAAGCTGAATATGCTCAGGTTGATAGCATTGACGCAATCGTGAAAGTATTAGGGTATAATAATAAAATGGTTGAGTCTATTCATGTTCAGCGTGATTTAGTTGAATCTATTGATAGTAATATCAATAAGGCTGTATTGTTACTTTCAGCTATTGCCGTTCTACTGATTATAATCTCTATTGCATTAATTAACAATACAGTAATATTAGGTGTTTACTCTAGGCGATTCTTAATACATACAATGAAATTAGTGGGAGCAACCCCTGGTTTTATACGTAAACCATTTATACGTAGTAATATACTAAATGGATTTATCGCCTCGATATTAGCAGTGATGATACTTTCAGGAGCTATATATTATGCATACACCCTAGATTCCATTGTGTCACAGGTATTAGATTTACCTACTATTGGGATTGTCTTTGGGGGTATCTTCGTAGTTGGTTTTATGATTTGTAGTATAGCAGCATACTTTGCGGCAAGTAAATATATACGTTTAGATCAAGATGAATTGTATAAACGCTAAAAATTAATGTGATGAAAAAAAATAATCAAAATAGCAATGGAATTGATAAATTCCAATCTCCATTAAGTAAGATGAACTTCATACTTATTGCAGTCTCGATAGCAATGATAGTATTAGGATATATATTAATGAGTGGTTCGCCAAATTCACTTCAAGAGTATAACCCAGATATCTTTAGTACTAGACGTATCGTAGTAGGTCCTACCATATCATTCCTAGGATTTATATGTATGGGAGTTGCAATTATTTATAGAAAAAGAAAATAATAGATATACACACATAACACAACAATTTTATGGATATATTCCAAACCATTATCATTGCCATCGTTGAGGGGTTAACTGAATTTCTTCCAGTATCATCAACAGGTCATATGATAATTGCCCAAAATATTCTGGGCGTAGAATCAACTGAGTTCGTTAAGGCATTTACAGTAATCATTCAATTTGGTGCAATTCTTTCAGTAGTATGTTTATACTATAAAAAATTCTTCGTGATGAACCCTTTAAAGATTTTTGATAAAACTGCAGTTGAGGGTATGAGCGCAAGTGAACGTAATAAGACTTATCTAATGCGTTTCCTAAAGAAATATGATTTCTATTGGAAACTATTAGTGGCATTTATCCCAGCAGCATTTTTCGGATTACTATTAAGTGATTATATAGATGCGATGCTTGAGAGTATCGAGGTAGTAGCAGTTATGCTTATCATTGGTGGTATCTTTATGTTATTTGTAGATAAATGGTTCGGTAAGAACAAGGAGGATGCTCCATTGACTGAAGCTCGAGCGTTGAAGATAGGTTTATTCCAATGTATTGCAATGATTCCAGGGGTCTCACGCTCAATGGCAACTATCGTTGGGGGTATGCAACAGGGATTAACACGACGTGCGGCGGCTGAATTTTCATTCTTCTTAGCTGTGCCTACCATGTTTGCAGCTATGGGATATAAGATGCTTAAACTGTTTCTATCACCAGACTCAGGGGTGTTGATGGAGAATTTAGATTTGCTAATCATCGGGAATGTGGTAGCATTTATCGTAGCATTATTGGCTATTAAATTCTTTATTAGTTATGTAACTAAATATGGATTTAAACTGTTTGGATATTACCGTATTGTGGTAGGTATTGCTATCTTAGTAATGCTTTTCTGTGGAATTTCATTAGAGGTATAAAAGGATGAGTTTAAACCCCGTAATTGGAGAGCATTTCTATGTTGACAAACCATTAACTTGGACATCATTTGATGCTGTTAAACGTATAAGAGGCGTATTGATACGTCGTACAGGAATTAAGAAATTAAAGGTTGGGCATGCAGGTACATTAGATCCATTAGCAACAGGTGTGTTGATAGTATGTACAGGCAAAGCTACTAAACAGATAGATCAGCTACAAGCAGGTGTTAAGGAGTATATAGCAACAATTGGATTAGGGGCAACTACTCCATCTTATGACTTAGAGACAGAGGTAGATGCGACCTATCCATGGGAGCATATAACTAGGGAGATGATAGACACGGCTCTAACCAATTTTATAGGTTCAATATCGCAAGTGCCACCATCATATTCAGCTTGTAAGGTGGATGGTAAACGTGCATATAAGATGGCGCGCAAAGGGAAAACTGTCGAGTTGAAGGCTAAGGAGCTAATAATTGATGAGATAGAGGTGCTAGATTTTGCCCCTCAATCATTGACTATAAGGGTTGTGTGTAGCAAGGGGACTTACATTAGAGCTTTAGCTAGAGATATAGCTCAAGCATTAGGCTCAGGTGGTCACTTAACAGCATTAAGACGTACACGTGTAGGGGATGTGCGTGAGGAGGATTGTGTTGCTGTTGAGCAATTAATAAAATATCTTGAAGAGTGTGAGATAACAATCCCAAATGAGAGTGTAAATAAGAATACAAGCGATATAAAACAATAAAAATAAGATATAGAAATTATGAAATTATCTCAATTTAAATTCAAACTCCCAGAGGAGCTAATAGCACAAGAACCAGCAAATTATCGTGATGAATCACGTCTTATGGTGGTAAATAGAAAAACAGGTGAAATAGAACATCGTATATTTAAGGAGGTGCTAGAGTATTTCAACACAGGGGATATGTTCTTATTTAATGACACTAAGGTTTTTCCTGCCAAGTTATATGGCAATAAGGAGAAAACTGGTGCTAAGATTGAGGTATTCCTGCTTCGTGAACTTAATGAGGCAAATAAACTTTGGGATGTATTGGTTGAACCAGCTAGAAAGATAAGAATCGGAAATAAATTATATTTCGGTGTTGACGAGTCTATGGTTGCTGAGGTAATTGATAATACTACATCTAGAGGGCGTACATTACGTTTCCTACATGATGGTGATCATGAAGAGTTTAAGAGAACTCTATTCGCACTAGGGGAAACACCACTGCCATTTTATGTAAATCGTGAACCTAACGAGGATGATGTTGATAGATATCAATGTATCTTTGCCAAGAATGAAGGTGCTGTGGTTGCTCCATCTGCAGGACTACACTTTAGTCGTGAACTGATGAAACGTATGGAAATAAAAGGAGTTGAGTCAGGTTTCGTTACATTACATTCTGGTTTAGGTAACTATCGAGATATTGATGTTGAGGATTTGACTAAGCATCGTATGGACTCAGAACAGATGATAGTAGGAGCTGAACTAGTAAAACAAGTTGATGATATTAAGTGTGCAGGTAATAGAATATGTGCGATAGGTTCATCTGTGATGCGTGCTGTTGAGAGTTCAGTGGGGATGAATGGTCGTATTAAGGAGTTTGAGGGTTGGACTAACAAGTTTATTTTCCCACCTTATGACTTTACTGTATGCGACTCATTGGTAACTAATTTTCATTTACCATATTCAGTTATGTTGATGATGATTTCAGCATTTGGTGGATATGATATTGTTATGAATGCTTATGATCAGGCTGTTAAAGAGAAATATCGTTTTGGTGCGTATGGTGATGCAATGTTAATCATTTAAATTTAAGGGGAGTTCTTAAAAACTGACCCTTGAAATAACGGCAATTCTTAAATATTAATAAATCAGTTTTCAGAACTCCCTTAAAAAAAAGAGTAATATTAATGTAATAAATGTATAATGAATTACGTTAATTATATATTTATTATAAATAGATAGAGAATCTATCTATGATTAAATTTTATAACAATGAGAAGATATTTCTTACTATATATTGCAACAATTGCAATCCTATTCAGTTCATGTAGCTCAACAAATAAAAACTTATTGTATTTTAATGGAGCTAATGCTATTGATACTACACAAATAATTACAACTGATTTTCTTATCAAGGTACAGCCAGATGATGAATTGTCGATAGTAGTAAGTTCATTAGTTCCAGAAGCTAGTGCACACTATAACTTATTGCAGACTAATCCTGCTGTAAGGGGTAGTTTGATACAATCAGCGCAAGCGCAGAATCAGACCTATGTAGTTAGCAAAGATGGATATATCAACTTTCCTGTATTTGGTAAACTGATGGTGAAAGGTTTGACTACAGAGGAGATTACTGATATGTTGTATGACAAAATTAAGGAGGATATAGCTGATCCTAATATTCGCGTTGAATTGGTTAACTTTAAAATAAATCTATTAGGTGAGGTAAAAATACCAGGGATGATAGATGTGGATAGACAGCGATTTACAGTATTAGATGCAATAGCAGCAGCAGGAGATTTAACAGAATATGCCGAGCGTACTAACCTATTATTAATACGTGAGGAGAATGGTGAACGCTCTTATGTAACTATCGACTTAAATGATACATCCCTATTTAATTCTCCATATTTTTACTTACAACAGAATGATGTAATATATGTAAGACCTAACAAGATTAAAGAGGATAATTCGAGATATAACACTAATAATGCGTTCAAACTGTCATTAACATCAACTATTGTAAGTGCTGCGTCAGTAATTGCATCATTGATAATAGCGTTAGTATTATAATAATTTAGCATTTAGAGGATTAAGATATGCAAAGTAATAAGAATGATAACAAAGAGGTTATCGATTTTGGTAAAATATATAATAAATATAAAAGGTATTGGTGGCTATTTGCAATCTCGTTAGTAGGTTGTTTATCACTAGCAGTTACTTATCTATATGTTAAGAGTCCTGTTTTCTCATTAACCTCAACCGTATTAGTTTCATCTGAAGATGATAACAGTTTAGGTGGCTCAATGTTAAAGAGTATAGGACTAGGTATGGGTGGTGCTGAGGTTGAAGATGAAGTCCTAGTTATGAATGCACATAGCATAAAAACTAAAATGATTAGTGAGTTGGGTTTAAATCGCTCATATTCTAATAAAAACGGATTTCTGGATAGAACAGATTTCTATGGAGATTCACCTATTAATATTTATGCTCCTGATGAGTTATTTGATACATTAAGCGTTGGTTTAAAGTTCAAAATTAAGGTCAATGATAATGGAAAGGATATAAGTGTATCTGTTAAGAAAGGGATGTTTACTCAATTAGCAGAAGTTCAGGCTAGCTCATTCCCAATAGTGGTAAATACACCTTATGGTATCTACTCGATTAACTCAACTAAATATTTTAACCCTGAGGAAGATTTGGATATTTCTGCGTATGTTGTAGGTAATAGTATAAAAGCTGAATCATTAAGCCAACTATTATCAATCTTTACTATTTCAAAAAAATCAAATGGTATAGCTCTATATATAGAGGAGACTAACATAAAGCGCGGTAAGGATATAAGTGTATCTGTTAAGAAAGGGATGTTTA
>JAWXTT010000099.1:0-7918 GCA_044433325.1 Bacteroidales bacterium
GTTGCATATCTCTATGCCCTGTTACCATAATTAATTCACCCTTCTCCCCATCAGCTGGAGCAGTCCACCAGTCATTAGTAAATTTCAAAGTTGCCATTGTAGTAATTTGTATTTCTTGATAAATATAATACTATTTGCGTAAATAGTCACTATTTTATCTATATTTTTCACTATCTTTACCATATAAAAAATAAGTTATGACTACAGTTTTATACATATTATTAGCAATTGCAGTATTAGTAATTGTTTGGTTAATAATCTCCAACAACAAGAGCAAAGCATTAAATAGCAAGCTATCAGCAGACTTAACCTTAGCAACTGAACGTGAACACGAACAGATTGCTGACTTGACTGAAAATAGAGTATTAGTGGAGCTACTAAACAATAAAATAAAAGAAACAACGGAGCGAGAGGTTTCAAAAATAGCTGAAAACAACAAACTATCTACTGAGTTATCCAATCTAAAGGTTGAGAATGGAGTACTTGTTGAACGTATTCGCATTACTGAACAGGAGCAGAAACAGCTACAAGAGCAAGCACAGTCACAATTTAAACTATTAGCAAATGAGATATTCGATGAAAAATCTAAACGGTTCAAGGAGAGTAGCGAAAGTCGCCTATCAGAGATTCTGACACCACTAAAGGAGAATATAGATGCTTTTAAGAAAACTATCAATGAAAACTATTCAACCGAAGCTAAAGAGCGACACTCACTGAATGACCGCATACGTGAACTAATTGAGCTTAACCACTCAATAGGTAAGGAGGCAAAAGATCTTACTATGGCACTAAAAGGAAACTCAAAGGTGCAGGGTGATTGGGGTGAAATGGTTTTAGAGAATATCTTAGAGAAATCAGGATTAGTACGTGATCGTGAATTTTTTGTCCAATCATCAACTGATTTAGATGGCAATGTAATTCGCAATGAACAGGGGCGTGTACTTCGTCCTGATATTCTTATCAAATTTCCTGATGAGAAGCTATTGGTTGTTGACTCAAAGGTTTCATTAACAGCATATCTACGTTATATCAATTCAGAGGATGCTGATGAACAACAACTATCTATTAAGCAACATATCACATCCATACGCTCACATGTAACTGAACTTAGAGATAAACGCTATCAAGACTATGTAGGGCGTAACACCGATTTTGTTATGATGTTTATCCCTAATGAGGCTGCTTATATCTCAGCCATGCAATTTGATCATAATCTGTGGCAAGATGCGTATGATGCTGGCGTGCTAATAATTAGTCCAACACACTTAATCTCGGTACTTAAACTGATTTATCAACTGTGGAGTCATGATAAGCAGACACGTAATGCCATAAATATTGCTGAGGAGAGCGGTAAGCTATACGATAAATTTGCTAGTTTCGTTACCGACATGGGTAAAATAGAGAAAGGGTTAAACTCAACTCAAAACTCATTTAACGATGCTATGAAAAAACTACAAACAGGAACAGGAAATCTAATGACACGCGCTGAAAAGATTAAAGCGTTAGGGGCAAAAGCATCTAAATCATTACCTAAAGCAGAGGAGTAGAAGTACTATCTCAAGAATTTAGGTGCTTCAAGATAAAAACCTAGACCTATACCGAAATTCCAATTTAGCGCAGGGTATGATAGATAATTTACATAAGTATTTATTGTTGCGAATTTAAGATCGTATATAAGATTTATCTCCCCTATAAACTCAGCATCACCGAACCAATTACCATAATATGGATTCATTTGTGTATCACACATAATCTTCCTAACTGGCATATATAGATAAAAATCACCTCTTAAACTCAATGAACTCAATATCTGCCACGATGGAATTACACCAACAGCAGTAAAAGCGTTAGCTCTGAATCCAGTATTAAAATAGCTCTGTGTAGCTATCGTAGGGGCGAATGCAGGAGCTTGAATAATAGCAGCAGTATAATCTCCAAATAATTCACGTGTTGAAAATAGTATATCAGCTCTTGCACCTAAAGTGAGATTCTCAGCAATATCAAAATATTTAGCCATATTTAACTCCGCTTGTAACCATCCACTTGTTTGCACATCATCCACACGACTAGCACCATAAGGATTAAACTCCATATCACCATACACCCCCATAGCGGTAACAGTCAGATTAGCACCTCTAGTAGGGAATGTATTGTTATTTAATCTATTAAAATCTAAACAAGCATAGAATTGACCTAAACTATATGTTGCATAATCCTGCTCAATATGAGCTGTTGCTACATTATCCTCATAGAACTCATCCCTTAGATAGCCATAACCAACACCTAAATCAAATCGACCATGTTGCGTTAATGGCCAACCATATCTAATTCTAATATAATTATCGACCTTAGTAATTACTGAGGTAGTTGCATCGTCATAAAATAACCAATCTCCTTGATAAAAATTACGTGTTGATAATACCCCTTGAAAATTAAGATACGATGGTATGGATTTTCCTAACAATGTTATTTTACTATCAATCATACCAGCGTAATAGGCTTGACCAACCCAACCACTAACACTAGCAGATAATGAGTTGAAATTTAATGTGTTATACCCTGCCGACGCAAACAACATACTATTAGAAGTAGATGTAATATACGCACCTAACCCTAATGACAGATTATCCTTAATATCTGTTTTAAGCAGTAAATCTAACTTATCATCCTCTGGATTATAACTAACAACAGGTAGTAGATTTTTTATTTTATTAGTTGAAACAGCTCTATAATATCCACGATCCAATGCACCCATAGTCATTACAGAGTCATGTACTTGTGAGTATATCATACTATTAATATAGGGTATATGCTTAGGTTTATCAGCCTCAATACTTATAGTATCAAAAGTTACTTTTGGAACACTATTCTTATATCTAATACGCTTAATTGCTAATTTGTCAGCTGAAACTCTACTAGGAACAATTCCCTTTATAGAATCAATCATCTCATTAGCAAATTCATAGCCTACATTATGCACCTCAGTTGCACGATGAAAATCTAATAAGCCTATATTATCTAAACATATAGATAATTTAATTCCCTCACCATCTGTTAATTCGGGATTCTGATCTTGGAAAACTATTGCTGATAATTGATTTATTAAATCCTCGTCACTACTCACTTTCTCAGTATAAACAACATCAACTCCAATAATTATATCTGGATTAAAATCTTGTCGCATAACATCTATCGGGAAATTGTCATAAATACCACCATCAACAACTAATCTATCATCAATAATTATCGGTTGATAAATAATAGGAACAGACATAGATGCCCTAATAGCATCACCAAAACTACCTGATGAATAAACCACCTTCCTCTTATTGAAAATATCAGCAGCAACACACCTAAATGGAATAAATAGGTTATCAAAATTACTCTTGGATTGCAACGTATATGGTGCGAATAGCTCAACCAACGCCATATTCATAGGTATAGGGTTAACTAAACTTTTAGGCATAATATCTGGTTCTATTTTCAAAGAATCAGATAATCTAAAGTTTAATTCCAACATCGTTGGAGTTGGTGATTTCCTTTCAAAATAGAATAGCTTATTCTCATCAATTACCCCTGAAGACCAACTAGCAAAATCCTTAGATTTAATTAACGCCATCATCTCATCAGGGGTATAACCCGAAGCATACAAACCACCAACTATAGCCCCCATTGAAGTTCCTGTTACATAGTCAATAGGGATATTATTCTCCTCCAAAGCTCTGATTACCCCAATATGGGCAATACCCTTAGCACCACCACCACTAAGAACAAGTCCCACACTCTCCCTAGCTGATAGCGAATTAACCACCAACAAAAATAACGTTATATATAAACCTACTCTTCTATACATTTATTATTTACTATCTGAAATAAATGAATCCTTAAACCCTATAAAGTACAGAATACCATCAATACCTATAGTAGAGATACTCTGTCTAGCATTCTCCTTAACTTTAGGTTTAGCATGGAATGCAATACCTAAACCAGCAGTTGCCAACATTGGCAAATCATTAGCACCATCACCTACTGCAATTGTCTGAGCAATATTTACATTTTCGACCTGTGCCAGTAATCTTAATAATTCAGCTTTACGTCTGCCATCAACCACTTCACCTAAATAGTTACCTGTCAATTTACCATCAACAATCTCCAACTCATTAGCATACATATAGTCAATACCAAACTTCTGTTTTAGGTAATTACCAAAATAAGTAAATCCACCTGAAAGGATAGCAGTCTTAAACCCTGCACGTTTAAGCACCTCCATCATACGTTGCGCACCTTCAGTAATTGGTAAATTCTCAGCAATCTCCTTCATCACTGATTCATCCAAACCTTTCAGTAGAGATAGTCGTTGCTTGAAACTCTCCTTAAAATCAATCTCACCACGCATTGCTGCTTCTGTTATAGCTTTCACCTGTTCACCAACACCAGCCTTTTCTGCTAATTCATCAATAACCTCAGTCTCAATTAATGTTGAATCCATATCGAAACATACCAACCTACGACAACGACGATACATAGTATCCTCTTGAAGTGAAATATCGAATGAAAGCAAATTAGATAATTCAATAAAATTAGCCTGCATCAAACTCTTATCCTTAGGTGTTCCACGTACTGAAAATTCCACACAAGCTCTTGATAATGGTTCAGCCTTAGCCTCCAATGGCATACGACCTGTTAAACGTTGTATCGCATCTATATTCAGCTCCTGCTCATGAATAATCTGAGTTATTGCACTAATCTGTTTAGCAGTTATCTTACGACCTAGAATAGTTATGATATATCTATTCTTACCCTGTAATCCAACCCAATTATCATAATGATCCATAGCCACAGGAGTGAAACGTATTCTAACACCCAACTCACTAGCCTTAAACAACAGATGCTTCATTATATCACCTGATTTATCGCTAGTAGTCTTAAATAGGATACCTAACGCTAAAGACTCATGAATATCAGCTTGACCAATATCTAAAATATCAGCTTCATACCTAGCCAATATCTCAGTTAATTCGGCTGTTACACCAGGACGATCTTGTCCTGAAATATTAATTAAAATTAGCTCTAATTCTACATTTGCTGCCATAATCTTTTTTGCTGTTTTAGTTTTCAATAAATTGATAATTCAAAAGTAATGATTTCCCACTAAAATCACCTAAATATATATATAAATATTAAACTCTTAACCTAAATTTCTCAATTCTACATTGGATCTACATCATAATATATGACTACTCCCTTCATTCTAGGATCAATTTTCAACATATTCTCATAAATATCCCTCAAAATACGTTTAACCTTAATCATTGATGCTTCATTCTCCATTTTAAGCATAATCTGACGTATATGATATAGTTTAACCCTAGAGACAATCGGTTCTTCTGGTCCTAAAACTCGCTCTCCAAAAATCTGAATCAACATATTACAGTATCTCACAGCTAAATCACTTAGGATATTATTATCCCTATGTTTCATATATATATAAATCAGCTTACGAAATGGAGGATAACCAAACTTCTGACGTTCACCAATCTCCTCTTGGAAATAACCCTTATAGTCATGGTTAATCAGATATTTGAATAATGGATGTGCAGGTGTCGAACTTTGGATATAAACCAAACCCTGCGCACCCTTACGTCCTGCGCGTCCTGCAACCTGCTCTAACATATTAAAAGCACGTTCATGCGCCCTAAAGTCAGGAAAGTTTAACATTGAATCACTATTCATCACACCTACCAGACTAACACCATCAAAGTCTAGACCCTTACTCAACATCTGCGTACCAACCAGAATTTGATATCTCTTATTTGAAAATCCATCTATAATTTTATCATAAGCAGTTTTAGAGCGTGTTGTATCTAAATCCATCCTTAAAATCTTACTCTCAGGGAAAACACCCTCAATATCATCCTCGATACGCTCAGTCCCATAGCCAACGACCTCGATAGTAGGTTGTTTACATGCAGGGCAAATCGTAGGTAAGGTATATGAAAATCCGCAATAGTGACAAGTCAATGTATTAGTATATTTATGATATGTCAATGACACATCACAATTCTCACATTTAGGAATCCATGCACACTCTTTACATGTAGCCATAGGTGCATAACCGCGTCTATTTTGGAATAGGATTATCTGTTTATCATCAGCCAAAGCTGATTGACAAGCCTCTAACAGAGGCTTACTAAATATCCCACGTAATTCACGTTTTTTGCGAGCAACCTTTAAATCCACTATTCTAATCTCAGGCATCTGAATATCCTCATATCTGCTATTTAGCTCAACAAAACCATATTTACCAGTCGTAGCATTATGGTAACTCTCAACTGATGGCGTAGCTGAACCTAATACTGTTTTAGCTCCATGCATTGAAGCCAATACCATAGCTACGTTACGTCCATTATACCTAGGAGCTGGGTCATGCTGTTTGTAGCTACTCTCATGCTCCTCATCTACTATCACTAATCCTAAATTAGTATATGGCAGAAAAATAGCTGATCTAGCACCAATTACCAGAAAAGACTCATTACTATTCAATAACCGTTTCCAAATATCCACACGCTCATTATCACTAAATTTAGAGTGATAAATCAAAACCTTATCACCAAACACGCGTTGCAATCTAATAGTTAACTGAGTAGTTAATGCAATTTCAGGAACAAGATAAAGTACCTGTTTATTTTGTCTTAAAATCTGTTCAATCAGATGAATATATATCTCAGTTTTACCACTTGATGTAACACCATGCAATAACGTAATATTTCGGTCAATAAAGGCTCTACATATTGATTTATATGCAACCTCTTGTGCTTCGGATAATTTAGGAAGTTCCATTGGGGTTAACGCCCCAGCTGCAAATCTGTTAACCTCTTGCTTATACAGTCGCATCAACCCTTTAGTTACCATAGCATTAAGTATGGCTACACTAACATCCGCCCTAGAGAGTAGCTCACTCTTACGAACCATTTTCAACTCCCCTTTACGCATAAATTGAGACAGCTCCAAGTATGCCAATAACAAGGTTTCTTGACGCTTAGCCTGTTTGACTGAGCTAAAGCAATTATTCAACCCCTCGTTATCCCCCTGTTCAATAGTCAATATTACATAGGTTTCACTTTTAGGTCGATAATTATCCTTAATTCGCTCCGATACATATAGTGCATCCTTCTCAATCAAACTACTCACCGTAGCCTCGACTCGTTTCAACCCTGTAGCTCGTTCTATCTCCATAATCTGTACCCTAGCTTGTGAACGCACTAATGAGAGTACAATCATTTCACGCTCTGATAACAACTCATCACTACCCGCAACAAACTCAAATTCAGGATTAGCCATTATATAAGTTTCACTCTCAACCTTTAATCCAGCAGGTAAGGCAGCTTTATACACCTCACCCAACGAGCATAGATAGTATTGCGAAATCCACTCCCACAGTTTAAGTTGAGGATATTTGATAATAGGATACTCATCAAGTATCGAAACAATATCCTTTACTTCATATCCTTGTGGAGCATTGTCATGTAGCATAATAACAATGGCTGTGTAAAACTTTTTACGCCCAAATTGGACAAGTACACGCGAGCCTATCTTCACACTCCCATCTAACATATCTTCTGGAATAGAGTATGTGAAGGGTGAATATAATGGTAATGGCAATATTACATCTACATATTTATAACTCATTAGCTTACAGTTTAGGCTTATATTTTCTATTTACAAATATACATTATCTTTAGCTAATCACACACTCAAACTGTAACTTATCTAATATATCTAGCTAAAAAAAGCACCTACCCATTGGATAAGTGCTTCAAGGAGTGGGCGTTGACGGATTCGAACCGCCGACCCTCTGCTTGTAAGGCAGATGCTCTGAACCAGCTGAGCTAAACGCCCCTTGATTTTGATGTTGCAA
>JAWXTT010000100.1:0-7886 GCA_044433325.1 Bacteroidales bacterium
TCAAATGCGATTTATATAGCGTTTGAATGCCCTTTTAGCTTGTTGTTGAACTAAGCAAAAAGCCTCAAAAATGTACTTTTCAATTAGTGAAAGAGGGATTTTTCATTTGCCCGATTATACTAGATATATGGAATAAATAATACTTAATATATTTGGATTGAATTTATTTTTGAACTACTTTTGTGTGGAGTTAATTTTAATTTTAGATATAAAAAATAAATATTATATAAATTTGTATTCGATACATACGTGAGAAGATATTTATGAATTAATTACTATTCTGTAAATGAAAACATTATAATTATGAAGAATTTTATTTTGGGATTATTAGTCGTCCTATTGGCATCCTGTCATACTCAGGAAAAAGTGATATACTTGCAAGACCGTGTTGTGAATGCTGAGTTTGAGGTTATTCAGGGTGGAGATATAAAACTAAGACCAAATGATATTATATCAATAATAGTATCAAGTAAAGATCCAGAATTGGTTCTTATTTTTAATTTGCCTAAATCTCAGTTATATGCAGCTAATTATTCTAAAGCAGGTATTACAGGAACACAAGGTGAAATTTTAGGATATACAGTTGATGCATCAGGTTGTATAGACTTCCCAGTTCTCGGAAAAGTAAAAGTGGAAGGAATGATTAGTTTAGAGGTAGCTGCAAAGATTAAATCTATGTTGATTGAGCAAGGCTTAGTGAAAGATCCAATAGTTACTGTTGAATTTGTTAATCTACAAGTATCTATTTTGGGTGATGTTGCTTCTCCAGGTAGATATTCTTTAACTCGTAATAATACTACTATTTTTGATGCTTTAAGTATGGCAGGAGACTTAAATGTTACAGGGGTACGCGACAGGGTATTCCTTACTAGAAAAATGGAGAATAATAATCTAATTACTTATCAATTAGATTTAAAATCAAATGATATATATCAATCACCTGCATTCTTTGTTCAACAAGATGATATGATTTATGTTGAACCAAATAGAATGAAAACGAATCAATCAACAGCTAATGCTAATACCTTCAGTACATCATCGTTCTGGATATCTATCGCATCATTGTTGACTACTATCATGGTAATAATTATAAACTAAAATAAGTATAATGGAAGAGAAGGAGATAAATTTAAGAGATCTTTGGGATATTTTCTTAGGTAATATATGGTTGTTCGTAGCTTCTGTCATAGTAGCTCTCGCTTTGGCTGTTGCATATTTAGTAATTACACCATCCGTTTATAAGCGTACAGCATCTGTCTTAATTAAGAATGATTCGCAAGGAAAATCTATCGGAGCAGCAGGTTTGCAAAGTTTCGAGGATATGGGATTCTTAAATACTAATATAGATGTAAATAACGAGATACATGTAATTACTACTTCAAAACTTATGGAGACAGTAGTGGAAAGATTAGGTCTTAATTATAGCTATAATATGCAATATAATGGATTAGGATCTATTCAGCTATATAATACATCTCCATTTACAGTTAAGGTAGATTCAATTTATAATAATTCAGCAATCATATTCGATTTTAATTTTATTGATGAAAATCGTTGGATTATTTCAAATCTTAAAATAAATCAGATAGAATATGATGATGATATTGTGGGTGAATTTTTTAAACCCATAGATGTTTCTCCTCTAGAGGGAACTGTGATAAGTAAAACTATTTTTTTAAACGAGGATAATATTGATTTAGATTATACTTTTACAAAATTCCCAATACCATATATTGCTGAAGCTTATCAAGAAAAGATTTCAGCAGCGTGGCGTGATAAAGAATCAACTATCATTGATTTGAGTATTAGTGATACGTCACCTCAAAGAGCTTCAGATATATTAAATACATTGATCTCTGCATATCAAGAGAGCTGGATTTATGATAAAAATCAAGTGACAGTAACTACATCTCAATTTATTGAGGAGAGATTAGCCGTAATTGAACAAGAATTAGGTATTGTAGATTCTAATATCTCTAATTATAAAAGTGCAAATTTACTGCCCAATTTGACAGCTGTAACAGGTATTAGTTTGGAGGAATCCTCTAAAAATGCGATTCAAATGTTAGAGTTAAATAATCAGTTATCAATGGCTAAATATATTCAGGAGTATATGCAAAATGCATCTACAACGGATCAAGTGTTACCTGCAAATACTGGTATTGAAAGTGCAACCATAGAACGACAAATAGAACAATATAATAGTCTATTACTTCAGAAAGAGAACTTATTACAAAATAGTAGTGAAAGTAATCCAATCGTTGCAGATATGATTAAGGCGTTAAAATCGATGAAAAATGTTATTAATCTTTCTGTAAATGAGTTGATTAATACATTAGGTATTCAGATTGAAAATGCACGTAAGGTAGAAGCTTCAAATGAGAAGATCTTAGCAAATAATCCAACCCAAGAAAAATATTTACGTTCAGCTGGTCGCGAGCAGATGGTAAAGGAGTCTTTATATCTTTATCTGCTTCAGAAACGTGAGGAGAATGAATTATCAATGGCATTTACTGCATACAATACTAAGGTGCTTGCATATGCAAAGGGTAGCCCTTCTCCAATAGCTCCTCGTAAAATGATGATTTTGTTATTTGCATTAATTTTGGGTGCCGCTTTGCCTGCTGCTTATTTATTTATAATCAATGCATTAAGAACTGTAGTTAGAACAAAAGAGGATTTGGCTGGACTGACAATACCATTTATTGGTTCAATTCCTTCGTTGGATAGAAAAAAGAGTTTCTTTAAACCTATGAATGAGAAAAGACCAGAAACTAGAGTGGTAGTTGATAATAAGAGCCGTACTGTTGTCAATGAATCATTTAGAATTATACGTTCTAATATTGATTTTATGTCAAAGAGTGATACTAAATGTACTGTGATAATGTTAACATCGATAAATCCAAGTAGTGGAAAAAGTTTCATCACCTCTAATATAGGTATATGTACAGGTCTCAAAGGATCTAAAGTGTTACTTATAGATTCTGACTTTAGAAGAGCTACATTGAGTAAATATATAGATTCGCCTAAAATTGGTATATCTAGTTATCTAAGCGGAGCTGAAGATTGTGTCGATAATATAATAGTAAGAGGAAAATTAGGAGAAAATGTTGATGTCTTACCAGTAGGTGTTGTACCCCCTAATCCGTCTGAATTATTGTTGTTACCTAAGTTCAGTGAGTTAATAAAGTCATTACGCGAAGAATATGATTATATATTCTTAGATTGTACACCTTTTGAAATTTTACCAGATGCTTCAATTGTCGAAAAATCATGTGATTCAACTATTTTTGTAGTACGTGCAGGTCTTTTAGATAAACGTTTATTCCCAGATATAGAAGCAATTTACACTAACAAGAAATTGAAAAACATGAGTCTATTGCTTAATGGAGTTGATCAAGGTCGTGGCGGATATTATGGATATGGGAAGTATAGCTACGGTAGATATAGTTACGGTTATTATGGAGATAGAAAATAATAACACTATTAGGGTTAGTTTTTAGAACTCTCCATAAATATATCAAAGCCTTATTTTTAGAACCTAAAGATAAGGCTTTTTTTTAATATTAATATGTTGTACAATTTGTACTAAAGTATATAAGATGAATATACTGAATTAATTTAAATCTTTATTTTATGAAAAAAACAGTTATTATAATAGTATTATTACTATTCTCGGTGTCATCTATTACGGCTCAGAAGGGGAATATATTAGTTACAGCACAGAGTAGTTATAGCACCTATGTGAAAACAGTGGGTATTGGCTTTAAAGGTCAATATTATTTCTTGGATAATCTAAGGGTAGGACCCTCTGTTAGTTATTATTTCAATAGTGAAAACTTCAATGCTTTAGTTGTCAGTGCTAGTGCACAGTATATATTAAATCTTAGTGATTGGTTTATGATTTACCCAACTGCGGGTGTTTGTTTCTCGTCGTGGGATGAGCAAGATATGTGGATACCTGGTCCTAGTCCGTATGATGAACACGAATATAGATTTGCTCCAATACTTGGTGCAGGTGCAGAGTTATTATTTACTAGAAGGTTCGGTATTTACGCTGAATATGAATATCAGTTTATATCAGACTTTAGTCAAGCGTTGATTAATTTGGGTTTTATCTGTAAATTCTAGCGGAATATTAACGCGGAATACTAGTTATGTGAAGATTATAGTTATTAGTGTGGTAATAGCTGATAATATTAAACTAAATAGTAGTGCCCACCAGAAGTTGGTAACTTGAAAGTTGGTTATTAAACTGTTTGCTAATTGTATAACTAGCGCATTTATTACTAAAAGAAATAGTCCTAGAGTGATAATTGTTATTGGTATCGTTAATATTATCAATATTGGTTTGATCAGGAAATTAAGTATTCCTAGTGTTATTGCTACTATGATAGCTGTACCAAAACTTTTGATTTGAACTCCTGGCAATAGACTTGCAGTTGCATAAACTGCTATGGCTGAAATTAGAATATTTATAATAGTTCCCATTGTTAATATTTTGTTTGTTGAATAATTAATTTAGAAGTGCAAATTTACATATTATAAACGTGTATAATGGTAAATTGTTGTAATGCTTATGTCGGTATTTTAATGTATGTTATAAGTAAGTAGTATGGTGTAGTTCTAAAGTGGACTACTAAAAATTGAATAAAACCAATTATTAGAAGTCCCCTAAAGTCTTGTTCTTATTTCTCAATCTGGGTTTTATATAAGTTGTATAGTGCCATTACTTTGGCTACGTAATTTTCAGTTTCGCGACCATTGAAGTAGCCATGACGGCATACTTCTTCGTTATAAAATTCAGGATTTGATTTCATGGTTATTGTTATCTCAACGTTATCGTCCCACGTTTCGGGATCTCTGTTGTGAGCCTTAGCTAATGCTATTGCATCGTAGATATGTCCTAATCCTGAATTGTATGCTGCTAATATAAACTTGTTACGTTCATGTGGATCTTCAACTTTATTGGCAAAGGCACGTTGTAACGACTTAATATATGCAGTAGCCGCTTTTATATTCAACTCGGGATCGGTTATGCTATCTCCCTCTAACCCGAATGCGCGTGCTGTGCTAGGCATAAGTTGCATTAAACCTCTAGCACCTGCCCAAGATGTGGCTGTTGGGTCAAAGCGTGATTCGCTAAATGATTGGGCTGCTAATAATCTCCAATCCCATCCAATCTCTTTAGCATACTTACGGAATAATGAATCGTATGGTGATATCACGTGTTGTGATTTAAGTGATATGTGACCGAAATATTTATTTGCTTCACCTATAATTGTAGTGCTGTCTGATTTATCTATTCTACTTAGTTGGAAGTAGCGTTGCATAAGGTTTTTGGATGATTTAGCTGTTGTAATCTCACTACTCCAATGGTTAATTGAATCCGCTAATAATTTGTTGTTACTGCTAACAACCCATGACGAACGTTGTGGAAAACTAATCTCAAGTGATGTATCTATATTTTTATAATTTGAGATATTTAGGGTAGCTTGATCCCAATCAATAATAGTTAGTGGAATACTATCTGTTGCTACTAGGTACAGAATATCATCTGTAACCAGTGTATCTGATAGTGTTGTATGGATATTTATCCCCCCGCCTAGTTCGTTGTTTAGATTTTGCAGACGTGATATATATTTTGAGTTTTTCTGTATGTAGATATCCTCTCCAATTAGTTGAGTTACATCGGTGATTAGCTCTCGCGCCTCTTTAGCTTTTGGCTGAACTAACACTTGATGGGTGATATTTTCGATGCCGCAATAAATTATATTATCGCTATTATATTTTGCGGTACGTGGTATCTGATAAGCTATTAAGTCGATATGAGCTGAGTCTAATTGCTCTAGCAATGATTCGATATTGTTAGATATAGAGCTTTTAATTTCTATCCCTTTTTCATGTGCGAAATTATTAATTAGCTCATATTCATAACCCATCTCCTCCCCTTTATATATAAAATAGGATGTTGCTCCATATAGTGTTCCTATACGTAGGGTGTCAGGTAATGCTCCTTCGTTTACTTCTGAGCTATGATGATTACATCTAGTCGCTATCACTATGGTTAATAGGATAGCGAAAGATATAAGTGGGCGGTATGTGTTTATACGAGTTTTCACTCTGATTAGCCCCTCCGTTTTTAGTAATCGAAACGACCCTTTTCTGATATGATGGTTAGTGAGTTGCTCTCAGCCTCCTCAACATGTCCTATAATCTGTGCATCAATATTGAATGAATTTGCAATCTCGATTATCTCATCAGCTTTCTCAGGAGCTAAGTAAATCTCCATACGATGTCCCATATTAAATACCTTATACATCTCTTTCCAATCTGTCCCTGATTGCTCTTGTATTAGACGGAATAGTGGTGGTATTGGAAACATATTATCTTTAACGACACGTTTATTATTAACAAAGTGCATTACTTTAGTTTGCGCACCACCTGAGCAGTGTACCATACCATGGATATCTGAGCGCATAGTGTCTAAGATTCTCTTGATAACTGGTGCGTATGTTCTGGTTGGTGAAAGAACTAATTCCCCTGCATTGATATCAACACCCTCAACGCTATCTGTCAGTGATATTCCTCCTGAATAAACCAACTCATTAGGAACATTATTGTCAAAACTTTCAGGATATTTCTCAGCTAAATATTTAGCAAACACATCATGGCGTGCTGAGGTCAAACCATTGCTACCCATTCCGCCATTATATTTTTTCTCGTAACTAGCTACACCGCTAGATGAAAGCCCCACGATAACATCACCACCTTTAATATTAGCGTTATCTATCACATCTGAGCGTTTCATGCGGCATGTAACAGTACTATCAACGATTATGGTTCTTACCAAGTCACCTACATCAGCTGTTTCACCACCTGTACTGTAAATGGTGATTCCCATTTCACGAAGCTCAGTCAGTAGTTCCTCAGTGCCATTGATAATGGCGGCTATTACTTCACCTGTAATTAGGTTTTTATTGCGACCTATTGTTGATGATAATAGTATATTGTCTGTTGCACCTACACATAGTAGGTCATCAATGTTCATAATCAGTGCATCTTGTGAGATACCTTTCCATACGCTTATATCTCCTGTTTCTTTCCAATAGATATATGCTAGTGATGATTTAGTTCCTGCACCATCTGCATGCATAATGTTACAATATTCACTATCTCCACCTAATATGTCAGGGATTATTTTGCAGAATGCTTTAGGATAAAGACCTTTATCTACGTTTTTGATAGCGTTATGTACATCCTCTTTTGATGCTGAAACTCCTCTTAAATTATAACGTTGATCACTCATAGTGTATGTATATATGTTTTTGTTTTAAAATGTTGATTTGATAATAATCAGAATGATTAATGTAGCTGGAACTACTAATAATAGACTATCAATACGGTCAAGCATTCCTCCATGTCCTGGAAGTATTTTGCCTGAGTCTTTTACATTAACGGTACGTTTAATTAGTGATTCATTTAAATCACCCCAAGTAGCGAAAATAGAACTGATTCCCCCCAGAATTAACCATTCTGTTAAGGTTAATCCAGTGAAATAGTTGTTGAAATATAATGATATTATGGCAGATACTGCTAGTACAGCAATAAAACCACCGAAAAATCCCTCCCACGATTTTTTTGGGGAGATGCGCTCAAATAATCTATTTTTGCCGATAAGTGATCCTACGCAGAATGCACCTGTATCATTAACCCAAATAAATATAAATAGAGCTAATAGAATATGCGATCCATAATAGTTGAATAATATATTCATTGAAGCCATTGGTAGTGCTATATACACCTGTCCTAGGAATGACTTAGCTAACGAATCAATCGGATTTTCAGTAGTGACGTATAGTTGAGCAACAAGTCTAAATATAATA
>JAWXTT010000101.1:0-7818 GCA_044433325.1 Bacteroidales bacterium
GTACGCCGCTGGTGGCCATTCCTACGCGACCGCCGCATAGATGCCTACACCAACCTAACCCGCCGCTTCATCGACTAACCAATTATAAACAGAAACGCTCCACATCAATCGAAGTGTGGAGCGTTTTGTTTTCTATATATTTCTATTATTAGTAGCTACGTGCGAATAGAACACGGCAAGCTGATGGTTTTCCTGTTACCATACATACGCCAGGGGTTTTATCGCCATCTAATGGGATACAACGGATAGTTGCCTTAGTTTCATCCTTGATACGCTCCTCGGTTTCTGGTGTTCCATCCCAGTGAGCTAAGATAAATACGCCATCCTCAATTTTCTCTTTAAACTCATCATAAGAATCAACTGAGATAGTGTTTGCAGCACGGAAATCATACGCCTTAGTGAAGATATTAGTTTGAATCTCATCCAACAGAGATACGATATAATCCTCGATTCCATTCAACTCAACAGTTGACTTAGTCAATGTATCACGGCGCATTACTTCAACAGTATTATTCTCAAGATCTCTTGCACCTATCGCTAAACGCACAGGTACACCCTTCAATTCATACTCAGCAAATTTGAAACCAGGACGTTTATTATCTGATGAATCAAATTTAACGCTAACACCCATCTTTTTTAGGTTAGCGATAATAGGATTAATCTTCTCTTCAATCATAGCTAATTGCTCTTCACCCTTATAGATAGGGACAATTACTACTTGAATAGGAGCTAAGAATGGAGGTAAAACCAAACCATTATCATCAGAGTGAGTCATAATCAACGCACCCATCAAACGTGTTGAAACGCCCCATGATGTAGCCCAAACATACTCTAATTCATTACTCTTATTTATAAACTTAACATCAAATGCCTTAGCAAAGTTTTGACCTAAGAAATGTGAAGTACCCGATTGCAATGCCTTTCCATCCTGCATCATAGCCTCAATAGTGTAAGTTTCCAATGCACCAGCAAAACGTTCATTAGCAGACTTAATACCCTTAACAACAGGAACTGCCATATATTTCTCAGCGAACTCAGCATATACATTTAGCATACGTTCAGCCTCCTCCACAGCTTCCTCTTTAGTAGCGTGAGCAGTGTGACCCTCTTGCCATAGGAACTCAGCAGTACGCAGGAACATACGTGTTCTCATCTCCCAACGAAAAACGTTAGCCCATTGATTACACAGGATAGGTAAATCTCTATATGATTGAATCCAATTCTTGTAGGTATTCCAAATGATAGTTTCTGAAGTAGGACGTATAATTAACTCCTCCTCTAAACGAGCTTCAGGATCAACCACTACCCCCTGACCATCAGGAGCATTTTTTAAACGATAGTGAGTTACCACTGCACACTCTTTAGCGAACCCTTCGACATGATCAGCCTCCTTACTAAGGAAAGACTTAGGTATTAACAATGGGAAATAAGCATTCACATGCCCAGTTTCCTTAAACATATCATCAAGTTGACGTTGCATCTTCTCCCAGATAGCGTAACCGTAAGGTTTGATAACCATACAACCTCTTACAGCTGATTGTTCAGCTAAATCTGCTTTAACAACCAATTCATTATACCACTGCGAATAATTATCAGCCCTTTTAGTAAGACCTTTAAGCTCCTTTGCCATTAAATTATTATTTTATAGTTTTATTTTCAATCTTATTTAAGGTACAAAATTAATAAATTTATTCCGCACCAACTACACATTTACATTATAAAATCCCCTTTTCCCCCTTAACTATCATCACTTTGTAAGGAACAAAATATATCTCTAAACGCCTATTGGCAGCCCTATTCTTCACTGACTTATTATCAAAGATAGGTTCAGTATCACTCATTGCATAACTAACTAAACTCTTAGTTCCATCAAATAAAGAACCGATAGCATCTACACGAGCATTACAAATCATACTTTTATAAAGTTCTGAACCTGTATCATCGCTATGTATCGCCAACATCACCTTATAATAATCATCTACCTTAGCATATTCCACCAATGGGAATATTAACTCACTAGCACTATCCATTAATATAGTATCATTAGGTGCAAATAGCTTATCTGTAACAATTGTAATCTTCACCACCTCGCCATCACGCATTGTAGTAGCTGAATAGCCATTACTAGTTAGCTTATCAACTAATTTCTGTTGTTTAGTTGTAATTACATTCTTAGCCTTGGCTTGTAATAGCGGAGCATATATATTATCGGATAGCGTTAGCTCATATATATTTGAGATAGTATCAACTACCACCAATTCAGACTTACTCTTTTTACTCTTTTTTACACTATTCTCCTTTTTGAAGAGTCCCTTTAAATTATCAAAAAAGTTATTACTGTAAATATCCTGTGTAATTAACATCGTAATACACAGGACAACTACAATCCGTAACCATCTATTCAGATTAATCATGTATTTCTTTATTTAGCTAACTGATTATTCATACATACCTAAACTCTTTTCATACTCAAGTTCAGCTAGCACTATATCCATTACATCATCCTTAGCAACTTTATTATCTTTATCTTTAGCAAGTACCTTTTGTACATACTTAACCAACTCATCTATATCAATATCAGCTTCATCATCATCTGATAAATCTATATCGAATAAACCCTTATCCTCATAATAGTCAAACATTATATCTAACAAATTTAGGATATCATCATTAGAATATTTACCTTTTGTTTCTTGAGGAATAAATTTTTGGATAAATTCCAAAGCATCATCCTCATCATATACTTTTATATCATCTGCACTCATAGTTATCTTATTTTAATTATTTTTATTGTTTTACATTTCAGTGATACCCACTGGCAATTCCATTAGTAGCACCTTATTATCATAATCGATATTTAGTATAAAATCGGTAGTAATAGGAATATAAATATCCCTTTCACCATTAGATAGTATAAATAGCGGATTATCCGTTGAGTCATCAATCTCCATAATCTCACCTACATCACCTATCTCATTGTCAACCACTTTAAATCCTATAAAGAAATTTGCAAAGTTGCCATCATCCTGTTCATCTATCTCAGAGGTTTCAGCTTTTAATACAAATATTGATTTATTAATAAACCCCTTAGCTACTAGCTCCGTATCGACACCATCTATATGAAGTAAAACAGTCTCTTTACTCTTAGGACGTACATTATTTATAAAGAACGGAACATAAATTCCATCAATCTCACAAATAATACACTTAAAATCAGCCAAGTCATCAGCCACATCTAAGGTAGCCGAAATCTCCCCATTAATACCATGAGGTTTATTAAAATGACCAACCTCTACTATATCTTTATCTTTAATCATTTATCTATTTTATACGAGTAATATTAGCACCGATTGCATTTAAACGTTTATCAATATCTTGATACCCCCTATCTATCTGATCGATATTATGAATACGACTAACACCATCAGCCGAAAGAGCCGCAATAAGCATAGCAATACCCGCACGAATATCAGGAGAAACCATATTAGTAGCACGCAAAGTTGATTGTTTACCCAATCCAATAACAGCGGCACGGTGTGGGTCGCACAGAATAATTTGCGCACCCATATCAATCAGTTTATCCACAAAGAATAGACGACTTTCAAACATTTTTTGATGAATCAGAACGCTACCTTTAGCTTGCGTTGCCACTACTAGCATAACACTTAACAAGTCTGGAGATAGTCCAGGCCAAGTAGCATCCGCAATAGTCATAATTGACCCATCTAGGAATGTATCAATCTCATAGCTAGAGTGTGCTGGGATATGAATATCATCACCTATACACTCAACCGTAATACCCAATCGTCTGAAACTATCAGGTATAATTCCCAGTTCCTTTATTGCCACATCCTTTAATGTAATATCTGAACCAGTCATAGCCGCCATACCTATAAATGAGCCTATCTCAATCATATCAGGAAGAATCCTATGCTTGCAACCGCCTAACGATGTTACTCCCTGTATTTTAAGTAAATTAGAGCCGACCCCTTCAATCTTAGCACCCATGCTATTCAACATCTTTGATAGTTGTTGTAGATAGGGTTCACACGCCGCATTATAGATAGTAGTTTCACCCTCAGCCAGCACAGCAGTCATTAATATATTGGCTGTACCTGTTACTGATGCTTCATCCAACAACATGTAACAACCTTTAAGTTTATCTGCTGTAATTTCATAACGGGATTTTGATTCATCGAAATTGAATTTTGCGCCCAATTTCTGAATACCTAACAAGTGTGTATCAATTCTACGACGACCAATTTTATCACCACCCAATTTAGGTAATATTGCATAACCAAAACGAGCAACTAATGGTCCTATAATCATCACTGAACCACGAAGCGATTCAGTACGCTTAACAAACTCCTCAGTTTGCAAATAATCTAAATCTATCCCTTTAGCCTCAAATGAGTATTCACCAACGGACAATTTCTCAACCGTCACCCCCATCGCGGCCAATAGTGCAATTAGGTTATTAACATCCAATATATCAGGAATATTAGATACTACCACCTTTTCAGAGGTAAGTAGTGTAGCACACAGAATTTGAAGAACCTCGTTTTTAGCTCCTTGTGGTATTATCTCACCACACATTTTACGTCCACCCTCTACAATAAAAGTACCCATAAGCAACCCTCCAGTATGGGGATATCCCCGTTTTAGTTAGTAATAGGGGATTTTTTGAACTCCCCTTAATTAATTATTTACGTTTACGACCTCTATTACGATTATTTTGTGATTGCTGCGACGATTGCTCCTTAACTTCACGTAATTTATACTTATCTGTGGTTAAATATATTTGACCATCAGAGTAATAGTATAAATCCTTAAAAATCTTCTCATCATCAACACCATCTTTATTAATCGAAACCAATAATTTCTTCATATGGAAAGCAATCATCATAATCAACGCCATCTTCTCATCCCCTTCAGGATACTCCAATGCACGTTTAATCATAGTTTCAACAGTCTTTCCATAGTGCATATATCTTATTTTATCAAATTGATACTCCACCTTATCAGGCCGTGAGCTTAAATGTTCTTGACTAACTACCTCATAAGGGAAATCAATATCTAATTTAAAATCTGACATTATAGCCAAATGATCCCACAATTTATGCTTATAATCCTCTGAATCACGCAAGTGAGGAAACAGATTACCCATAATATTAATTATAGATTTAGCACAAACAGTACGCTCCTCCTTACTCTCCAATGCAACACAATGATCTATCATCTGCTGCACATTGCGACCATATTCAGGAAGCACTAATTTACTCTTTTGGGAATTATATTCTATCATCTATTATTCTTATTTATATATTACAAATATATCATTTTTTCTTCACAAAATACGGAATTACACAAAAATAAGCAGAATATTTTAAAGTGTTATATTCTTATTTTTTTGTTTTATTCCATATCGAAACAAAGATATGAAAATATTATGGGAAATGAAATATGTTCACTTTTATTGAAAGTATTATATCCCTAATGAACTTATCTTTTGCTTAATCTCTTTTTGCATCGCAACCAATTTATCTAAACGCTCATCAACATCGGAAAGCCACACCGCTGCTCTATCATCAATCAACTCTATATCAGATAATTGCATAATTTCATTGGCAATCTGTCGTCCTGTAAGATCATTAACTTGTTGGGTATAATGGTATATTCGTCGCGCCTCACTCTGATCATCATTAGCAATCTGTTCAAGCTCAGATATAATTATTTCATAGAGATATTGCGTAAATTTGTGCGAGTATAACAGATAGTTAGCATAAGCCACAGCAATTTTCTTAAACGTTGCGTTGGGTATAGTAATTAGCACCAAATTGACAGTCCCACCTGAGGCTTCAAACATACGATAGTACTCCGTTTCTGCCTCTCTATAATCTGAAAATCCCACAACTGACGGTTTGTTATTTTTACCCAAAGCCATCAAAAATGCACTAGTATTCTCAGTGCAATTATAGAGATTCTGACGCACATGGATAGTATTATTTACAAATTTCACATCCAAAGCTCCTATTATGTCATGCTTTATGGTCATATCAATAATAAATCGTTTCTGCTCATATGAGAGATTATATTTAAGATCAGCCAAGACACGGTGCAATTTTTCAAAGTCATCGTATAATTCAGCACTACTTTCATTGCGAATCTGCTCCTTCACACGAATATCGTATATATGATCTACCATCTCCACAAATGTACCCCAATCATGGTGGTCAACAGTACGTACTTGTATCTCTATTGTCTTCCCCTCCTCGCTAAGTACATAGAGATGGATTGAACGATAGCCAGTGTACTTGGGATTCTCACCCATATAGACATTCTCACGAATAACATTTAATTTATTTTTTATTAAATCGACTAGCGTATATACTTCATCATCACAGCTCATAATACAACGACAACCAGCTATATCACCCATCTTGTCTAGTTGCAAAATTCCAGTTAATCGGCGAAGTTTACCTATAATGGAATCCAATCTCTTAATTCTAAAGGTACATATCGCATCTTTATTTACATTATAACTCATCTCACACAAACTCTCAAAGATAGTGGAGATAGCATCATTAAATGAAAGCCTATAATCTTGTAGATATTGTAAATCTTCTGCTACTGGGAGATCTGCATCACGTAACCTTTTGCCTAGTTTGATAAGTTGTTTCTTTGACAACATAATTTATTGAATATTTATTTATTCTTATTATTTTAAGGGGTAGTTTTTAAGCCCCCCCCCTTAACTACCCACACCTTATTATTTATGTAAAAAAAGCAGCCTTAATTTTCAATCGAAAAGATAGATGCAAATCCAGTAATCTCAAATATCTCTTTGATTGGCTCACTAAGAGAGCGTAATGTCAATTTTCCCCCTTTGGCATTAAGCCCTTTTTGGAAAATTAGAAATGTTCGCAAACCAGAGCTACTTACATAGCTTAATTTATCACAATCTAAAATAATGTTTGAGTTCTCCTCTTTTAGAAGACTGTTTACAACCGTTTCAAAATCTTTGGATGTAATTGTATCTACACGCCCCTCTACTGATGCAAGAATATGGTCATCTTGCTTTGTTATAACTACATTCATTTTTTTATTTATTAAATATCTTGATAACAACCTGCGCATTATTTATAATTGCTAGTCACACAACAAGATCTTTTACATTATTAATATATTCATATTAGAGGAGTTCTTAAAACTGACCCTTAAAAATAGCAACAAATTACAAATAAAAAAAAGCAACTATTTCATCAATCTAACAGTGAATTTTATAAAATCTTCTTTTTAGGGGTAGTACCTTGAAACTCTTTAAGATACATAGGAGTTGAGTACGCCAAGTCTAGGAAGTCCCCCTCACGGAAAGCACGTTCAGACAACGCCACCATATCATTAGCAATAGGTTTGATATTCTTAATCAAACGTACATTCGATGCAGTTAATACCTCTTTAGCCTTATCCGCACCATTACCAAATATCAAAACATTCTTTCCTGTCTTTATAAATTCAGCATACGAATTTTCATCCAATATCAAAGGTTTAGCATCCATCAATGTCTCTAACGCCAAATTATAAACAGCAGTAAATACCTCCATACGTCTAGCATCTATCATCGGTATAAATATCAAATCTTCATCAAAATCCAATTGTTTAAACATCACTGACACAGATAGTAATTGCAATGTATTAATACCTATCAACGGTAAATCCATACCGAAACAAACACCTTTAGCCTCAGACAATCCTATTCTCAAACCTGTATATGAACCAGGACCAATAGACACAGCCACAGCGTCCAGCTTCAACTCA
>JAWXTT010000102.1:0-7667 GCA_044433325.1 Bacteroidales bacterium
CGATTAACTCTCCCTTTTGGCGGTATGGACGGGACTCGAACCCGCGACCCCCTGCGTGACAGGCAGGTATTCTAACCAGCTGAACTACCACACCATTCTGGTCTTTTTCTCCTCAGTGAATTCGATACCTCTGATTTGAGTGTGCAAAGTTGAGAAATAAAAATGATATATACAACTAATTTGAATTAAAAATATTTATGGCTTAGTTTTTTTCAGGTGATTTCTTTTGATTGTGATTTGCTCTTTTATCTATCCAAATCTGAATATTATAATACAACCAGCTGATTCAGGTAATTATTATGCTTTATTTTGTTAAATATAGGTTAATAATTATACTCTATTATGGTTTATTTGCGGATTTTTAATTAATTTGCAACAAGATATATTAATCTACAAATTAATAGCTAATTAAATAAAATATAAACGATAAACACTTCTTATGAAATTCCAATTTCTATTATTAAAATAGAGTACGAATTATATAAACTTAATAATCTTTTTTAAAAACAATGCGCATGAGAAAATTATTCTTTTCTGCTATTCTTGTAGCAAGCCAATTGTGTTTCGCTCAAGGAATTGACGTTTTAAGCACTGAACAGATTCAGATTGCTTCTAGCGAGGGAGCTTTCGCTCCTATCATGAGCCCTAATGGTGAGTATTTATTAGTTACCTCTAACACTATGAGCGGTCTTATGAAGTATGATCTAGCCACTAAAGAGACTTCAACTATCTCTTCTGAAATGGGTGCTGGATATGATGTTATTATTTCTAGCGATGGCTCTACTATTGCCTATCGTGAGAAGGTTTACAAAAACAAATTACGCTACACTACTGTGAAGTCTGTTGATGTTGCTACTGGTGCTTCTGCTACAATTGTTGACGCGTCAAGAACTGTGTATGGAGTAGCTGCTGTTAATGGTACTACATCTGTACTTGATGGTACTAGCGTTAAGTCTAAAACTATGTCTAACAAGGCTGAAAGTACAGTTGCTGTTGCATCTATCGTTGATAGCAAACTTTACATTAGTGCTAATGGTAAGACTAAAGAACTTTCTCCTAATGGTACTGGTGCTGATTATCTATGGGCATCTGTATCTCCTGATGGAACTAAGGTTCTTTACTATGTAATTAACAGTGCACGTACTTATGTATGTAACTTGGATGGTTCTGAGGTTACTTCAATAGGTACTTTACGCGCTCCTAAATGGATGGGTAACGATTGGGTAGTTGGTATGATGGATAAAGATGATGGTCACGTAGTTACTGCTTCTAAAATCGTTGTATCTAAGGCTAATGGCACTTTCTACTCAGTGTTAACTGATGAATCTGAGATATGTATGTACCCTTCTGCTTCTGCTGATGCTTCTAAGATTGTGTATAACACAGCTTCTGGAAAGGTATATTTAATGAATGTTGAAACTAAATAATCTATACAACAATGAAGAAATTACATAAACTGATTTTAGTTGCGGTTACGATGCTTATGACATTTTCTGTGTCTGCATCTACTTTTAACGATGCTAGAGTCTATATCAATCCTGGTCATGGTGGTTGGACTGCTAATGACCGTCCTTTGGCTACTATTAACTATGAGGTTATGGACACACTTGGTTTCTTTGAAACTAATACCCTTTTAATTAAATGTTTAGACCTATACTACAACCTAGTTGATGCTGGTGTTGGTTTTACTAAACTTTCTCGTAACTCTAATGGTTGGGTTATAGAAGATTATTATGTAGCTACTGACAATGATAAGGTGACTTATGAGGGTGAAGGTGAAGCGTTAGTTACGCTATCAGTTATTGCTGCTGATGTTGAGGCTAATAATATTGACTATTTCTTCTCAGCGCACTCTAATGCAGCTACTGAGGGAACAACTACTAACTATCCTCTATTATTATTCCGTGGTTATGATGCTGAAGTAGGTAACGGTCTTGTTGAAGCTAAGAATATGGCAGTTGCTGCATGGCCTTACATTAACAAAAATGATTGTACTTATAAGAGCTACTACCAAAACGAGGGTGATTGCAACGCTCGTGGTGATATCTCATTTATGGGTAGCTACTCTACTGTAAATGGTTATACTGGTTACTATGGTGTATTGAAACATGGTGCTGATGGTTTCCTTTGTGAGGGTTGTTTCCACACTTATCAACCTGAACGTCACCGTCTATTGAATGATGACTATTGTAAACAAGAGGGTGAACGTTTTGCACGTGCTATCCGCGCTTGGTTTGGTGATGCTGGTAAAACTACTGGTGACATCATGGGTACCGTAAAGGATATCTCTTGTGCATTAGAACATGATCTTTATAACTACAAAACTAACTCAATTGATGCTTACTATCCTCTTAATGGTGTAACTGTTACTCTTAAAGATAAATCTGGTAATATTCTAAGCACATATACTACTGATGGTGAGTATAATGGTGTATTCGTATTCCCTGAGCTAACTCCTGGAACTTATGTTATTGATTATAGCTCAGTTGAAGGCTTCTGGGAAGAGTCTGAAGAGATTGAAGTGGTTGCTAACGAAACTTCATTTACTAACGCTACTCTTATTCCATTAACTGAAGATCCTGAAGATTATGTTGAGGGTGTAGTGGTTGAGGTTACTAATTATCCTTACCCTGAACAAGATGGTGATATAGTTGTATCTAAGAGCTACAACATGGCTCAAGCTGGTGAAGTTAAGACTATTGCTGAATTAGCTGACGTAACTATTCGTCGTGCTATCCTTCGTGATGGTTATATCTATACTCTATCTGTTGATGCTGATGGCACTCCTTCATTAATGGTGTTTAGTGCTGAGGATGGTACTAAAGTTACTGATATCAGCACTGAAGGTGTAAGCACTGAGGGTTATGAAGGTAAAAGCCATAAACAAATTATTTCAGATATAGCATTTACTGATGATGGTGTACTAATTGGTACTAACTCATCAGTTGTAGGTCGTGAATCTAATAGCTACCAAACTGGTGACTTCTATGTATATAAATGGGAACCTATCGAGGGTGATGATATTGCTTTTGCAGCTCCTGTTACTCTTTACCAACTTCCTACTAATACTTCTAATAGTATTGCAGCAGCTGGTAACAACTACTCTAACTACTTAGCTAACACTATCGCAGTTAATGGTCCTAGTGATAACTTTAACCTATACATAGATTCACATGCTGGTAATGGTTGGACTACTACTTATGGTATGAAATTTGGTACATGGACATTCGTTAATGAAGAATTTACTGCTTACGAATGGGATAGCCTAAGTGGCATTTATGAATCAACAGTTGGTGAAGATTTCAGATTAACACTTTCAGCTAACGATATTGAACGTCTAGTATATGATAGTAAATCAATTGCTACAAGTGAGGTTTATGTACAACAGGGTGGCACTGCTCTTTCAATGCCTTCAATGAGTGATGTTTCTACACTCTCTTCTGGTGGTATATTCTTCCGTTACGGTGGTAGTATTCTATTCGCTATGCCTATCGTTACTGAAAATGAAGGAAAATATGATTACTCAGTAAATCTATACAATGTTACTGAAGAGGGTATAGGTGCAGCTGAACTTATCAATACTTCTGAAGTACTAGCTACTAAAGATGAATTGCTTAAAACAACTGCAATGGTAGCTGTTGACAATGCTGATATCAATGAATATCTAATGATAGGAAATGAAATCTACACTTATTCAACAGTTGACCAAGCTCAAGTAAACGGTGCTATACGTGTATTTGCTTATGACCTTAAACAAGAGGTTAATGATGATATCTTTACACTTTCATATAAACTAAATGCAGATGCTGAAACGGCTACAATCATCTTCAAGAATGCTGAAAGTGGTGCCGAAGTGGCAACAGTAGCAGGTACAGCTAATAAAGGTGAAAATAGCGTAGTAGTTGATGAAAATACATTTGATGATATCACTATCAGCTATAGCTGGGAAGTAGCAGTTGAGGGTGCTAGTATCACTCGTTTCGCTAAATACTCAGATGACACTGATGATATGATGAAATATTATGCACCTTACGGTGTTAAGATTGACAAATCACCTGAAAGTGATTACTTCGGTCGTGTATATGTAGCAAATACTTATGCTGGCACAGTTGACGAAAAAGCAACAGAAGTAGGTGTATATGTATTAGGTGCAGACCTTTCAGATGTAACTGAACAGGGTGCTACTGCTTACACAGGTGGTGTAGAATGGACAGGTACAGCAGGTGAAGGACCACGTAAGATGGCTGTTGCCGCTGATGGTCGTTTATTCCTTTGTGACCAATCAACTACTAACTCAGGTATCTACTATATGAATCCTGAAACTATGGAAGCTAGCTTATTCTTTGACGGTGCTACACGTTCGTCAGGTTCATTATCTGTTAATGGCACTTACGTTTGTGGTGAAATCAACTCATTAGGAATTAGAGGTGAAGGTGAAAGCACTGAGTTATATGCAGTTGATGAGACAGCATCTGGTTCAGGTTGGAAAAAATATGTATCAGTTTACAACATTGGTACAGCTACATCATGGACTCAGGCTCCTAATAGCTCTAAAGCGCACAGTAGCTACATTGGTAATGGTAATAACAGCATCCAACCAGTATCTGGTGGTTTCTGGGCAGGACAATATCGTGGTGCTGGTAGTAATTCATCAGCTAACCCATCGTTCTTCTATTACAGCGACCAATATGGTGATGCAGTGTGGGATTCAGCTACACCAAGTATTGTTTCTGAATCATCTCAAAATGGTGCTTTAGCAGTAAATGAAAGCGAAACACTTATTGCAACTTGCATAGGTGGACAATTAGAGGTATATAGCTACAGACTTAAATTAGATGCTACTCCTGAGGTAACTATGGAATTTGCAGCTGCTCTTGATGGTCAAAGCTCTTATGCTAATGACTTTGAATTTGACTATGCAGGTAACCTTTATGCAGTTTCTAACTTAGGTGAACGCTTAGGAGTATGGGCAATGCCAACAACTAATAATGCTTGTACAACTCCTGCTAAGAGTACAATGTTAATCATATTTGCTTCATCAGTAGGTGATATTGAATCTGATGCAATAGTTGCAGTTACCCCTAACCCAGCAACAAGCATAGTAACTATTACTGGTAAAGATATGAAAGATATCAAGATATATGCAGCTAACGGTGCAGTAGTTAAATCAGTAGCAGCTAATAACGCTAGTAGCGTAACTATCAACGTAGCTGACTTAAACGCAGGTATCTACCTAGTGAAAGTTGACAACGAAGAATCAGTTAAGCTAATCAAACGCTAAAAATTAATTCTCTAATGGGTACTTCTAATATTAGAGAATAGATATACCCCAAAATTGAGAGGGTGGCTAACAAGCATTTTTGTTTGTTAGCCACCCTCTCTGTTATTTGAGAATCTAGTAAATTTCTCAGATTTTAAGTGTAAAAGTTGGAAATTTTTGCCTAATTTTGTAAAGGGTAATCACCATACAATACTATAATACAATGCCTAAGAAAAACAATAAGAACAAAGGGGGAAAGAGTAAAAATTCTAAATCAATAATATCTGATATTGATGATGATTTTGATAATTTTCTATCTGAATTTAAGATAGATGAGGAGATAGAAACATCGGATTCTATCAACTCTGATGCTATTGATGTCAAAAAGGTAAATATAATTGATGTCAAATTCAGCTCCGATTATAAAGGAAAAATTAATCCAAATTTTATATTTCTATCAACTTCATATCTAAAATCTATCCACGATGGCTATCTAATTATTAAAACTGAGATAGAAGAGGTGATTGACATTGATATTAGTTACAATATTGAACTTCGTGACTATGATAACAATTTGATATCAAGCGATACATCTTCATTAGATAGCAAAGAGAATACTACACTTCTACCTATAAACTCTCCAATTGAAGGGGAGTATTGGCTAAGTATTAGCTCTAATAAAACAAGTATTTTCCGTAAGAAATTAACTTTTGTCGATGTTAAGGATAATTACGCTAAATATTTAAATTTAGATACATTCTCGCTATACCGCATCAATTGTGATGACAATGGCGATATAGTAGCAATGCTAAAACGTGGAGGACGTAGCTGTTACAATTATGATAATCTGGCAGGGATATTACTCACAGCTCAATTCACTAGTATTAGTGAATTGACTCTCCCTTGTGCAATAACTGTTATTATAGAGAATCAAGAGAATGAAATAATATTTCAAGAGAATAAAGAAGAAATTCTAAATAAAACTGAATCGATACAATTTATAACAGAGATAGAAAATATAGTATGTAGAACAGGTAATTATTTATTAAAAATTCTATTCTACGATACTATTATTATTAAAACCATATTTGTGGTTGGACAACGAGATGTTAGATCATCCTTTAGACCTGCTCAATTAACTCCTCGTTCAGAAACGGGAGGATTGAGTATATCCAAAATTACACCTAGACAAAAGTTAGAGTCTATGATTGGTCTTAAACGGGTTAAAAAACAACTTAAAGGAGCGATAGCTAAGTCCCAATTAAAGAAGGCTCGTAATAAATTTAATCTTCCTGCCAATAAACAACAACTACACTTTGCATTTATGGGTAGTCCAGGTACAGGTAAGACTACTGTTGCCAAATTGTTAGGAGCAATCTACAAAGAGATAGGAGTCCTTAGCCGAGGACATGTAGTATTGCGTGACCGTGCATCATTAATGACTCAGAATTGGGGTGGAGAAGGGGAATTAGTTAACTTAGCCCTTGATGAAGCTAAGGGTGGAATCTTATTTATAGATGAAGCCTACGACCTAATTACTGAGCATAAATCTGACCCAGGGAAACTAGTACTATCATCTCTATTATCCACTATGGCTGATGATAATAATCGTGATATTATGATTATCCTAGCTGGATACACTGCCCCTATGGAACGATTATTGAGTAAGAATCCTGGAGTCCTATCACGTGTTACACGTATCTACTTTGAAGATTATAAAGAGGATGAATTGATGCAAATAGCTGACCTCTGGTTAGGTAATAATTGTTATAAGTTAACATCTGATGCTCGTAAATATCTACAATCGGTCATATCTAATGCCTACGCCTCACGAAATGATTTCTTTGGGAATGCGCGTTACATAAATAATCTCCTTGAAACTGAGATTCAACCTGCTATGGCTAATCGTATTATGAATGACGATCCTGAGAGTCTGACTTATGCTCAACTAACAACCATTGAAGCTAGCGATATACCTAACTACACCAAAGCTAACGCGGATGCTGAAGACGCAATTAAGAAACTAGATAATATGGTTGGTCTTAATAGTCTAAAAAAAGATATACGTAGCCACCTTAGCTATATAAAATTTGTGCAAGCACGCCGTAATAATCATATTGACACGCCTATCCCTCCTCTACACATGGTCTTTACGGGTAATCCTGGTACTGGCAAGAGTAGTGTTGCTGAATATTTAGGTGATATATACCGCTCGATGGGGATATTATCAGTAGGTAATGTTATCAAGGTAACGCGCGCTGATATGATTGATAGCGCAATAGGTGGTACTGAGGAGAAGATGAAAGAGCTAATAAATGCAGCTCATGGAAATATCCTATTTATTGATGAAGCATATACCCTATTTGATGAAAGTGGTAAAGACTATGGGAAGAATGCTATTGAGGTT
>JAWXTT010000103.1:0-7611 GCA_044433325.1 Bacteroidales bacterium
GCATCATGACATCAAGTAGGATTATGGAGTGTTCCTCAGACAACAACTCCAAAGCCTCCTCAGCAGAAGCTGCCGCATCTACTTCATACCCTTCGTTCTCTAAATTGAACTGCAATATTTCTCTCAAATCCGCCTCGTCATCAACTACTAAAATCCTCATAATTACTAATTTACTTAATATTTTTAGCCTCAATGTATCTTATTACATTTTTAGCAACACTACTCAACTTATCACAAATTCTTTCAATCTTCCTTATCGCCAACATCAGAGATAAGAACTCCTTACTTCTACCCGTATCACCCTTGATATAGGTAACAATCACATCTAATGCGTTATTATTAATATCATTAACAACTCGTTCTAAACCTAGCACCCTATTAGCCTTAGCTACATCAAGCGTATCAAAAGAGCACTTAGCCAAGCCTGTCATTTTCAGTGTAATATCCAGCATCTTATTTATTTGCAAATCCTTAGCAAACTCTGTCGAAAAAGATTTTGACTGCTGATATAACACAAAGTAAGCTATACTCTCAGCAAAATAACCTATACGCTTCAAACTATGATTAATCTTCAACATTGATAGTACTAATCGTAAATTCTCCGCTTTAGGCGCAAATTCAGCTATATAATCTTCACACAAATTATCCACTAGAGACTCTTGAGCTGATATACTATTCCCCTTTAATAGAATATCTCTAGCCATTGTTTTATCATTATTTATCAATGAGTCAAAAGCCATTTTTAACTGTGATTCAACACATTGCCACATAACTGCGTATGCTTCTTTTATTTTCCTACTTTCATCCACTGAATTTACCATAACGCGAAATAACTATCAAAGATATAAATTTATCAACTTATCTTAAACAATAAACTCCAAATATATTAGCTAACTAACTTTTATTTAGCTAATATGTTACAAATTACGGATAATTTAGTTAAGTTTTAATTAAGGTGATGTTATTTCACAATAAATTCAAAAAAAACAAAAGGGAATGAACAACAAACAAAATGCGTTATTCATTCCCTTTTATGAATCTATATTATTAAGGTGAGTCCTAAAAACTGACCCGTAAAAATAATTATTAATAACAAACAGGAGAAATGCAACTGTTTCATCAATCCTGAAGATGAGATAAATCAGTTTTAGAGCACCCCTATATTACCACTCTTGAATTTCTCTTTTACTACATATCAAACGTACCATCGCTTCATCCATATTCAATTTAGCTATCGCTGGTATTGCTACATAAGGAGCTACATTTGTTATTACAGATGAGCCATAGTCATCAGTTTCTATAGTTAGATTAACTGGCACTAACACCATATTACAATCTCTCTCATCAACAGCAACTCCCTCTTCAGGCAAAATATCAATTAAGAAATCTCTCATATCTGTAAATGAATACATATCATAGGCATCATCATACATAGCATAGAATGAATTGACATTATCAGGAGCTTCGCTAGATAATAGATATTCATCTAAATCATCCTCACGTACTAACAATAGATATGTAGGTGGAGCTATTCCATCTCCACTAGCAATCTCAGTCACGGGAATCTCAAAATACAGATTATTAATAATAACTAGATTATCGCCATTTTTATGCTCATAATATCTATCAACAACCTCTTGTGTTGGAAATTTAACATAAGCATTATATCCCGTAGGGGCTTGTATTATCACATCTCCATCATTCTCAATACCATTTATTATCGATTCAGATACAGATAGGTCTATTATATTATTTGTTATAATCTCAGGAGTTACTGCTAAATATGTAGTTGATTCGTAATATGTTGAATCACCACCATCGCTACAATCTCCATAGCCTATTTGACGATAGAACATTGTCATTTCTGTATTGCCTATATTTATCACACGACCATTACCATATGATGTGGTCACATAGACACCTGGAAAGAACTCAGCAAAATTAGTTGGATTATAGAATGTACTAGGATTTTCTAAATACTCATTGAATATCTCTACACCTAATTCTAATGGCATATGAACATTTATCTCATAATATGTTAAGAAATCAATTGAATCACTCTTCATAAGGTTAGTCAATGAGTAAACCTCACTACCTAATAGGTCACTCTCCGAGTAATAATCCGTAGGATCAAAATCGCTATAAATTGGAGTTTCCAGTTGCTTATTTAAGCGATAAACATCTAATCGCATTGGAATCAATGAATCCCCAACAAAATAATCCTCTTTAGGCAATCTAAATGACAATACTAATGAATCTATTTGATCAGCTGTCACACTTGCAGTATCCAAGTTCTGCGACGGCATAAACTGAGTTACAAAATCAGACTTAAATATTCCGAAATTTTCAGCACTAATTTCACCTAACACTTGAAGCGTTGTTCTTGACGGTATATTTATAGCTTCAACTGAACTAGCAGTTACCATAAATGTTGAATCTTTTATTACTTCAACTGTCGTTTGTGATATAGAGTCACCTGTCGGATTATCACCACAAGATGATATTGCTGTCAACACACAGATTACCCCAAACAATACATATAATATGCTCTTCATAATTTTACCTTGTACATTTTAGTTGTATGATATGCTGGCAAAGATAGCTTATCTAAATGCAAATCTATTATAAAGAATTATAAAATTCCAAATAATCCTCGATATCTGCCTCAATATTCTTACCCTCTAACACAGGAACACCTAAATTCTTAGCATATTCTATAATTTCTGGGTTAATATCATCGCCCTGCACAATTACACCATGGCTATTAGAAATAGCTATTTTAGATAACTCGACATAACTTACAGCTTTACCCTCTAATGCTGCCAGCTGTTCTGACTCGATACCATCCATCTTTAATTTCTCAACAAAGCGTGAATCAAAATCAACTACTCCTTCATCATTATATAACGAGTAAACAATCTTCACATTTTGGAATGTTGGATCTTCATTATACATTTTGCGTAAATATAATGGTGCTAACGCAGATATCCATCCATTACAATGTATAAAGCCAGGTTCCCAACGTAATTTCTTAACCGTTTCCAAGGTACCACGAGCAAAGAATATACTTCTCTCATCATTGTCGGTAGCTGTTGCCAATGTTGTTACATCCTTTCCAGCCCCTGATTGGAAATAATCATCATTAAAAATAAAGTAAACCTGCATTCTTGATGGCAGCAATGTAGCAACCTTAATTATTAATGGATTATCCGTATCATCTATGATTAGATTCATACCTGACAATCTGATTACTTCGTGCAATTGATTTTTGCGTTCATTGATTACGCCATATTTAGGCATAAATGCACGCACTTCGTATCCATGTTCTTGTACTTTTTGAGGTAATTCTCTACCTATCAATGATAGTTTGGTTTCTGGTAAGTATGGAGATATCTCCTGGTTAATAAATAAAATCTTATTGATTGCCATGTTATGCTTGTATAAAAAATATTTACAAAGATAGTAATTTTTTTCGTACTAAACCCTCTAAACCTAAAATAAACACATCCTATTATGTTTTAGTAGCATTTCGCGTTAATGCTTACTACATAATTTCACACATTTTGCTATCTGTGTTAATCTTTACTAATCTGCATAATTATCAAATCTATAAATTATTTGATACCACAATAAATACGTTAATTTGCTAACAGATAGTTTAAAACTATAAATTTGGTAATATTAATATTCACACACCTTAAACACGCGCACCATGAAGCTCAATTATCTAAAGTTATTACTTTTAGCAATTATTTTCAATTCATATTATATAGCATCTGCAAATAACAATGCGAGAACAGATTTCCGCGACGAAACCATCTATTTCGTAATAACCACCCGTTTCAATGATGGTGATAATAGCAATAACGTACAATGTTGGGATGGTCAACAATACAACAGTGGAGATCCTGCATGGCGCGGTGATTTTAAGGGATTGATAGAGAAACTTGACTACATCAAGGCTCTTGGATTTAGTGCAATATGGATTACTCCTGTTGTGGAAAACGCCAGTGGTTACGATTATCATGGCTATCACGCAAGCAATTTCCAGAAAGTTGATTCACGCTACCTATCTGAGAATGTAGGGTTTCAAGAACTTATTGAAGCAGTTCATGAAAATGATATGAAGATTATCTTAGATATTGTATTAAACCATACAGGCAACTTTGGCGAAGAGTACCTTTGCCCTATGTTTGAACGTGATGAAACAGAGGATTTATCATCCATAGATTGCATGAAACTACACCCTGAAAGCAAGCTAGATGAGAGTTACTTTGACCTATCCAGCGACAATCAGTATCAAGCTCGTTTAGCCCAAATGAAAAACACCGATGGAGTTAACCACGACACCAATAATCATTGGCACCACTATGGTAACTTCAACTGGGATGATATAACATCACAGTGGGCACAGATAGCTGGTGATTGCGTTGACTTAAACACTGAGAATCCATTAGTTTATAATTATCTAATAGAGTGTTATTCTAAATTTATACGCATGGGAGTTGATGGATTCCGAGTTGACACAGGTCGTCATATATCAAGATTAGTATTCAACAAGGTTTTCAATCCTGCATTTATGGCTGTTGCTAATGAAATGGGTAATCCTGACTTCTTTATGTTTGCTGAAATATGTACACGTGATCGCAACTACTGGTATCGTAATACAGCAGCAATGTCAACACCATTCTACACATGGGATGACTCTAGTAATTATTCATGGAGCGATGATGAGAGCCAATTCACCTCCCTATCCTGCATAAGTGGAACAGAAGGATTCACCGCAACAACCAACCAAGCGTCCTGCGTAAGCAACTATAACGATAACTCAGGCACTGACAATCAACCATCATCAACAAACGCATTCCTTAATGGCAATAATTATCGTGATACAGACTATTCACTAAGCTCCGATTTACACGTTATAGATTTCCCTATGCACTGGAACTTCGAGAATGCGAGTAGTGCATTTAACATAGCCAAGAGTGGCGACTGGAGTTATAACGATGCTACATATAATGTGATGTATGTTGACTCACACGACTATGCCCCTGATTGCGCTCCTGAGGGTCAACGATTCTCACTAGCACAATCCGTATGGGCTGAAAATCTATCCTTAATGTTTACCTTTCGCGGAATACCATGCTTATATTATGGTAGTGAGATAGAGTTTAAAAAGGGGTGTACTATTGATGCAGGAGCAACAATGGCACTGAAAAATACAGGTCGCGCATATTATGGAGGATATATTTCAGGAGATATCACAACAACAGATTTTGCAGAATATACCGATGCAACAGGTAATATGGAGGTATCATTAAAGCACCCCCTTAGCCTGCATATACAACGCCTAGCTCTGATACGTAAAGCTATCCCTGCGCTACGTAAAGGGCAATACTCAACCAGTGGATGCCCCGATGGCTTATGCTATAAACGACGCTATACCGACGACAACACCGATAGCTACGCCCTAGTAGCAATATCCAGTGGTGGAACATTCAGCAATATCCTTAACGGAACATACACCGAAGTTGTAACAGGTTCAACTGTCGAGGTTACCAACAACACACTATCAGTTTCTCTGAGCGGCACAGGAAATATACGCGTTTATGTACTACACACAGATAAAAACCCTGCACTAACTAAAATTGGCTCAGATGGTACATATATATATGGTAACTCGTCAGTTACCATATCACAAGGTAGCTATCCAGACGAAACAGAACCACTAGAGGAGGTTGAACCTGAAGACCCAGAAGATATCGTCGAACCATTCATCGTCGAGGGGGAACAAGCTCTCTTCTTTGAGAAACCAACCACATGGGGCAATACTGTTTATACTTATGTATATTATGTCAACAATGGTTCAGTTGAGATGGTAACAGGTGCATGGTCAGGGAGCAAAATGGATTATCTAGGAAACAACTTCTATAAATACACATTTGATAGCGACATAGCCGAGATAGGTAGCACATCTACATGGTATGTACTATTCAATGATGGCTCAGGCAACCAAACGGCTGGTGATCCAGGTTTCGTATGCTACAATAACTGGATGTATGATAGCAACGGTACATTGTACGAAGTGACTAACACTACTGGCGTATCATCTACAACATATCCCACAGATAAGATTTATGGCATATCTGGTAGTATTAATATTGAGCTAAATACAGATAAACAGATAACAATTTACTCCATAGATGGAGCTATAATATTTAATACCTATTTAACTAAAGGTAAACACAGATATAATACAGAACCAGGAGTTTATATAGTAAACCACAACAAAATAATCGTGTGGTAATAGTAAATTGAAATTAAATTCCTATTTTTGTACGATTGAATTAGAAAACAGATTTCACTATGAACAAAATTATAAGCAAGGAGTACTTCTCTGAGAAGGTAGTAAAACTTGTTGTAGAAGCACCTTTGATTGCTAAGTCACGTCGTGCAGGTCATTTCGTAATAGTACGTTGTGGCGAGAAAGGGGAACGTATCCCACTTACAATAGCAGATGCTGATATAGCACAAGGAACTATAACACTAGTAATACAAGCAGTAGGGGTTTCAACCCAAAAGATATGCGCCCTTAACGAGGGGGATTACCTAACCGATGTGGTAGGTCCACTAGGACAGGCAACACATATCGAGAAGGTAGGAACTGTCGTATGTTGCGGCGGTGGCGTAGGTGTAGCACCTCTATTACCTATTATCAAAGCTATGAAACAAGCGGGCAACCGTGTAATTAGTGTATTAGCAGGTCGCTCTAAAGATTTAATTATCCTTGAAGAGCAAGTAGCTGAGTACTCTGACGAGGTAGTAATCATGACAGACGATGGCTCTTATGGCAAGAAAGGATTAGTAACTAATGGCGTTGAGGAGATAATCCAACGTGAAAAGGTTGATATGGTAGTAACCATAGGTCCTGCTATAATGATGAAATTCGTTTCACTATTAACTAAGAAGTATGAAATCAAAACTATGTGCTCACTAAATACCGTAATGGTAGATGGTACTGGTATGTGCGGAGCTTGTCGCATCTCTATTGATGGCAAGACTAAATTCGTATGTATTGATGGACCTGAGTTTGATGCACACCATGTTGATTTTGACGAGATGTTATTAAGATTAAAAGCCTACTAAACACAATTATCAGAGAATGAGCCAAAAAGCAGAATGGAGAGAGGAACTCCGCAAAAGCCGCACAGCTAAAGAGCGTACATCCCAACCACGTGTTAAGATGCCTGAGCTAGATGCAGCATACCGTATCACTTGTAACGAAGAGGTTAACCAAGGATTAACAACAAAGATGGCAGTAGCTGAGGCTAGCCGTTGCCTAGACTGCCCTAACCCACAATGCGTAACAGGTTGTCCAGTAAATATAGATATCCCTACATTTATTAAATATATCGAAATTGAAGACTTTGCTAATGCCGCTAAAACATTAAAGAAAACTAGCGCGTTACCTGCTGTTTGCGGTCGTGTATGTCCACAAGAGAAACAGTGCGAAAGCAAATGTATTCACCTAAAAATGAAGAAAGAGGCAGTAGCAATAGGCTACCTTGAGCGTTTTGCTGCCGATTATGAACAGAGTTCAGGCACAATGGC
>JAWXTT010000104.1:0-7552 GCA_044433325.1 Bacteroidales bacterium
AAGATGATAGCCAGATTAGCCGTTGAGCCTCCAGTAATCATGTTACGTGTATATTGCTCATGTCCTGGGGTATCCGCAATAATAAATTTACGACTGTTTGTCGAGAAATAGCGGTATGCCACATCAATGGTGATGCCCTGTTCACGTTCAGCCTTCAGCCCATCAAGTAGTAGGGCGTAATCAATACCTTCACCTGCATTACCGACACGTTTGCTATCACGCTCTAGTGCATCAAGCTGATCTTCATATAGTTTCTTGCTATCAAATAGCAGTCGTCCTATTAATGTTGATTTCCCATCATCCACACTACCTGCTGTTAGCAAGCGTAGTAAATTTTTCTTCTCGTCACGCTCTAGGTATTCAGTGATTGAGATACCTGCGCGACTATTATTATTATTATTCTCCATAAATGAAATACTCCTTGTTTAGAACTCCCCTTTAGAAATAACCCTCTCTCTTTTTCTGCTCCATACTACTCTCTTGGTCAAAGTCTATGACACGTGTGGTGCGTTCACTCTTGGTGATAGTCATCATCTCCTCAACTATCTTTTCAATAGTGTCAGCTTCACTCTCAACAGCTCCTGTTAATGGGTAACAGCCTAGGGTTCTGAAACGAACCATTTTCATCTCAGCCTTGTCACGTAGCTCTTTAGGCATACGTTCATCATCCGCTAAGATTAGGTTACCATCAACATTAACCACAGGACGCTCCTTTGCATAGTACAGAGGGACGATAGGGATATTCTCCATACGTATATATTGCCATATATCTAGCTCAGTCCAGTTACTAAGTGGGAATACGCGTATGCTCTCACCTTTATGAACCTTAGCATTATATATGCTCCATAGCTCAGGACGTTGATTTTTAGGATCCCACTGATGGAACTTGTCACGGAATGAGAATATACGCTCCTTAGCGCGGCTCTTCTCCTCATCACGTCTAGCACCACCAAATGCAGCATCATAACGGTATTTGTCAAGCGATTTAAGCAGAGCCTCAGTTTTCATCAAGTCAGTATGTACCTTACTACCATGAGTAAATGGTCCAACACCAGCCTCAAAAGCCTCCTTGTTATACTCAACTATTAGGTTCCAACCAAACTTTTCGGCATAGGTGTCACGGAACTCAATCATCTCAGTAAATTTCCATTTGCTATCAATGTGCATAAGTGGAAATGGTACTTTCCCTGGAGCAAATGCTTTCTCAGCTAGGCGCACCATTACTGATGAATCCTTACCTATACTATATAGCATTACAGGGTTTTCAAATTCAGCGGCTACTTCACGTATTATATGTATAGCTTCCGTTTCTAGCTCTTTAAGGTGTGATAAGTTATACTCTTCCATATTATTTATCAAATTTAATTATTGGTAGGACTAATTCTAATAGTTTATGCACACTCTCCTCAAGGGTTAGTTGGGTGGTGTCAAGCTCTATTGCTGGTGATTCAGGTGCTTCAAATGGTGCATTTACACCTGTAAACTCCTTAATCTCGCCACGTCTAGCTTTAGCATATAGTCCCTTTATATCTCTACGTTCACACTCCTCAATGGGGGTGCTAATGTATATTTCTTTAAAATCCTCTGCTCCTATAATATCGGCAGCCATACTTCTCATCTTATTCTCAGGAGAGATAAATGCTGCAATAGTTATTATCCCCGAATCAATAAATAGTTTACTAACCTCAGCGATACGACGGATATTCTCCATTCTATCCTCAACCGAGAACCCTAGATTTTTATTAATACCTGTACGTATATTGTCACCATCTAATATACGGCAAAGGAAACCACGTGCCTCCAATTCACGCTCCAACGCAATAGCAATAGTACTCTTGCCTGAACCACTAAGACCAGTTAACCATAGTGCTACCGAGCGTTGATTAAGTAACTGCTCTTTATCCTCACGGGCAAGCATTTTATCAAAAATTGGGTATATATTCTTGTTCTCCATAATAGTTATTTTAGAAAGACCAAATCAAAGGTATTAAAATTACTGATAAAATAAAAGTAATTATATTTAAAGGTAATCCAACACGTAAAAAATCTGTATATTTATAATTACCGATACCCTGTACTATAAGGTTAGTTTGGTAACCAATAGGGGTACTAAAACTAGCAGATGCAGCAATACATATTATCACAAAAAATGGGATAGGGCTAACCCCTAATTGAACTGCAATAGAAACTGCAATAGGGAATGTGAGTGCTGCTGCTGCATTATTAGTAATTAATTCAGTAAATAGATTGGTAACAATAAATAGTGCCGCAAGTAGAGCGTGCGGACCATATCCCCCCTCACCCGTTAAAAGTATTATCTTAGCAGCTATTAAATCAGTGATGCCAGAATTTTGCATTGCCTTACTAATGGCAAAGGCTGAGGCAATAGTTATCAATAAATCCCATGAGATAAATTTAGTATATCGTTTAGCTGGGAATAGTTGTGTCCATGCCATAATAATGGTAGTGATTAGTGCAAAGAAGAACATGTCAAAGCGTAAATCGGGGAATTTCTCACGTACAACAGGGTGTTCACCTATTACAGCTCCACTACACATAAATATAAGAAGGATTATTGCTAGCCATTTTTTCTTTTTGCTAGGAGCTTCATACTCCTCTCCATCAACCAGCATCACAAAGAAACTAGAGTTTCCCCAAGCCTTAAAGAAACTATCATCCCGTTCAATTATTAAAACGTCATTTTCATGATATTTAACTCTAGCCAATTTATCCCCCTCTATTAGTCCACCGTTGCGTTTTATTGCGCATACGTTAGTGCCAAATTGGCGTTTAAAATCAAATTCACCTACTCGCATATTTATACCAGGGAATCTGGCTGAGATAATCGCTTGAATAGTATTAGGGTTATCTAAGTCATCTATTGAACTAATATTGTCCCTATTAGGGAGTAGATATTTTGAGAATAAAAGTAGATAAATAAGTCCTGCAATGGTAATAAATATCCCTACCTTTCCCAGTTCATACATGGTAAATCCCTCATATCCGCTATTTAACATCATACCATGAACAACCAGATTAGTTGATGAACCAATCAGTGAGCACATCCCCCCTAATATTGTAGCGTATGATAGTGGAATAAGAAATTTTGAGGCAGGAACTTTTAGTTTTCTAGCCCAGCTCTTAATAATCGGAGCTATGATAATAACCACAGGAGTATTATTTAACATTGTTGAGAATAGTGCTACACTAGGAAGAAGCCTTAACTGTAATCGTCTAATCCCACTACTTTTAATTGGAAATATAGGTTTAATCATATTGTTAAGGGCGTTAGTGCGTTTAACCCCCTCACTAATAAGGAAGAGTAGGGCAATAGTAAAAACCCCACGGTTGCTAAAACCACTTAGTAACTCCTCAGCAGTAATTAAGTCCCCTACAAATAATAGAGCAGCAGTTGAGAATAGCACCAATCCCTGTCTTACTTTATTTTGGATTAGCACAATTATCATTAATATAACTGATATAAGTACAAATGCCATTTGTATAGTCATATGCTAACTCTTTTTACGTACTATAAACCATGGGTTAAGTAAATTCTCTTTATTATATGCTAATGGACGCTCATCCTCAGCTCTAACTATTTCAGCTCCTGCATATATAGCTACTGCATCTGCTGCTGCAGTGTCCCACTCCATAGTTGGGGCAAAGCGTGGATAAAGATCTGCACTACCCTCAGCTACTAATGCTATTTTAATGGAGCTACCACTACTGATACAGTCTATATCTGTATGTTTTTCCCTCTGTCGCTCAATAAATGCTTTAGTTTCATCACTAAGGTGTGAGCGAGATGCTACAATTGTAAATTTATCCCGTTTACTATTTAATGGTAATTTATCAGAACTAGCTATAAGCTGCTCCATATCCATTAAAGCAGTACCATCAGTGACATTCTCTAAGCGGAATGAGCCAATAGATTCTGCTGCAAAATATACTATCCCCTTTACAGGTAAATAAACAACTCCTATCTTAGGAACTCCATCTGTTACCAGTGCTATATTTACAGTAAATTCACCATTGCGTTTAATAAACTCTTTAGTGCCATCTAGTGGATCAACAATCCATAGCGAAGATATATTTGAGCGTTTAGCATAGCTATCTACGCGCCCCTCCTCACTTAAAATATATATATCGGTTTCACTAAGGATACTAGCAATTACTTTATGCGCTGCTTTATCCGCTAATGTTAGAGGTGAATTATCCTTTTTACGTTCAATCCCAAAATCTGAGTTTGGGTCATTGTATATTTCCATTATCTCGCTACCAGCTTTAATAGCGGCTTTAATAGCTACATTAAGTATATCCATAATATTAGAATGCTTCGGTCATATTAAAGTAAACGAGTGTTTGCTTATCAATAGGGCTATAACCAATATCAACTCGGAAATTCATACGCGGTTGCACCTCAATTCTAAGTCCTGCTCCAAAGTTAGGTAATATCCCCTCAATATCAATAGGTGATGGACCTATAAATCCTGAGCCAGCCCAAGCTGCAAATCCAAATCTATTAGCTAACTTACTCCAGAAATCAATAGGTTCAACATGGAATTTATGTCTATATTCAACCATTGCAAAGTGTGTTGACTTATCACGATATTGTCCTTGGTAATACCCGCGTAAATCAAATGGTGAGCCTAACATGGATAGTCTAGTAAATGGTGCATCACCAAATATATTTTCAGAAGATATACTCCATGCTAATGTGCGACCATCACACTTGTCAGATAATTGAATATATTGTCTATATTTGAATTGGACTGATTGGAAATTATATTCACCACCTAGCCAGTCTGCATAAGCTAAGGCGTTTAGGTTGAAATATATCCCTTTATAAGCGTTAGCAGGGATATCACGTGTATCATAGCTTACTGAAAATCCTATGCCATTATTTTGTGTGCTATATCCATCAGCAGTACCACCTGCTGCTATATAGTCGGGGTCATCAATCATCCCTTGTGCTGGGTCAGAAATATTATCATATTGGTAGTTACTGGTTGGACCAATAAACCAATTACTATCCGAAATGCGGAATAGAAGTATTGGGTTGATTCTTATTTGGCTGTAATAGTAGTTGGTCGTTTCGCTCCCACGTATAACACTCTTATTCTGGTCATATCCTACTCCATAGTAATTGCTTCCTAAATTTGAATAGATAAAATCTCCCATTAATTGCATATTATCTTTGTTGAAGAATAACTGAGGTTTAATCATCAGGGATAACCCCACACTATTACCAAACGATAGTGCAAATGCAATAGGGAGAACTGAACGTTTAATATTCCCCTCCATTCCAGGTAAATTAAAAGTCATCAATGCACTACCACCAATTAAGAATCCATAGTCTGGTGTATATCCAGGTCCTCCTAAGATGCTGAAACGTAAATTTTTATCCTTTTCGGTAGAGTCAATGCTATCAACCTGATTTTCATCAGCGACAGAGATATCAGCATCCACAATCGTTACGCCTGTAAGGCTTTCATAAGTCACAGTTTCATCAGCATAAGTTAGTGTAGGTGTAATAATTATTATTAATATAATAATTAGCGTAAAGGTTTTGTTCATATGATCTATTTCTAAATGGCAAATGTAATAAGAAAGAGTTAATTAGAAAATAGAAAAGAGTTAATCTATGTAAATTAGCACGGTAGCGTAGCTGGTAATACCCTCTTCGCGCCCAGTATATCCTAGCTTTTCAGTCGTAGTTGCTTTGATGGATATATCCTCTGTGGGGATATTTAAACATTCAGCCATGGCTTGTTGCATAGCTGGAATATGTGGGTTTAGCTTAGGGCGTTCTGCTGCAATGGTGCTATCAATATTGCTAATCTTATACCCCTGTTCAGCTATTAATTCACCTACCTTTGTTAATAAAATTTTACTGTCGATATTCTTATATTCATTGGCTGTATCTGGGAAATGGAAACCAATATCTCTCATATTAGCAGCACCAAGCAGTGCATCACATATTGCATGTATCAGCACATCAGCATCGGAGTGTCCTAGTAAACCCAAATGGTGAGGTATCTGTACTCCTCCAATCCACAAATCTCTCCCCTCAACTAATTTGTGGACATCCATTCCATAACCTACGCGTATCTTCATAATCCTTTATAGCTCCCCTTTAGTTAATAATTAACTTTGCCTAATAGCTCACGTAATCCATCAACATTAAATGATAATGTGAAACGTATTGTCTGGTCTAATGGACTAGATTGTGCTACCGAAATCATATAAGCAGCATCCAGTTGCACTACATTAAGTGAGAACCCTGCACCGAATCCAAAATATTTGCGGTCACCCTTATATTCATTCTCGTAGTAGTAACCACCGCGTAAGAAGAATTGTTGATTATAGTTATATTCAGCACCTATCGAGGCGTAAATCTCACGTAACTCCTCAGTTAATCCACCTGGTGCATCACTGAATGACTTAAAGATACCAGTAATAGGAGACATATCGTTCCACTCCTCAAGTGCTATATCATACTCCTCAGTAGTTTCATAGTCTGATGAGCTAGGTTTAGTAGGAACTAATAGCTTATTTAAATCAACCGATAATGATAAGTTGTGATAATCCGCCAATGGGAATGTAAATGTTGTACCTATACGTAGGTTGGTAGGCAGAAACGCCATATCTGTACCATTGTTGTATGATAGTTTAGTACCTATATTGGAAACGTTCCAACCCCATGACCATTGACACTCGTTACGACCAACTATTGGAAAGGAGGTGTAATAACCTGAAATATCAGCAGCAAATGCACCTGCTCCACTAGACTCGCCACTGTAACTATCATAGGCTAAGTCTGAATATACATATCGTAGTACTACACCCATTGAGTAATTCTCGGATAGTTTACGTGAGTATCCTAAGTCAAAAGCTGTTTCATAGGGGTTAACACTAGAGATTGCCACCCCTTCATTATCGGTTGTATTAATTTCACCTAATGAGAAGTAGCGAAGCGAAGCACTAATTGCTTGATTATCTTCATTGCCAATCTTGTAATACCCTGCTAGATAGGTTAATGCTATATCATTTACCAATTTACGTAGCCATGGGGTATAAGTCATTGATATACCACCATCGCTATATGCGAAAGCGTATTTAGATGGATTCCAATATTGCGAGTTTATATCGGGATCAGTAGCAACACCTAAGTCACCCATTGATGCACCGCGTGAATCAGGAGTGATAGATAGTGATGCAACCCCAGTAGTAATAGGGTTAAATTGGTCTTTTGTATCATCAGCATATGCAGCTGTGCTAAATGCTATGCAGGTAATTGCCGTAAAAAGTATTTTATAGAATTTCATCATCACATTTTAATAAATTACATTCAACAATACTCATATTATTGTATCGAGCATGTATATGTAAAACTCAAAAAAGTGTGATTTATTGCCTAGCCCTTGAAAAAAAAGGATTAAGGGGACTTCTAATAATTGGTTTTATTCGATTATTTATTTTGATGCTTTAGATTTGTATTTTTCAAAATGTGAGCGTAGCGGTGCCTACGGTGCATTTTGTAAAATGCGAA
>JAWXTT010000105.1:0-7478 GCA_044433325.1 Bacteroidales bacterium
ATATTACTTGCTGATGCTGCTTGGTTGCGAAGTGAAATTACTTGTGCAAGGGTTTCTTTTTCATGTTTAGCGTAACCCTTAACCGTTTCAACTAGCTGAGGGATTAAATCATAACGTTGTTTAAGTTGAACGTCGATATCTGCAAAAGCATTTTCGCGGTGGTTACGCAACTTTACTAAACTGTTGTAGCATGAGATAAAATATATTACTATCAATGCTACTACTACTATTGCCACAATTATTGGTGTACTCATCTTTATTTGATTTTTAAAATTAACATAACAAATATAGGTGCTTTTCTTATAAAAAGCAAGAAAGCGAAGGATATTAATTATCTTTCGCTTTCTTTTTAATTTATTGTATAAGAGGTTTATTAACCTTTTACTGCTGCGATTCCAGGAAGTATTTTACCTTCGATAGCTTCAAGTAATGCACCACCACCAGTAGATACATAAGATACTTTATCAGCTAAACCAAATTTGTTTACACATGCAACTGAGTCACCACCACCTACTAGTGAGAATGCTCCATTAGCAGTAGCTTCAGCAATAGCGATACCCACAGAGCGGCTACCACCTGCGAAGTTGTCAAATTCAAATACACCTGTAGGACCATTCCAAAGGATAGTTTTTGAGTTCTTGATAACCTCAGCAAAGATTACTTCAGTCTTAGGACCGATATCCATACCTTCCCATCCATCAGGTATTTCATTTACATTAACGAAGTCTGAGTTACAGTCATTTTTGAAGTCGTCACCAATCTTAGCGTCAACAGCTAGACATAACTTAACGTTGTTAGCTTTAGCTTTCTCAATGATTTCAAGAGCTAGGTCTAATTTATCATTTTCGCAAATAGACATACCGATTTTACCACCTTGAGCCTTAACGAATGTGTAAGTCATACCACCAGCGATAATTAAGTTGTCAACCTTAGTAAGTAGGTTTTCGATAATTTCAATCTTAGAAGATACTTTACTACCACCCATGATAGCTGTAAATGGACGTTTGATATCATCCATAACTTTATTAACAGCATCAACTTCGTTCTGCATTAAGTAGCCGAACATTTTGCTATCAGCATCAAAATCATCAGCCATAACTGCTGTTGATGCGTGAGCGCGGTGTGCAGTACCGAATGCGTCATTTACATAAACATCAGCTAGTGATGCTAATTCTTTAGCGAATGCTTTTTGGTCAGCTTTAACAGCTTTCTTAGCAGCTGCTTTTTCATCATCAGATGCATCATCAGCTAAACCGCGTGGTTTACCCTCTTCAGCAGCATAGAAACGTAAGTTTTCAAGTAAAAGCACTTCACCAGCTTTAAGGTCAGCAACAGCAGCTGCTACCTTTTCGCCACGGCTATCATCAACGAATTTTACAGTTGCTTCAGGAAGAAGTTCTTGAAGGTGAGCTAGGATATGTTCTAGTGAGAATTTTTTTTCTGGACCTTTTTTAGGACGACCTAGGTGTGAACCTACTATTGCGCTACCACCAGCAGAAAGGATTTTCTTAATTGTTGGAAGTGCTTTAACCATACGTGTGTCATCAGTGATGTTAAATTCACCATCCAATGGTACGTTGAAGTCAACACGTACAAATGCTTTTTTACCTGAAAAATCGTAGTTATCAATGTTTTGCATATCGAATATATTTTAAATTGTTAATCTCTTAAATTTTAGTTCTTGCAAATTTATAAAACTTTTTGCCAAAAATAAGTTTTTTGCTAAATTATTTCATGTTCTTTTAAAAGTGTTGCCATTTCTTGTTGCATTTCTTTAGCTTTTTCACCTGCAATGCTAGCGAAATCATCACCATTAGAGGCGTGAATAATACCACGTGACGAGTTAACAAGTAATCCACAACTGCTGTTAATACCATACTTAACTACATCCTGTAATGAACCACCCTGTGCGCCAACACCAGGGACAAGTAGGAAATGTTCAGGTACAATCTTACGAATCTCCTCAAACATAATACCCTGAGTTGCACCCACTACATACATCATATTCTCAGTGCTTCCCCATTGTGAAGTTTTACGTAGAACAGTTTCAAATAATGGAGTTCCATTTTCATCCTTGATAAGTTGGAAATCGTGCGAACCCTTATTTGAAGTTAATCCTAGTACAATAACCCACTTATTATCATATCCTAAGAATGGAGTGATACTATCTTCACCCATATATGGAGCAACAGTTACGGCGTTGATATTCATCTCACCGAAGAAACTTTGCGCATACATCTTAGAGGTGTTACCAATATCACCACGTTTGGCATCAGCTATGATAAATATATCAGGATAGTTGTCTTGAATATATTTAACTGTTTGCTCAAACGCCTCGTACCCTTTAACGCCCATACATTCATAGAATGCAAGGTTAGGTTTATATGCTACTGTATATTTAGCAGTTGCATCTATGATTTGTTTGTTAAATTCTAGTAGGTTACCCTTTAGTGATTCAGGCATCTTAGCCAAGTCAGGATCTAAACCCACACATAGGAATGAACCTTTAGCTTTTATATTATTTACAAGTTCCTGTTTAGTCATATATAATGTATTTATAGTTCGCTCTCTTTAAGTTTCTCAGCATTTTCTGCAACAATCAGCTTATCAATACAATCTTGAATATCTCCATCCATAAATGCAGGTAGATTGTATATAGTGTAACCTATGCGGTGGTCTGTAATACGACCTTGTGGATAGTTGTATGTACGGATTTTAGCAGAACGGTCACCTGTTGATACCATAGTTTTACGTTTTGATGCAATATCGTCAACATATTTCTGATGCTCCTTGTCATAAATGAAAGTACGCAGACGCGCCAATGCACGCTCCTTGTTCTTAGGTTGGTCACGAGTTTCGGTACATTCTATAAGTATCTCCTCGCTAGCACCAGTATTAGGATTTTTCCAGTTGTATCTAAGACGAACACCCGATTCCACCTTATTTACATTCTGTCCACCAGCACCACCACTTCGGAAAGTGTCCCATTTAATCTCACCCTCGTTAATTTCAACATCAAAAGGTTCAGCTTCAGGCAGAACAGCTACCGATGCAGCCGAAGTATGAACACGCCCCTGAGTTTCAGTAGCAGGTACACGCTGTACACGGTGTACACCTGATTCATATTTCATAGTACCATAAACATTTTCACCAGTTAGAGTAAGGATAACCTCCTTGTAGCCACCAGATGAACCCTCGCTCATACTAGAGATATCAGCTTTCCACCCCTTAGTCTCACAATATTTAATGTACATACGTAGTAAGTCACCAGCAAAAATAGCTGCTTCATCACCACCCGTACCACCACGAATTTCAAGTATAGCATTACGATTATCCTCAGGATCAGCAGGGACTAGAAGTAATTTAATCTCCTCCTCAATAGCCTCAATACCTGCACTATTAACCTCCAGATCCTCCTTAGCTAATTCGCGTAATTCCTCATCAGACTCTGTATCAAGAACCATCTTAGCATCCTCAATATCACGAACCATACGACGATATTTATTAGTAGTATTAACCAACTTCTCAAGGTCCTTATACTCCTTAGTAAGTTTGACATAACGTTTCATATCCGCTATTATAGAAGGGTCGGTAATAAGCGTACCAATCTCCTCAAAACGCGAATCAATACCCTCAAGGCGTTCCAGTAGTGAATTTGCTGACATATATCTATCTTTATTCTTTTCTTTTTAAACCAAATGCAAAGATAGTACAAAAATATGAGATACTGAAATATATATAACCAACTAATTATTACTACTCATTGTTGGCAATATTCCCATTCAGAATAATAGATTTAGCGAAAAATTTATATCTTTGTAACATAAGTCAATCAAAACTGGTTGCAAAATGAAAAGCTGAACACAAATAAGTGTTATGAATAAGAAAACTAAAGGTATTATTGTTAGAGAGGGCGAGAGTCGAGAGGTGATAATCTATCGTGATGCTAATAATGCCCCTAAAGTGGAGGTGTTATTGCAACAAGATAACTTATGGCTTACGCAGAAATCTATCGCATCACTTTTTGATGTTGGTGTGCCTGCGATAACTAAACATATAAAAAATATATATGAAGTTGGTGAGCTTCAAGCAGATGCAACTATTTCCAAAATGGAAATAGTTCAACAAGAGGGGAACAGGATGGTTAATCGCAAGATTGATTTCTATAATCTTGAACTTGTGATTGCTTTACAACTAAGTTTTTATGTTGAAACGAGTGAAGTAATCATCAATTTCTCTTCTAAGTTCCATTCCTACACGTTCAAAACAGTCAAGGAGTTGCTCGTATGCTTTATCACCCCCTAAGAAATTCCAAAATTCTTCAGCTACCTTTAATTCTTGATCTAAATCAATCATACCTCTCATAGTCCATCTATTGTAAGGGTTTGGTTCGTATGGGTTATACGGAATTGCTATAAGGGTTTTTATATCAGCCTTAGGATTAGTAAATAATGTAACTGCTACCCATTCAAGAAGAGTTCTTTTAAATTCCTTAAATGAGCCAGCATTAGGTTTAGCAGTTTTAATATCAATCAAATATATTTCTTCTGAGTTTCCAACAAGTTTTAAATCTACTTTAGTCGGTTTTACTTTAATTATATCTCCATCACTACAAACTTTCCTAATCTGTTCAATTTCATCTAACTTAGTTGGCATACAACTTGCAGTTGTAAGGTTGTCCATTATCTTTTGGATTACTTGTTGTGCTTTGCTTGATATTTGTGTTCCAGCGATTTGCTGTGAAGATGCTTCCTTTAATTTATTTGAAGCAAGAGCAATAGCAACAGGTTCAAATATACTTGTGCCAAAATTAGTGTTTAATGAGTGTATAAATGAGTATAGAGCTAATCTATCTTTACCTAATAGACGTGTATGAAAAGGCATAATAGCAGGTTCAGGATTATAGTTCTGAAATTTGTTACGGAGACTCTTTTTTAGAACATTCTCTATTTCTGTTATTTGTTTTGTGTTTAAACTCATGGAATTATATTTTTTTTAAATGGAAGATTATTTCAGCATATGCTCCTTTATCCTTTTCTGTCCTATTTAATACAGGACGTTTATATTGATTTACAATTTGCATCCCTGAACGTTCAGCAATTCGAGGGTATAGATTATATTTATCATTAGATACAAGAAATATATTATAATCATCAACTAAGTATTTTTTACAGTTGATTAATACATCGGAAACACCCTCAACGTAACTCTCCTGAGCTGCTTTCCCTTGCCCTTTGAAAAGTGGTCCTATTTCCATATTATCATTTCGTTCAAACCCAAAAAGATCATATGAATAAGCATGTTGTTCATGATAGTTTATTAATCCCACATATGGAGGACTTGAGAATATTCCAGCTATTTTTTCTCCCTTAGCAAGTTTGGATAAATCAGGATTGTAACGATCAAGACTTTCAATAATATTAATATTCCTACTATCTCCAACTAAGCATTGTTGTAAGGTGAAGGTCTTTAAAGAGTTAAATTGTTTTAATCGTTTAACTGTGTCTTTGCTATATGTTGACCACCATTTTGTTATTGAGAATAGTGGCTTACATATTTTACCATGCTTAGCGCAGTAATAAGTAGTAGTTATTGGTTCTTTTAATGTAGCTAAATCAGCGTGCGTTGTTGCACGACAGGATCGCATTGTTCTACTAAGAATAATTGATAATATCTTTTTAATTTTTATATCTGTTATAGATTTTATTTCATTAAAAATAAAATCTATCTCACTCCTAATATTTTGAATAAACCATTTATCTAAGAAGGACTCTCCTCCTGTTTGTAGAAGTTGTATATTATATTTTTCAATTAATGAGTAATAAGTAGGTAAGAATGCTATTGACTTAGATGCTCCATACTCTTTTCCATCAATTAGTTTTTGCTGAACCTTACGTTTAAACTCAGGAACAGGAAAATATTTAGAGTTGAAGTTATTTAATTCAGATAATAGTTCTTGTTCAAATTCAGTTACATGGTTTTTCGATGTAAAATCTATAAGAGCATTACCGATTCTTGTAATCTCAGAGTTCAATCTGTCTAAATCAACTGATGATAATTTGCAATTTGAGATTAGAGCATTAAAAGCAGATACATCAATACCTACTGCATGTATTCCCAATTCGTTAGCTTGTACAAGAGTTGTTCCGCTACCACAAAATGGATCTAAGACTATATCTCCTTTTCTGAAATAAACATCTCTCTTAAAGTTATCACGGTGGTTATCTAAAAAGTATTCAACCAATTGTGGTATAAATTTCCCTTTATAAGGGTGTAGTCTATGTACATGTTTAGTCGTGTCTGATTCTTTAAGGGTGTCAAACGACAAAGACCAATTTAAGTCCTCACCTAATTTCTCTTTCCAAGATATTTCTCGTTGTCCATTAAGCGACATGTAATACTTCTCTAATTCATCTTTAAGAATTTGAGTAGAGCCATTTTCACCTATCTTTGTTATCTTTCCATAATTAATTAAGTATGAAATATTGGCTGGTGTAACTACCTTTCCTAGATGTTTAGAAGCCCAGTTGCTTGCCTCTTTTATATTTAATAATTCGCTCATTATATGCTTATCTTCTTATTCCCTATTTGTACAAAGTTAGCAGTTTTTTAGGAGCTGTACAAGTTATTTAGCGGTTATTTTCTAGGGAGGAAGTTCATATTTTTTATGTGGGTGTAGTATTGTTGGATTAGGGCTTTTGCTCGGTTTTGGGTTGTTGTGTCGTTCCTTTGCGCTCCTATTGTTGAGATGATATCTCGTTCATTAAATAGGTATGTGGTGCTGTCTGTTACTATATTAAATGCTCCGCCAAAGTAGTTGATGGTGAAGGGGGTAGTTGTGCTATCTTGTTGAGCAAATAGGTCACGTCCGAAACCAAAGTATGGTTCGTTATATCCTAGTGCTGCAACTAGGGTAGGCATAATATCTATATGACCTGCTACCTCACTAATTTCACCCTTTAATGTTGAGTTTGGTTTGTAAAATATAATTGGGATTGAGAAGCTGTGCGGAACTTTCCTAAACTTTTCGCTATCTCCACCTGATGAATGATCTGCTGTAATGATAAATAGGGTATTATCATAGAATGGTTCACGGGATAGTTTGGCAAAGAAATCACGCAAAACGCCATCGGTATAACGTATAGTTTTATGTATAGGCATTGTCCCTTCAACCACTTCACCTGAATAATCATCAGGTAACTTAAATGGTGAGTGTGACGATAGGGAGAAGATTGTGGTAAATAGCGGCTTAGGCATCTCAATGATTTTATCCGCAGCGTAATCTACAAACTTATGATCCCAAATTCCCCAACTACCATCATAGTCACCCTTGCCTCGCTCCTGCTCATACTCCTCTAGTGAGAAAGTGCGGCTGATTCCATTCTTTTTAGAGAATGCAACGAAACTCATAGATGCGCGTACCCCTCCATGCATAAATGTGGTGGTGTAACCTAACTTGTTTAGTATTGTTGGTAGTG
>JAWXTT010000106.1:0-7473 GCA_044433325.1 Bacteroidales bacterium
TTTTCTGACTTATCATGAACTCGCCCCATTCGTACTCTCTAATCTTGCTTTTTACCTAAATATTTATCATTATTATTCTTTTTGCAAAGGTATAAGAAGTCCCCTATAACTATTCAGCTCTCAAACGTGATATGAGAGTTGAATAGTTGTTTAATTAAGCTTTGTATTATTCGTTGTTGTTGGGGTGGGAGTTGTGTATCACGGATTTATGGCGTATCTTTGTGGTGGGTAATTTCTGAAGGGATTTGGGGGTTGCTCATTTAATGTTGTTACACAATTTATTTTTATTAAAGGATGGAGTTACCTAAGAGAATACCCTCAGCGTGGGTGTCGTTTGCAGTTTTAGGCGTATTAATGGTTTTGATTGCGATTAATGTTACTATTTATGGAGTTAAGTCGTTGAATGGATCGGTTCAGGTTATTCTGCTTGTGGCTACTGGTATTTGCTGTGCTGTATCGATGATGTGTTATGGTATTAAGTTTAAGACTTTAGAGGACGCTATGCTGACTAATATCAGAGGTGCTGGTTCGGTAGTGGTTATGTTACTACTTATTGGTGCGTTATCTAGTATATGGATGCTGAGTGGTGTTGTTCCGTCGCTAATTTATTATGGATTGAAGATTATTAACCCTTCTGTTTTTCTGGTGACTGCTTGTATTGTTTCTGCGGTGGTTTCTATCTCTACTGGTAGCTCGTGGACTACATGTGCCACTATTGGTGTGGCTCTGATGGGTGTGGGTAATGCACTAGGTTTTCATGAGGGGTGGACTGCTGGGGCGGTTATCTCAGGTGCTTATTTTGGTGATAAGTTGTCACCACTATCAGATACTACTAATATGGCGGCTGGTACTGCTGGTACTGATATCTTTGTACATATTAGATATATGTTGATTACTACTGTACCATCTATACTGATTGCTTGTTTAGTGTATCTTTTGGTCGGCTTCTTTGCTAAGTCTAATACTATTACGGATATTGCAGGGTTTACTTCGGCGTTGAAGTCAACATATAATATCAATGTTTGGCTATTTATTGTGCCTATTGTGACTTTCTTGATGATTGTTAAACGTATATCAACATTGGTAACATTATTTATTGCTATCTTAATGGGTATTATTGCGACATTGGTTTTTCAACCTGAATTATGCCGTATGGTTGCCTCTGAGAGTAATAATATGTTTGTAACATATTTCAGCGGGATTATGAATACATTGTATGGTGCAACAGCTATCGAAACGGGGTGTGAGGCGTTAAACCCTCTTGTGGCTACGCGTGGTATGAGTGGTATGTTGAATACGGTGTGGCTGATTATCTGTTCTATGTGTTTTGGTGGAGCTATGCAGGGTAGTGGTATGTTAACTAGTATCTCTAATGTGATTATACGTTGTATGCGTTCAACTGTTAGTACCGTAGGGGCAACTCTATCAACAGGTATTATATTTAATACGGTAACAGCCGACCATGTAATATCAATTGTATTATCGGGTAATATGTATAAGTCGGTTTATAAGGATCAGGGGTATGAGCCTCGTCTATTGAGTCGTTCGCTAGAGGATTCAGCGACTGTCACTTCGGTGTTGATTCCATGGTGTAGTTGTAGTATGGCACAATCAACTGTGCTGAATGTAGCTGCTATCACCTTTGCTCCATATTGTATATTTAACTGGCTATCTCCTATTGTATCATTAATAATCGCTGCTACTGGTTATAAGATTAAGCGCACTGAGCCAAAAATGATTGCTACTGAACAGTAAGGATAGTTAGAACGTATATATTAAAGTTTGAAATTTAAATAAATAATGAATAATAATCCGAAAAAATTACCTTCAGCTACTGTGTCGTTTTTAGTTGTTATTATATTGGTAGTGATGCTATCAATAAATGTTAGTATGTATGGTGCTGACTCTATGGATGGTTCTACTCAGGTGGTACTATTGTTAGCGGCTGGAGTATGTTGCGCTATCTCAATGTGGAGATATGGAATTAAGTTCGCAGATATTGAGGAGTCAATATTAATCAATATCAAGGGGGCTAGCTCAGCCCTGATTATGTTATTTCTGATTGGTGCATTATCAGGTATTTGGATGCTGAGTGGAGTTGTTCCATCATTTATATATTATGGATTGAAAATTATTAACCCAGATATATTTCTATTTACTGCTTGTATAGTATCAGCAGTAGTATCTCTGTGTACAGGTAGTTCATGGACTACATGTGCTACTATTGGGGTTGCGCTAATGGGGGTAGGTAGTGCGCTAGGTTTTAGCGAAGGTTGGGTTGCAGGTGCTATTATCTCAGGTGCTTATTTTGGAGATAAGATGTCGCCACTATCTGATACTACTAATCTAGCAGCAGGAGCAGCAGGAACTGAGCTGTTTACACATATTCGTTACCTATTGATTACTACCATACCATCTATTTTGATTGCGTGTATTGTTTATTTAGTAGTTGGCTTCTTTACAACTTCAACTGCTGAAACTGATGTTGCTGAATTTACCGTTGCATTGAACAATACATATAACTTATCGCCAATTATTTTTATCGTTCCGCTATTAACTGCTGTGTTGATAGCTAAAAAGGTTGCCCCATTGATAACACTATTCTTAGCAGTAATTATGGGATCTATTGCGGCTATTGTTTTTCAACCACAGTTGTGTATAGATTTAGCTACTAACAAAACTAATATATTTACAACATTTTTCACTGGAGTTATGAATGCTTTATATGGAGCTACATCGGTTGAAACTGGAAATGAGGCTTTAAATGAATTAGTAGCTACACGTGGTATGTCTGGGATGATGAATACGATATGGTTGATATTATGTTCAATGTGTTTTGGAGGAGCTATGCAGGCTAGTGGAATGCTTACCTCTATCACTAATGTAGTTGTCAAATGGATGCGTACAACATTTAGTACCGTTGCAGCTACTGTATCAACATCTATAATGCTTAATGTGGCTACTGCTGACCAGTATGTATCAATTATCCTTTCTGGTAAGATGTTTTCGGCTGTTTATAAAAAGATGGGTTATGAACCACGTCTGTTAAGTCGCACATTAGAGGATTCAGCAACAGTAACATCGGTATTAATACCATGGAATAGTTGTAGTATGGCACAGTCAACTGTGTTGAGCGTATCTGCTATAGTCTTTGCGCCATATTGTATATTTAATTGGATATCACCTATTGTGTCGGTAATGATAGCCGCTACAGGTTATAAGATAAAAAAACGATTAAAACCAGAATAAGAACATTTTAATAAAAAAACTATGAAACACACAAATTTAAGAACAGTTCTAGTGGGAGTATGTTTTCTCCTACTAACGTTTACATCATCTTATGCTAATGATGATGAAAAGTTATTAATCCTATTAATAGGGGATAGCACTACTGAGGGGTTAACACCGAGAAATTCACAACCCGAGGGTCCTCATTTAGAGCAGATAGTAGCTAATCTATTAGCTTGTGAAGATGGTGTGCCTGCTGCTGAGGTGATTAATCTAGGTAAAGGGGGTGAAACGGCGGCTTCAATATTTAATACAAACAGATATGCTGAGGAGGTCGCTCCATATATAGAACGAGATGTTGACTATATATTTGTGCGTTACGGTATCAATGATTGGTATAGATTAGGACAAGATGTAGATAGCATTAGCAGACAGTTCCCTAAAGATTTAAGATATCTATTCGAGCGTATTGCTGTTGATTTTCCTGAAGCAGAACTTGTGCCAATGACTGTAATCCCCTATATGCCTGAGAGGAATACTGAGATTATAAATAACCTGATTAAGAGTGTGGTAAGTGAAAAACAGTTGCCACTATTTGATATCTTTGAACCATATTATAAGTTTAATCAAGAGCAGGGTGTTAATTCATTAACAGTACGTGAAATGGATTTAGATAAAATTCCAGCTAAGTATCACAGTATGTTAGAATCTAGAATTGTACATTACACTTGGGGTAATAAGATATATTCTAAAGTCGTATCTGATGATAATGAGTTAGATGCTTTATTGGGTGAATATGAGGGTTGGTACTCTGATCGCCACCCTAATTTAGCAGGGTATAATTTAATAGGGAAATATACAGTAGAGTATATTTTAAATGACTTATCTAGCAAGAAATAGCTATATGTAGCTCTCTTTTAGTGGGGCAGATGACTATTTATAGCTATTGTGGTTGCTCACTTTTACTATTACTTTTGTTACTTAAATAAAAGTAGTAACTTTTTATGTTTAAAGGGTAATAAATTGGTATCTTTGCGGAACATTAAAAATTTATATATGATAAACCAAAATATTTCAGATTCAGTTTTTTATATTGGTGTTGATGACAATGATTTAGATTTGTTTGAAAGTCAATATATTGTTCCTAAAGGTATAAGTTATAACTCTTATGTTATAGTAGATGATAAGATTGCTATCTTTGATACGGTTGACAAACGTAAGATGGATGAGTGGGTGACTAATTTGCAAGCTGCTTTGGCTGGTCGTACTCCTGATTATCTGGTTATTACTCATATGGAACCTGATCACTCAGCAGGTATCGCTAAGGTGTTGGAGCTATTCCCGACTATTCAGTTAGTTGGAAATACTAAGACTTTTAGTATGCTACCTCAATTTATGGATATTGAAGATTTAGCTAATAAAAGTTATTTAGTTAAGGAGAATGATATTCTATCGCTGGGTAAACACTCATTGAAATTTATTATGGCTCCGATGATTCATTGGCCTGAGGTGATGATGGCTTATGAAACGGAAACAAAAACTCTGTTTAGTGCGGATGCTTTCGGTAAATTCGGTACTGTTGCTAATGGTGGCGGTTGGGCTTGTGAGGCTAGACGTTATTACTATAATATTGTTGGTAAGTATGGTATTAGTGTACAGAATTTATTGAAGAAACTGACTAATACTGAAATAGAAAATATAGCTCCACTACATGGTCCTGTACTATTGGGTGATTCAGCATATTATTTAGATATGTATGATAAATGGAGTCGCTACCAAGCTGAAGAGGATAGCATACTTATATGTTACGCTTCAATTCATGGAAATACTGCCGAAGTTGCTAAGGAGTTAGTAAAGGTGCTTGCCTCTAAGGGTAAAGAGAATGTAGAGATTTGTGACCTATCGCGTGATGATATGGCGCAAGCTGTTGAGGATGCGTTCTATTCTGAAACATTAGTGCTTGCTGCTTCATCTTATGATGGTAGTGTGTTCCCTGCTATGGAACATTACTTACACCATCTGAAAGCTAAGAATTTCCAAAATCGTAAAGTGGCAATTATTGAAAATGGTTCATGGGCTCCATCAGCCGCAAAGACTATGAAGGGGTTGTTGGAAACCATGAAGGGTATAACTATCATTGATCCAGTTATTACAATTCGTTCAACATATAAAGCTAGTGATGAAGCGATGTTAAACCAACTAGCAGATAATCTAATAAAATAACAACGTCAATAAATATGCTATTATCGGAACTTAAAACGGGTGAATCTGCTACTATTGCTAAGGTGATGGGGTATGGTGCGTTTCGTAAACGCGTCGTCGAGATGGGTTTCATTCGTGGTAAGGAGGTAACCGCCATTCATAATGCACCACTTAAAGATCCTATTATCTATAAAGTAATGGGGTACGAGGTGTCACTGCGTCATAGTGAGGCAACTATGGTAGAGGTTATACCTAATGATAGTAGTCTCAAGATTGAAGAGTTGCAGCCTGAGTTGGTACAGTTATCGACTATTGAAGAGTTACGTACTGATACCGAAGTTAATAGAGGTCGCATAATTAATATCGCATTAGTAGGTAATCCTAACTGTGGAAAGACATCTCTATTTAACAAGGCGGCTAGTCGTCATGAGCATGTTGGTAATTACAGTGGTGTTACCGTTGATGCACAACGTGGAGCATTTAAATATAATGGTTATAAGTTTGTTATTTATGACCTACCAGGTACTTACGCGTTATCAGCATATACCCCAGAAGAGGTTTATGTGCGTAAGCATATAGTTGACAGTAAACCAGATGTAATAATCAATGTTGTCGCAGCATCTAACTTAGAGCGTAACCTATATCTAACAACTGAGTTGATAGATATGGATATCCCTATGGTTATAGCTCTGAATATGTATGATGAGCTAGAGGCAAGTGGTGCTAAACTAGACTATGAAACGTTAGGTTCATTATTAGGTGTGCCTATAATTCCAACAGACTCACGTAGGGGGGATGGCTTTGATGCTCTGTTTAATACTGTTGTTGAGGTCTTTGAGAACAGAAACAGTTATACACGTCATATACATGTTAACCATGGAGCAGATATAGAGAAATCAATCGATACCGTAAAGGTTGAGCTGAAAAAAGATAAGGATATTAGCGTGCGTTATTCAGCCCGTTATCTAGCTATAAAGATGTTAGAGGGAGATAAGCGTATTGAGAATATTTTGTCAGAAACCACTGAATATGAACAGTGGAATAAACTCAGAAACCAAGAGGTTGCTAAGATTGAACGTACCTTTGAAGAGCCTATTGAAACTGCTATCTCAGACCAGAAGTATGGTTTTATAGCAGGAGCATTAAAGGAAACCTTACAGCCTAGTGCTAAGGAGAGGAAACAAACTACACAGACTATTGATGCTTTTGTAACGCATAAATTTTTAGGATTTCCTATATTCCTATTTATTATGTGGGCAATGTTTCAAACTACATTTGTACTAGGAGCATACCCTATGGAGTGGATTGAACTATTGGTTGAGTTAATATCTAAAGGGGTTAGCTCAGTTATGAGTGATGGAATGTTTAAAGATTTAATTGTAGATGGTATAATTGGTGGAGTAGGTGGAGTAATAGTGTTCCTACCTAATATAGTTATACTATATCTATTTATCTCCGTAATGGAGGATTCAGGATATATGGCGCGGGCAGCCTTTATAATGGATAAGTTAATGCACCAGATGGGGTTACATGGTAAATCATTTATCCCATTGTTAATGGGTTTTGGGTGTAATGTACCAGCTATTATGGCTACTAGAACTATTGAGAGTAGAAGCAGTCGTTTGATTACCATATTTATCAATCCCTTTATATCGTGTGGAGCTAGATTGCCTGTGTATCTGTTATTTGTAGGTATCTTTTTCTCTAAATATTCAGGGACAATGCTATTTGCCATATATCTGCTAGGTATTATTATAGCTATTATAACTGCTAGGATATTACGTAGATTTATATTTCAAAAGGATGATACTCCATTTGTTATGGAGTTGCCACCATATCGTATTCCTACCAGATTATCAATTCTTATCCACATGTGGGAGAAGAGTTGGCAATATCTTAAAAAAATGGGTGGTATTATTCTTGTAGCATCAATAGTGATATGGTTTTTAGACTATTTCCCACGAGCTTCTGAGAATGAACCAGAGCCGCACTCATATTCAAGACAATTAGGGGAGCTATGTACACCTATTATGGAGCCTCTAG
>JAWXTT010000107.1:0-7419 GCA_044433325.1 Bacteroidales bacterium
GGTAATAGTATAAAAGCTGAATCATTAAGCCAACTATTATCAATCTTTACTATTTCAAAAAAATCAAATGGTATAGCTCTATATATAGAGGAGACTAACATAAAGCGCGGTAAGGATATCCTAAATAAAATAGTCGAACTATATAATATTCGTGGTGAGAATGAGAAAAACGAAATGGGTAATAATACCGCAAAATTTATCACTGAGCGTTTAGATATTATTTACGCTGATTTATCTAAGTCAGAGCAAGCAATTGAAGGGTATAAGAAGGATCGTGACTTTATCAATCTACAGGCTGAAGCAACATACCTAATGACAGTAAAGGGTGAGTTAGAGTTATTGTTGTCAGAGACTGAAACACAATACGCCATACTAGAGATGATAGATCAATTTCTGAATAATCCTGAAAATAATACCTCATTAGTTCCATTTAATGCAGATATCCCAACATCAAGTGAGGGTATTGAGGTATATAATACATTGATTCTGGAAAGAATGAATTTAGCAAGTGATGCTAAACCTAATAATATTAGACTAATATCGTTGGATACTCAGATAGATGCACTAAGATCTAATATATTAATATCCATAGGTAAATCTAAGGATAGTATGGGAATAAGATTGCGTGAATTACGTAAAAAGATGGATGACTCTAACAGTAAGTTAGGTGTAATACCAACGCAAGAACGCGAATATATCGAGCTTAATCGTCAACGTGAGATACAGAGTGCATTATATAGTTTACTATTAAAGAAACGTGAAGAAAATGAATTGGTACTAGCGGCTACAACGCCTAAAGGTTTAATTGTTGATAAAGCATATGCATTTAATGAACCTATTGCACCTAAAAAAGAGTTCGTTGGATTAATGGCAATATTCTTCGGTATAATGATTCCAATAGTGATATTATATGTTAAGGGATTACTTAATAATAAGATTACAACAATAGAAGATTTAGAATACGCTTCCAGCATACCAGTATTAGGTGAAGTATGCATAAATCATGGTACTGATGCATTGGTTGTTAAGGCGGGTAAAACAAGTTCAATTGTTGAACTATTCCGTTTGATTAGAAATAATATTCAATTTATGTTATCATCTAATCGTAATAAGGTGATTCTGGTAACATCATCAGTAAGTGGTGAGGGTAAAACCTTTGTGAGTGCTAACTTAGCATCCTCATTTGCATTGTTAGATAAAAAGGTAGTATTAGTAGGTATGGATATCCGTAGCCCTAAAATTGCCGAATATCTATCATTGAAACCTCAACCAGGCGTGACAACATTCCTATCGCAGGATAGTGTTAATGTTAACCAACTTATTCAACATAGTGAGGTTAAAGGGTTAGATATAGTAGTAGCAGGACCAATTCCACCTAATCCATCTGAACTATTATTATCTAATAGAGTTGAAGAGTTATTCACATCATTACGTGAGATGTATGATTATGTAATTATAGACTCAGCTCCAATAGCTATGGTTAGTGATACATTCTCATTATCTAGATTTGCTGATACATTAGTTTATGTAACACGTGCAGGTCGTACAACTAAATCTAATATTAAGTATCTTAATAATGTGGTTGGTCGCGGTCAATTAAGTAATGTTTCATTAGTCCTTAATGGTAGCGATCCTAAGCTATCGTCAGGTTACGGCTACGGTTATGGTGCAAAGACCGAATAGATATTAGAAGTCCCCATAATAAAGGCTAGCTCATCCATTGAAGCTAGCCTTTATTATGTTCTATATATATGTTATAGCTTATACATTAAAGCGGAAGTGCATAATATCACCATCCTGAACGACATACTCCTTACCCTCGACGCTCATCTTACCAGCCTCCTTACATGCAGCCTCTCCTCCTAAATTGATGAAATCATCATATTTAATAACTTCAGCGCGAATAAAACCCTTCTCAAAGTCAGTATGTATTACACCTGCACATTGTGGAGCTTTACTACCTTTTAAGTAAGTCCATGCACGCACCTCCTGAACACCAGCAGTCATATATGTTTCAAGGTTAAGAAGCGAATATGCTTGACGTATTAGACGTGACACACCCGATTCCTCTAATCCTATCTCATTAAGGAACATTTGACGCTCATCATAAGTATCAAACTCAGCAATTTCAGCCTCCGTTTGCGCTGCAATTATTATTAATTCAGCATCCTCCTCTTTGATAGCTTCGCGCACCTGTTCAACAAACTTGTTGCCATTTACAGCGGCTGATTCATCCACATTACACACATACATTACAGGCTTATTAGTCAATAGGAATAGTTCATGTGCAAACTTAGCTTCATCCTTAGTCTCAAATGTTACCGTGCGAGCTGACTTGCCCTGTTCAATAGCCTCTTTGTATTGACGTAATACCTCGTATTGCATCTTAGCCGCCTTGTCACCTCCAGTTTGTGCTTGTTTTTGTACCTTAGCTATGCGGCTATCAATAGTTTCAAGATCCTTTAGTTGTAGTTCATAATCAATAATCTCCTTATCACGAACTGGATCAACCGAGCCATCAACGTGAGTGATATTCTCATCCTCAAAACAACGTAATACATGTAGGATAGCATCCGTTTCACGTATATTAGCTAGGAACTTATTACCTAACCCTTCACCCTTTGAAGCACCCTTTACTAAACCTGCAATATCCACTATCTCAACAGTAGTTGGTACTATACGTTGAGGGTTAATAATCTCAGCTAATTTGTTTAATCTATTATCTGGAACAGTTATCACACCCACATTAGGTTCGATTGTGCAGAACGGAAAGTTAGCAGATTGCGCCTTAGCGTTACTTAGCGAATTGAATAGAGTTGACTTACCCACATTAGGAAGTCCTACAATACCACATTTAAGAGCCATTATATTTATATATTAGTATTTACTATTATTATTATCAAGGTGCAAAGGTATGAATTTTTTTAGTATCAACAGGTACGTAAAGGTGTAATAATACTCTTAAAATATTTTATAGATATTAGTATTAATATAATAAAAGTGTTATATTTGTTCATTAAATTCTTTTTTAGGAATACACCAATATCAATCAATTAAATTATATTATTGACCATGGATAGAAGATTGTTTTTATCATTAGCATTAGGTTCATCTATGCTTTTTAGTAGTTGTAGTAAAAAAATGGCTGAATTATCATCAGATTATTTTGTTAGTAATCCTGCTCCATTAACAGCCGTTGCAGGTGCAGTGCCAGCGAAAGTAACTGCTAATATTCCAGCTAAATTCTTTGTAAAAGATGCTGAGTTAGAGATTGTTCCTGTATTAGTAAACTCAGAGGGTGATGAGGTGTCATCGAATCCATACAAAATGCAAGGAGAGAAGATTAGAGGTAATAACCCTGTAATTAGTTATGAATATGGTGGAGCATTGACTATACCTGCATCATTTCTATATTATGATGCTATGGCTAAAAGTGATTTAGTTTTAGACTTTATCGTTACGCAAAAGGATAAAAGTTATACTTTGCCACGCGTTAAGATAGGTGAGGGTGTAAATGCCACATCTACAATGGTTAGCGTTGCTTCTATCACTCCAGCTATTGCGGTTGATAAATTTCAACGCATTATTAATGAAGAGTATCAAGCAGATATTCAGTTCTTAGTAAATCAGACTACCGTTAGAGGTAGTGAAACTAATACTGCTGAGATGAATAAACTAAAGTCAGTTATCAAAGCAGCTCAGGATGATGATACTAGGGAGGTTGAATTAATAAATGTTTCTTCATACGCTTCACCTGAGGGGGGTGTTAAGGTTAATACTAAAATTGCTGAGGGGCGTGAACAAAGTACTAAAGAGTATCTTGAACGTGAATTAAAAAATAACGATATTACAGATATTGGTGGTGTATTCTCGCAATTTACACCTCAAGACTGGGAGGGTTTTCAAATCCTAGTTGCAGCTAGTGATATTCAAGATAAGAATCTTATACTAAGTGTACTATCAATGTATAAAGATCCAGAGCAACGTGAAAAGGAGATTCGCAATCTATCATCAGTATTTGAGCAATTAGCTGAGGATGTATTGCCTAAATTACGTAAATCACGATTGACAGCAACTATTAGCATAATCGGTAAGAGTGATGAAGAGCTATTAGCAGCAGTTGAAACTGAGCCAGAAGCATTAACAGTTGATGAATTATTATATGCAGCATCAATAGTTTCAGATAATGATAAAAAGATTGAGATTTATACTAAAGCAGCAGTTCAATATCCTAATGATTATCGTGCATATAATAATTTAGGTGCGTGTTACTATGTAGCTGGTGAATATAAGTTGGCTGAAAACAACTTAAATATTGCGGCTAAGAAATCTAAATCAGCTGAGGTTGCATTAAACCTAGGGTTGATAGCTATGGTTGATGAAGATTATGATAAGGCTAATGAGAAGTTTGGGGAAGCAGCAGGAATTGACGAGGTAAAAGAGGCTTTAGGTGTATATTATTTACAGAAAGGTGATTATAATGCGGCAGTAAATGCATTCGGTGATAATAAGAGTAATAACGCTGCATTAGCGCAAATACTAGTTAATGATTATGTAGCCGCAAGAGGTACATTGGCAGCTATCCCAGTAGCTGATGCTAACACATATTATATTACAGCGATTTTAGGAGCTAGAACTAGTAATAACACTATGGTTTACTCTAATCTGAAACAAGCTGTTCGTTTAGATAGCTCATTAGCCGCAAGGGCTACAACTGATATAGAGTTCAAGGACTATAATGTAGTAACTATCTTATAGTTGCTTCAGTTGGGATATGTAAAAATGGCTACCAACATTGACGGTTGGTAGCCATTTTTATATATAATTCTCTCTAATTATAGTTTTGCTGCAATAGCTTTGCTAGCTTCTTCGTAACCTGGTTTGTTAAGTAGAGCAAACATGTTACGTTTGTAATCCTCAACACCTGGTTGATCAAATGGGTTAACGCCTAAGATATAACCACTAATACCGCAAGCTATCTCGAAGAAATATATCATAGCACCTAGGTTATATTCATTAAGTGACGCTAATTGTATCTCAAGATTAGGTACACCGCCATCCATATGAGCTATTCTAGTTCCTAGTTCAGCCATCTTATTAACTTCGTCAATACGTTTACCTGCTATATAGTTCAGTCCATCTAAATCAGCCTCGTCACTAGGGATGCACATTTCATATTTTTGCTCCATTACAGAAATAACTGTTTCATAGATTGTGCGCTCACCATCTTGAATCATTTGACCCATTGAGTGTAAGTCTGTTGAGTTGTCAACAGCAGCTGGGAATATACCTTTGCCATCTTTACCTTCACTCTCACCATATAGTTGTTTCCACCATTCACCGAAATAGTGAAGTTTAGGATTGTAATTCACTAGGATTTCAATCTTTTTACCCTCGTTATATAATGCGTTACGAGTAATTGCGTAAGTTTCAGCTACATTATCGTTACCACTCTTAGCAGTTTCAGCTTGCATCATCTTAGCACCATTCATCAGTGCCTTAATATCATAACCTGCAACAGCTATTGGTAATAACCCTACTGGTGAAAGAACAGAGAAACGACCACCTACGTTATCATCAATAACAAATGTTTTGTAACCCTTCTCAGTAGCTAGTTTGCGTAATGCGCCACGTTTAGCATCAGTGATTGCTATGATACGTTCAGCTGCTTCAGCTTCGCCAACTTGCGCTTCTAGCATCTCTTTAAGAATACGGAATGTGATAGCAGGCTCAGTAGTTGTACCTGATTTAGATATTACTACGATACCAAACTCTTTACCCGCAAGTAGTGATTGTAGCTCGTAAGTATAATCTTCACCAATATTTTGTCCTGCAAATAGGATATGAGGATTCTCACCCTTACCCTTATAAGCTGCAAAACTATCATTAAGAGCATCAATTACAGCTTTAGACCCTAAGTAACTACCACCAATACCTATTGCAACTACATATTCACATTTGCTACGTAATTTTTGTGCAGAAGCTATGATGTCATCCAATTCACTCTCAGGGGTTGCGCTAGGTAGGTTAACCCAACCTAGGAAATCGTTCCCTTTGCCAGTTCCGTCATATAATTTCTTTAAAGCATCAGCTGATGCAGCACGTAGAGCATCCAATTTAGCTGGACAAGCTCCTTTAAGTGCGTTTTCTGTACTAATTTTAATAGATTCCATTTGTTTTACTTTTATTTTGGATTGATTTGATTCTCTTATTTGAATGATTCACCCATCTCACGGATAGCTTTCTCAGCAGACGCTCGGTTGTAAAGTATCTTATATACGCCATTTAATATAGGCATATTTACTTTATAATGTTGGTTTATCTCCTGCATACATTTTGCTCCGTAATATCCTTCGGCAACCATCTCCATCTCCATCATAGCCGCTTTGACTGAGTAGCCCTTGCCAATCATTGCCCCAAAATTATGGTTGCGACTAAACCTAGAGTAAGAGGTTACTAGTAAATCACCTAGATATACCGATGCTGATATGTTACGAGGGCAATCATTAATAGCATTTATAAACCGTGCCATCTCACGCAATGCATTAGATAGTAGCATAGCCAATAGATTATCTCCAATCTTTAAACCATGTACTATACCTGCTGCTATTGCATAAACATTTTTCAGTACAGCACCATACTCGATACCCTCTACATCTGTTGAAAGGATGGTGCGCATCGTTTTCCCAGATAAGCATTGTGAGAATGACTCAGCCAATCCCATCTTATATGCACCGATAGTTAGATACGATAAACGTTCTAATGCGACCTCCTCAGCATGACATGGTCCACCTATGACTAACATATTATCCTTTGGGATATTATATTTTAGGTTCATGTAGTTAGATACTATCATGTTTTCATCTGGAACGATACCCTTAACGGCTGATACTATATACTTTTTACTAATATCTATATTTATTTTCTTTAAATGCTCCTTTATATATGGAGATGGCATAGCCAATAGCAATGTATCAGCCTCCTCACATACTTTGTTAATATCAGAGGAGAATCTGATTTTAGAGGTATCAAACTCTATATCACTCAGATAAACAGGATTACGTTTTAAACGTTTAAAATCCTCAATCCTATCTTCGCGACGCATATACCAGATTATTTCACTACAATTATTTAGCAATAATTTAGATAGTGCAGTAGCCCAGCTACCACCCCCCATAACAGCTATTTTACCTGGAAATGTAGTTGATGACATAACGTATTTATTTTTTAGAACCCTCAATCCATGTTGCTACCTCGTCGATAGTAGGATTTTTTAGCTCTAGTTTATGTTTTTTGTTTAATCCGCATATAGTTTGGTGTAATTTAGCCGCGACTAAATCACTAATAGAATCAACTGTTACGTAACCAGCTTTCTGTACCAAAGCAACCCATTCTTGAGGGATACCAATAGCAGTGTAT
>JAWXTT010000108.1:0-7321 GCA_044433325.1 Bacteroidales bacterium
ATTGAAAACAATAATGGTGAAACAGTCGTTTCTGAGGGGGTAGATGCTAATTATATGGATATGATTAATTATGCTCTATTTGCATTAATAAAATTGAATTTCCCAGAGGATTAAGCAATGGTAGAGAGTAAAAAAGAGGGGGGCGGTAAGCTAAATAGGTGTAATCAGATAATTGCGCCTTACCTAGTAGTGATTCTTAGAATTGCTATTGGGGCTTTATTTATCTTTTCAGGTTTTACTAAAGGGATTGACCCTTGGGGTACAATATATAAGTTAGAGGAGTATATTCAGCTGTTTGGGCTAAACTATCTTGAAAACTTGTTGTTTCTCATCACTGTTTCATTGGCTACATTGGAGTTTATATTAGGTGTTTCAACAATATTAGGTTGTTATAGACGTATTACTCCATTGATGATAATTTTGGTGATGGTAGTAATGTTACCTTTGTCACGATATTTAATGATAACTAATGCAGTTGCGGATTGCGGATGCTTTGGGGATTTGTGGGTAATTAGTAATAGTGCTACATTCTGGAAAAATATTGTAATTACTATTGGTGCTATCTATCTACTATTTAATAATAGATCCATTGGTAATATATATGGACACTCGGTTCATTGGGTGATAGCTTTAATGTCATTTATATATATATTGTGGATTTCGATATTGGGGTATTCATACCAACCATTAATTAACTTTAGACCATTTAAGGTTGGTGAACCATTAGTTAATCAGATGGTAGATGGAGTGAATATTGAGTTTAAATTCATATATAGCAAAGATGGTGAGACCTCTCAATTTGATTTAGATAATTTACCTGATGATAGTTGGGAATATGTTGATAGAGTGCAAGTGAGTGATGGAGTAGAGTTATCCTATAAACCAGATTTACATATCTATGATGGTGATATTGAAGTTACTGAAGATGTGTTGATTATGGAGGGAGATCAGATTATTTTGCTTTTCCCTGAGATGAATGATATTGATATTCCATATACATATACTATTAATGAAATTAATGAATATGCTCAATCCAGAGGTATTAATGTAATTGCTTTAGTCTCAGCAAATGATAGAGATATAGAGCATTGGTACGAGATATCGTTAGCTAGATATCCTGTTTATAAGTTAGATGATTCAGTATTGAAACAGATAGCTAGAGGGAATCCTGCTATTGTTTATTTATCAGATGGTGTGCTTAAATGGCGTAGAACTATGCAGGCGATATCTGGATTGTTATATTTACAGGATGATTACGAGGTTAGTTTCCTATCGGAGATTAACTCAATAGAGAGCGAGGGGAGATTATCCCGATTAACATGGGGTTACCTATTATCACTACTTTTATTACTAATTATGAATAGGACGCATCTGTTATGGAAAATTAGACCCTATATATCTAGTAAAAAAGAAAATAAAGATATACCTTTGCAAGAGGAAAATTAAAACAAAATAAATTCATTTATATTAAGGGAAGTTCTAAAAACTGACCCGTAAAAATTTTAATAAATAACAAATGGGAGAGAATCAACTGTTAAATCAGTTTATAGAACTCCCCTTAAAACGAAACTAAAATGAGAAAAAACATTGTTGCAGGTAACTGGAAAATGAATACTACAGTTGCTGAGGGTGTAGAACTAGCTAAGGGTGTTAGCGAATTATTAAAAGATTTTACTCCAAACTGCCAAGCTATCGTTGGTGTACCTTTTACTCACCTAACTTCAGTTGCAGCTGAGATTGATAACTGCAAAGTTAAATTAAGTGCTGAAAATTGTGCTGATAAAAAAGCTGGTGCTTATACAGGTGAAGTTTCTGCTAGCATGGTTGCTTCAACTGGTGCTGAGTATGTAATTTTAGGTCACTCTGAAAGACGTCAATTTTATGGTGAAAATGAAGCTATCCTTAAAGATAAAACTCTTTTAGCTTTAGAAAACAACCTACTTCCTATCTTCTGTATTGGTGAAGTATTAGAACAAAGAGATAATGGTACTTACTTTGATGTAGTTAAGAAACAAATCGAAGAGTCATTATTTGATCTTTCAGCTGAAGATTTCGGTAAAATAGTTCTTGCTTATGAACCAGTATGGGCTATCGGTACAGGTGTTACAGCAACTGATGATCAAGCAGAAGAGATTCACGCTTATATCCGTAGCTTAGTTGAAGCAAAGTATGGTAAAGAGGTTGCTGAAGATACATCTATCCTTTATGGTGGTAGCTGTAACCCAACTAACGCTGAGGCTTTATTCTCTAAACCTAACGTTGACGGTGGTCTTATTGGTGGTGCTGCATTGAAAGCTGATTCTTTCGTTGCTATCATCAAAGCATTCAAATAATAGGGGGAGTTCTAAAAACTGACCCGTAAAAAATAATAACAAATAATAAATGGGAGAAAGAGAACTGTTTCATCTTAAATATTGATAAATCAGTTTATTGAACTCCCCATAGATTAATTCAGGATTAATTATCCCTTATTAGGGGTGATAATGAAAGAATTTGCATGAAATATATGGCTACAAAAATGATTTTTATTAATTTTGTAGCCATATTCTTTTTTTAAAAGGTAATAGTATAAGATTTATGCGTATAGAATTAAAGGTTTTAGTAATATTGCTATTTATAAATGTATTAACTTTTTCAGCTTCAGCTGAGGAGGTTAGTGATAAGGTTGTATATACTATTGCTGATGAAATTGAGAATAAATCAACAGGACAAATAAGTTTCTATCAACCAATAGCACTGAATGAAAGATTGAATAAAGTTGAGGCTGATACTGTTTCGGATAGTGAGATAGTTGGGCTAAGTATTGATAGAGATAGTTACAATAAAAATAAAACAGTAGGGTATAGAATTCAGATTTACTCTAATAATAATCAAGTCTCAGGTAAAAAAGGGGCTGAGGAGCGTGAGCGTCAATTATTAACAAAGTACCCTGAATATTTAACCTATCTGACTTTTAGTTCACCTTATTGGAGACTAAGGGTAGGTGATTTCAAAATTAAGGAGGAGGCAATGTTATACATGATGCAAATCCAAAAGGAGTTTCCTTCATTTGCTAATGAGGTAAGGCTGGTTAAAGATTATATAACAGACACATTATAATGATTGAAAGTAATAAAAATATGAACGTTGAGGAGATAGAGTTAGTTGCAAAGATTGCAGAGCATTATAAATCTATCTTGACATTAATAGGTGAAGATGCTGAAAGGGAGGGGTTAAAGAAAACTCCTACTCGTGCAGCTAAAGCACTACTTGATATTGTTAGAGGGTATAATCAATCAGCCGAGCAAATAATTAAACAAGCAACATTTACGCACGATAGTAAAAATATTATAATCGTTAAGGATATTGAGTTCTATTCAGTTTGTGAACACCATATATTGCCATTTTATGGAAAGGTATCTATTGGTTATATTCCAGATGGTAAGATTATAGGATTGAGTAAATTGGCAAGAATAGTAGATGTTTTTGCACATAGACTTCAAGTGCAGGAGAAGAAGACTAAGGAGATTTGCGATTCCGTAACAAAATACCTAACATCAAAAGGGGTAATAGTTATATGCGAAGCTGGTCATATGTGTATGAAGATGCGTGGTGTGGAGAAACAGCTAAGTACAACCACTACAATAGAGTATTCAGGTGAGTTTGCTACCAATAATGATTTGGTGAGACAATTTATGGATATGCTTCGTTCGTAGGTTAAGGGTATAAGGTGTAATGATGTGGAGATAAGAAATATATTAGGTGGCTTTTTTTAAGGTCACCTTTTTTTATAGTAAAGTTATGGCTAGACACAATATAATTGGTGAAGAGGGGGAGAATCTGGCAGTTGAATACTTAGTTAAATTAGGATATATAATTAGGGATAGAAATTGGAGATTCTCCAATGTTGAGTTAGATATAATAGCTCAAGCTAATAATATGTTGATATTTGTTGAGGTCAAGACTAGAACAACAGATTTTGAAGAGGAGTTAATTGATAAGAAAAAGATAAACAATCTTACGCGTGCAGCTAATGTTTATATTCACCAATATGATTTGCCACACCCTGTTCAGTTTGATTTAGTAGTAGTTATGATGGGGGTAGATGGTGAGTATGAGATTGAGCATATTCCCGATGCTTTTATGCCTAATCTTAGTTCTTATAGATAATTAATCTTGTTTTTATAACTTATCATCTCACAATTTGTTTTATTCATGAGGTGTGTTAATCATATCTTGTTTTAACAAATTAACTTAAAATATGGGATATTAACGCTAGTTTGTCTGTTATTTAAGATATAATTTCTATTTTTGTAATGTAAATATAACTTTGAAAAAATTTCAAGATTAAAATAATAACATAAATTTAATATTAATCATTTATGAGCGAGACAGTTAACATTAGAGAGCTTAATGAATTGATTGCTACGAAAAGCAACTTCGTTACACTAATCACCAAGGGGATGGATCAGGTGATAGTTGGTCAGAAGCATTTAGTGGATTCTCTGCTGATTGCACTACTAGCAAATGGACATATTCTTTTAGAGGGTGTGCCAGGTTTAGCAAAAACATTAGCTATAAAGACATTAGCATCTATTATTGATGCTAAGTATAGCAGGATACAGTTTACGCCTGACTTGTTACCAGCTGATGTAATTGGTACTATGGTTTATAGCGTTAAGAGAGAAGCATTTGAGGTTAAAAAGGGTCCTATCTTTGCTAACTTCGTATTAGCTGACGAGATTAATCGCGCCCCTGCTAAAGTACAAAGTGCATTGCTAGAGGCTATGCAGGAGCGTCAAGTAACTATTGGTGATGAAACGTTCTTGTTAGATAAACCATTCCTAGTAATGGCAACTCAGAATCCTATTGAACAGGAGGGTACTTATCCATTGCCTGAAGCACAGGTGGATAGGTTCTTAATGAAGGTGATAATTAATTACCCTAAGAAAGAGGAGGAAAAATTAATTGTAAGACAACATATTACTGGTGATTACCAAGATGTTATTCCATTGATTACCCCTGAGGAGATTTTAGAAACTCGTGAGATTGTTAAGAAAATTTATATAGATGAGAAGATTGAACGTTATATCGTTGATATAGTGTTTGCTACTCGTTTCCCTGAAGATTATGATATGAAACATCTCTCAAGTATTATCTCTTTTGGTGCTTCGCCACGTGCTTCAATTAACTTAGCATTAGCTGCTAGAGCTTATGCTTTCCTTAAAGGTCGTGGATATGTTATCCCTGAGGATATTCGTGCTGTTGCTCATGATGTACTTCGTCACCGTATCGGATTATCTTATGAAGCGGAAGCAAATAATATTGACGCTGAGGAGATAATTAGTGAGATATTAGATAAGATTCCTGTACCATAGTTGAGTAATGGTTATGTGTTTGGACGATACCCTTATATAAAACTATTGGTGTTGTGGCTATTATAAACTATATAAATAAATTACTATGGATGCAACTGAGCTTTTAAAGAGGGTTCGGCAAATCGAAATAAAAACCAAGGGGCTTTCGCAAAATATCTTTGCGGGGGAGTATCACTCTGCTTTCAAAGGGCGTGGTATGACCTTTTCAGAGGTTAGAGAGTACCATTACGGCGATGATATTCGTGATATCGACTGGAATGTGACTGCTAGACATAATCACCCATATATTAAGGTATATGAGGAGGAGCGTGAACTTACAGTGATGTTAATGATAGATGTTTCGGGTAGTAAGGCTTTTGGTGCAGTAGGGGTAAGTAAACAGGATATGATTGCTGAAATTGCTGCAACTATTGCTTTTTCAGCTATACAGAATAATGATAAAATTGGGGTGATATTCTTTTCAGATAAAATAGAGAAATTTATACCCCCTAAAAAAGGTAAAAAGCATATTTTATTGATAATTCGTGAGTTGATTGATTTTCAACCTGAAAGTAAAGGTACTAATATAGGTGTAGCATTAAAATATCTTACTGATGCTATCAAAAAAAGATGTACAACATTCTTGATATCGGACTTTATTGATTCTAATGATTACTATAAACCACTATCAGTGGCTGGTCGTAAACATGATTTGACCGCTATACAGGTATATGATAAGCGTGAAACGCAATTGCCAGATGTTGGTTTAGTAAGATTATACGATGCTGAACGTAACTGTGAAAGATGGGTAAACTCATCATCAAAAGAGGTGCGTGGAGTTTTTAATAAATGGTGGTATGATAGACAACAAATAATGACCCAAACCCTTCAACGTTGTAAAGTAGATTTAGCATCAGTGGCTACTGATGAGGATTATGTTAAGGCTCTTATGGGATTATTTAAGAAACGTGGTGTTAGATAAATTTAATGTAGATATGAAAAACAGTTCAATAAGAATATTAATATTGTTAATAGTATATATTGCCTCAAGTGTTGGTTTGTCAGCACAGCGCAGAGATGATATAACTATTAAGGCAACATTAGATTCCGCTGCAATATTAATGGGGAATATGTCAAAATTGCATTTAGAGATTGTTCAGAATGTTGATGATAATGGTTTGCTACTTATCCCTAATAATAAATTAATGACTGATACTATTGAGTTATCTGAAGAGCTAAATTCAGCTGATACTATAACTATTAGTAATGCAAGGATGCAGATTGATAGAGAGTTATATGTACAGTCATTTGATTCAGGATTATATTTAATTCCACCATTTAAATATGTGGTTGGTCGTGATACTTTTGAATCTAATAATTTGGTGCTTAAAGTATTGCCTGTATCAGTTGATTCTATGACCACTGTATATGATTATAAGGGGGTTGTAGCTCCTAGGTTTAATCTATTTGACTATTTCCCTAGTATCTATAAATATTGGTATATATATCTGATTATTCTATTGCTCATAGCTATCGGTTTATGGTTATATTTACGTAAACGTATCGTTATTGAAGCAGCTAAACCTGTTGTGGTAATACCACCTTATGATGAGGCTATAATGAATCTTAATTCATTAAAAGATCAACAATTATGGCAAGCTGGTCGCGATAAGGAGTATTACACTATATTGACTGATATCTTACGTAGTTACCTCGAACGTAGATTTGGAATTTATGCGATGGAGATGACATCTACTCAGATTATTAAGATATTAAAGAGTAATGAGGAAACTAAGGTTGTAAACAAAAATATGCAACAGATATTGGAGATTGCTGATTTTGTTAAGTTTGCTAAGGTTAGACCTATGCCTGAGGATAATGAACGTTCATTCCGTAATGCAGTGGATTTTGTTGAGGAAACTAAACCTAAAGAGGTAGAGGTTGATGCTGAACAGGATGATAAAGGTGATAAGACAACTGCTGAT
>JAWXTT010000109.1:0-7251 GCA_044433325.1 Bacteroidales bacterium
TTGATGTAATGCCTGCTAAAAGGCGAGGTGAGGGTATTGGATATTTCGGTCTAGGAAATACATTTGCACAGTCATTAGGTCCATTGACTGGTTTCTGGTTATATGCGCATTATGAGTTTAATCAGATTTTCTTATTCTCATTTGCAATTGCTTGCGTGGGTGTTCTCTCAATATTGCCAATATCAGCTCCTAAATTAAATAAACCAAAAGTAGATGAACCTAAAGAGGCGTTATCATGGGATAGGTTTATACTGATACGTGCATTGCCTTGCGTACTGCTACTGTTTTTAGTGGGGTATGGCTATGGTACAATATCTAACTTTGTTGGGTTGTATTGTGTAAATAGTTCATTTGAGTGTAATCCTAGTCTCTTCTTTATAATTTTTGCTGTTGGGGTAGTAATATCTAGGTTGCTATCTGCTAAGGCTATTAATGCTGGTAAGGTGGTTTTAGTAATATTATTTGGTTCATTACTTAGTGTAGCAGGGTATTTCACCCTTGCGTATTGTAATGCTGAGTGGTTATTCTTTGTGGGTGCTTTATCTATTGGTATTGGCTTTGGTTGTATTACACCAGCTTTTCAATCGATGTTAGTTAATCTTGCGCCAAATAATAGACGTGGCACTGCTAATGCTACTTTCTATACATTCTTTGATTTAGGTATAGGTGCAGGTATTGTAATGGGTGGTGTGATTATTGAGTATTTAGATTTCACTACGCTATTAGTGGTTTGTGCGTCATTAATTCTGTTGGGTTCAGCATATTTCCAATTGATATCTGCTAAGTATTATGAACGTCAGAAATTAGTTGATTAATTTTAGTGTTGTGAGATTATATCTATTAGGTATTATTATTCAATTATGTTGCTTGGCTTCTATTGCTGAGGAGCGTTTTGGTTTTATTGATGTCAAGGGTGCTACCTTAGGGTTGGCTCTGTGTGAATATGGCTCAAATGATATCTATTCAATTAATGGTCAAGGGCAATTTCCGATGCAGAGCGTTTATAAATTTCCTATTGGTTTAGCTATGTTAGATGCTGTGGATAGGGGAGTTTACTCACTTACTGATAGCATTGAGATTACTAAGGAGTGGCTATTAGAGGATACTTGGTCACCAATTCGTGAAGAGTTTCCTAATGGGGTGACTATGGAGTTATCAGAACTGATTAGGTATGTGGTAGGATTGAGTGATAATAATGGCTGTGATATGCTATTAAATTTGCTAGGTGGTGCGGGAATGGTTAATAATTATCTTATAGATTTAGGTTGTACTGATATTGTGGTATGTAATAGTGAACGTGAACTAAAGAGAGATTGGAGCTTACAGTTTGATAATTACACTACACCTGTGGCAATGATTGAGTTGCTGAAAAAATGGATAGATGGTGAGCTATTAGAGGAGGATACTAATGATTTTATGCGAGAGGTTATGACTGCTAGTGCTGGACATAATGTTAGAAGTTTACTTACAGATGATATTGTGGTGTGGCATAAATCAGGGTATTCAGGTGTTGGTGCTGATGGTGTGATTGCGGCTAATAATAATGTTGGGGTGTTACTCTTTCCTGATGGCAGGATGATTCTGTTTGCAATATTCTTAACTGATTGTTATTTGTCATCAGTGGATTCATATAAGGTTATTGCTGAGATTGTAGGATTGTTAAGTAAAAATAGTGATGAGTAATAAATCTCGTTATTGGTGATTTATTACTCATCCTAGTTTATTTCTTGTTGCGTTCCTTTATTGCGCTTTTGATATCATCTTTGGGTAGAGGTTTGGTGCAGAAGAACCAGTCGTGGCAGGTTACCCCTTCTGAGTCTTTAGGGTGTTGTATTCGCTCCTCAGCTTTTGGGAATGTGGTTGCGGATGGAACTATTACCTCCTCACCAGGTACCCAGTCGGCTGGTAATGATACATGGAAAATATCAGTTGTTTGTAGCCCTATTAGTACGCGTTTAATCTCCCTAAAGTTACGACCTAGTGATAGTGGGTAATAAATTATGGCGCGTATTGTATCTTCTGTGTCTATAAAGAATACGGCTCGGACAGCCTTGGTAGTGCTTTCACTCGGTTGTATCATCCCATATTTTTGGGCTATCTCCATGGTGATATCCTCAATTAGTGGGAATGTTACTTCGACATTCTGCATTCCACGAAATTCTATCTTCTCCTTAATGGTGCGTAGCCATGCGATATGGCTAAATAATCCATCGACCGAAAGTCCTACTAATTGACAATTTAGTTTATCGAAATCCTCCTGCATAGATGCAAATGTGATAAACTCAGAGGTACATACGGGTGTAAAATCTGAAGGATGACTAAATAGAATTTTCCATTTCCCTGCATAGTCAGATGGGAAAATAACTCGTCCCTGTGTAGTTACTGCACTAAATTCAGGTGCTTTATCCCCAATGCGTGGCATTGAATAGTTTTCTGTTTCCATATTAATACTGTTTATTTGGTTTAATTACAGTATTAACATGGAGTGGGTGCGCTTAGTTCGGTGTAGTGGTTATTTATGTAGGGTGGCGGCTAGGGCTTCGGCGCAGCGTTCTCCGTCGATGGCGGCTGAGACTATTCCTCCTGCGTAACCTGCTCCCTCACCACATGGGTATAGGTTGGTGATGGTTGTGTGGGTTAGGGTTTCGCGATCACGTGGGATGCGTACAGGTGATGAGGTGCGTGTTTCTACACCTATCATAATAGCTTGGTTGGTTAGGAATCCTCGTGATTTGCGGTCAAATGCGATAAATCCTTGACGTAAACGGTTTGATATAAATGGTGGTAACCATTGATCTAAGCGCGATGGCTGTACCCCTGCTGCATAAGAGCTAGGTGGGATTAGTTTGGATGGTTTACGTTGTACGAAGTCTAACATGCGTTGCGCGCCTGCACATAGGGTGTTGCCTGCTTGGCAGTAGGCTGTTTGCTCTAGTTCCTGTTGGAATGCCATCATCTTTAGCACACCTTTGTCGTCATGGTTGGTGATATCCTCAGGTGTTACTTCGACTACCATTCCTGAGTTTGCCCAATATGTACCACGATTAGCTGGTGACATACCATTTACCACTAATTCACCTGCGGCTGATGCGGCAGGTACAATAAATCCACCTGGGCACATGCAGAATGAATAGACACCACGTCCATCGACCTGTGTTACGTAACTATATTCGGCTGCTGGTAGATATTCACCACGTCCATTTGGGTTGTGGTATTGTATCTGGTCTATTAGCTGTTGAGGGTGTTCAAGGCGTACTCCTACTGCTATGGTTTTAGGGGTTAGCTCTATATCTTTATCATTAAGTAGGGTATAAATATCGCGTGCTGAGTGTCCTGTGGCTAGAATTACTGCTCCTGCATAGGTTGTGCCATCAGCTGTTATTACCCCTTGTGCTTGGTTGTTGTTGACTATTAGGTCTGTTACGCGTGTATTGAAATGTACCTCGCCACCGCTATTTAAGATTGTGTTGCGGATATTTTCAATAATACGTGGTAGCTTGTCACTACCTATATGTGGGTGCGCATCTATCAAGATATCCTCTTTAGCACCATGTTGATGTAGGATATTTAGGATGCGATTTATTGAACCACGTTTTTTACTGCGTGTGTATAGTTTACCATCAGAGTATGCACCTGCTCCACCTTCGCCGAAACAGTAGTTGCTATCTGCGTCAACAATTCCCTTTTTGGAGATATCTGCAAGATCTTTACGACGTGCATTAACATCCTTTCCACGCTCAAGGATTATTGGTTTTACTCCTAGCTCAATTAGTCTTAGGGCTGTAAATAGTCCTGCTGGTCCTGCTCCTACTACTATGGCTGTTGGTGCATCCTTAACATTAGGGTAGGTGATGGGTGTAGGGATATGGTCGTTGTTGGCTGGCTCATCTATAAAGGCACGTATGGTTAGATTTATATAAATCTGTCGTTGACGTGCATCAATGGAGCGTTTAAGGATACGTATATCAGTTATCTTACCTTTAATGCGTTCAGTGTTTAAAAGGTGTTTAATGATTGATTCTTGAGTATGTGCCGTTTGTGGTGTTACTCTTAGTTGATATTCTGCTACCATTGTTATTTATAGAGTTTGTGTGGTGAATTGTTTATTTAATTTGCGTATCTGTACCCAAAAGGTTGCTAATGTTAGTAAGAATGCGCATAAATCGCTGATGGATAGGCTTACCCAAACTCCGTCAATACCCATTATAGGGGGTAGGATTAGAAGTAGTGGTAATAGTATTACAGCTTGTCGGGTTGTGGATAGGAATATTGATATCTTAGGTTTTCCGATTGATTGGAAAAAGTTTTGGATTATTACCTGTGCACCTACTAGTGGCCAGAAGATAAGCCCAAGATGAAAAGCATTCTTGGTAATGCTAATTAGTTGGCTATCTGTGGTGAAAAATCCACTGATGGTTTCAGGTGCTAACATACATGCTGCCCATCCTATGGTGTTAATTATCAATCCTGCTAAAACACCTATCTTGATGGTGCGTTTTACACGTAACCAGTTCCCTGCTCCGTAGTTGTAACCTATGATGGGTTGTATCCCTTGTGAGATTCCTAACACTATCATCACTGATAACATCCCTGTGCGGTTGATAATACCGAAACTGCCAACTGCTAACTCACCAATATGACCTTCGCCACTACTGATAAGGGCTTTATTGATAAATATTACTACTATGCAAGCAAATAGGTTTAGCATAAATGGTGGTAGTCCGATAGTTAGAATCTTACGTGCTATCAGTGGATTGTACCAGCGTTTTACGCCACGTAGTGATATTTGGTTATCACGGTTCAGAAAGTGTAATAATAACCATACCAGTGTAATTGATTGGCTTACTATTGTGCCAATAGCTGCTCCACGTATCCCCATATCAAGGGTGAAGATAAATAGTGGGGTTAATATTATATTGGCTATTACTGAAACTAATAGGGTTATCATTGCCTTGATAGGATGCCCTGTTGAGCGCATAATATTGTTTAATCCCATTAAGATAAAGGATAGAGGGGCAAAGATTACCATTACTTGCATATATTCGTGGGCGTAGCTTATGGTAGATTCGGTAGCTCCGAATAGTGTTAATATTGGGTTTAAGAATATTAATGAGATTATTCCAATTATTGCCCCTACAATGATAGATAGGGCGGTTGTGTTGGATAATACTTCTGATGCTTTGCCATACTCTTTTTGTCCTAAGAATATGGAGATTATGGATGCTCCACCTATCCCTATTAAGGTGCAGAATGCCATTATTAAGTTCATCAAGGGGAAAGTAATTGCTAATCCTGATATTGCCATTGCTCCTACGCCACGTCCAATAAATATGCTGTCAACTATGTTATACAGGGACATAGCTGTCATGGCTATAATTGTTGGGATGGAGTAGCGTAATATTAGGCGTGGAATAGATTCTGTCCCTAATGATTTGGTGGATTTGTGATCTTGCATTTATACCTCTATTGGATTTGAGTGCAAAAGTAGTTAACTTTTTGGTGGTTTCGGTGCTTTTCTTGAGGAAAGTTTATTAGTTTTGATTTCTTAGATGTACCTTTGCGGTTATGTTTAAGATAGGTGTTTATTGGGATTTATTTATAACTTTCCTGAAAATTGGTTTATTTACTTTCGGGGGAGGTTGGGCTATGCTTGCAATCATGGAGCGTGAAGTGGTTGATAAACATAAATGGATGGAGCGTGAGGATTATCTGGATATGTTATCGCTGATACAATCTTTGCCTGGTATTATGGCGGTGAATATGGCGGTTGCTGTGGGGGATAGAATTAGAGGTGTACGCGCTAGTTGTTTTGCGGCACTAGGGGTGATATTGCCATCGTTTCTGATAATATTGGCTGTGGCTATATTTTTAACACCTGAGGATATTGTTGAGAATGAAACACTGAATGCTGTGTTTAAGGGGATTAGACCTGCTGTGGTGGCGTTGATAATATCTCCGATGATTTCGGCTGGTCGTGCCGCTAAACTTACATATAAAACTATTGTAATACCTATTGGGGTAGCGTTGCTGATTTATTCAGGTATTCCAGTGGTGTCTAATCCTATTCTGTATGTTGTGATTGGAGCAGTTGTTGGATATCTGTTGCACGTGCGAGGTGTTGCGAAAATTAAAAATGGGAAGTAACTATGTGGGGTGTATATTTACAATTAATTTGGGCATATCTGAAGATTGGCTTGTTCGGTTTCGGTGGTGGATATGCTATGTTATCACTTATTCAGAGTGAGGTGGTAAATCCTGGATGGATTACCAATAGAGTGTTTACCGATATTGTGGCTATCTCACAAATGACACCAGGTCCTATTGGCATTAATAGTGCTACTTACGTTGGGTATGTGGTGACTGATTCAGTTTGGGGGTCAATAGTGACTACCATTACGGTAGTTGTACCATCCTTTATATTGGTGATACTGGCTAATAGATATGTTAGGAATCATCACGAAGCTAGCTTTGTAAAGGGGGCTTTGGCAGGGTTAAGACCTATTATTGTGGGATTTATAGGCTCGGCAGTATTGCTGTTATGTAATAAGGATAATTTTATAGATATGGATTGGAGTTTAGTGATTTGTGCCTCGGCTTTCGTGCTGGTGCATTTTGTTAAGTTACATCCGATACTGATTATTTTGCTAGCAGGTATAGCAGGTATTGTTATTTATTAGTTGTATGGATTATAACAAGGCGTTAGATTATTTATATAGTAAGGCTCCGATGTTTCAACGTGTTGGGGCGGTGGCTTATAAGGCGGGTTTAGAGCGTGCTGTGGAGTTGAATGAACTCTTTGATGTGCCTAATAACTTATACAAAACTATCCATGTGGGTGGTACTAATGGTAAGGGTTCAGTTTCGCACTCATTGGCGGCTATTCTTCAATCGGCAGGTTATAGGGTGGGGTTATATACTTCACCGCACTTGGTAGATTTCAGGGAGCGTATAAGGGTTAATGGTGAGTTGATGCCAACGGATGCTGTGGTGGATTTTATGGAGCGTTATCGTGAGGTTGAGCGTGAGGAGTTAGCTCCATCGTTCTTTGAACTTACTATGGTTATGGCTTTTGACTATTTCCGAGTGGCTAAGGTTGACTATGCTATTGTAGAGGTTGGTATGGGTGGACGATTAGATAGTACCAATATTATTAATCCTATGCTTACGGTAATTACTAATGTGTCACTGGATCATACTCAATTCTTAGGTGATACCCCTGAGAAGATTGCAGGGGAAAAAGGTGGTATTATT
>JAWXTT010000110.1:0-7172 GCA_044433325.1 Bacteroidales bacterium
AGCTATCTCAAATGATGTAAATTTAAGTATTGGCGGTACAGCGGGATTTTTACCTTATCGTATTTCGGCTAATTACACTAATCGTGAAGGTATTCTTAAAACTTCATCAATGCAACGTGCAATATTTGGATTTACTCTAACACCTAAGTTCTTTGATGATCACCTATCTGTATCAGCTAATGCTAAAGGTTACTATATTAACAATAAGATAGTTAGCCAATCAATTGTTTCAGGTGCATTAACTAGTGACCCAACACGTACAGTAATGTCTGAATATGATATGGCAAGTGGCTCAACAGGAACTTTATATAATGGATATAATGCATGGATTAATGCAGGTACTATTAATACACAAGCACAAACTAATGTTGTCGCATATTTAGACGAGAGGGATACTCAAGCTGATGTTTTAAAGAGTAATGGTAATTTACAATTAGATTATTCTCTTCATGCTCTTCCTGAATTGCGTTTTAACTTAAACTTAGGTTATGACATTACAGATGCTGAATATCATGTAGATATTGCTGATAACTCACAGTCAGCATGGCGTAGCTATAACCAGGATGGTGCCGCTACCCGTTATATTGCTACACAAGAGAAAACTAATACACTTCTTGATTTCTATATGAATTATAAAAAAGAGTTTGATTTTATTCAGTCTAATTTAGATGCAACAGCAGGTTATTCATGGCAGAAATTTACAGCTTCAGGTGGTAATAATGGTACAGAATTTCTAACAGCTGGTTATAATGAAGTTTCAATGACTGATGGGCAGTATAACTTAACTGTTAATGAAGCTAATAATGATAGAATAGGTACTACATATACAGCTGATCCTAGTTCTGAAGATTGGGCTACTCAACTACAATTACTTTCATTCTTCGGACGTGTAAATTATTCAGTTATGAATCGTTATCTGCTTACTGCTACGTTACGTGCTGATGCTACTTCACGCTTTAGCCCAGATAACCGTTGGGGGTATTTCCCATCACTAGCTTTAGGTTGGAAGATAACTGAAGAGTCATTTATGGAGAGTGCTAGAGATGTTATGAATGAATTTAAACTGCGAGCTAGTTATGGAGTTACTGGACAACAAGATTTAGGAGATGATTATTTCCCATATATGGCAATTTATAGTTCATCAGTTCAAGGATCATATTACGTAGATAGAGAAGGTACAGGAACATATATCTCTACACTATATCCTGAGGGTTATAATACTTCTTTAAAATGGGAGGAAACTAAAACTTGGAATGTAGGTTTTGATTTCGGATTTTTAAGTAATAGAATTACTGCATCATTAGATTACTATTTTAGAAATACTGATGACCTTCTATCTTATGTGCCAGTGGCAGCAGGTAGTACAACGACTAACTATTTGAATTTAAATGTGGGTTCAATGGAGAGTCAAGGGGTAGAATTTGCAATTGTTACTAAACCAGTAGTAACTAAAGATTTTACTTGGACTTTAGGGTATAATGTAGCATGGAATGAGAATGAAATCACTAAACTTAATAACCAAGATGATGAGGATGCATATATTGCAACTGGTGATATTGGTGGTATGACAGCTATTACTGTTCAAGCTCATAAGGTAGGATATCCTGCATACTCTTTCTACCTATATGAACAGGTGTATGATGCTGATGGATACCCAATGGAGGGTGTTTATGTTGACCAGAATGATGATGGTTATATAAATGATAATGATAAGGTAATTAGCAAAAGCAAAGATCCTAAGGTGACTATGGCTTTAAATAGTAATATGAGTTATAAGAATTGGGATTTCGGTTTCTCATTAAGAGCTAACTTTGGTGCTTATGTTTATAATGGTGTATTGACCAATCGTACAAATCTATCCAATTTATATATGGGAGGTTCATTAACTAATCTATTAGAGAGTGATTTCTATTTTGATGGATCAGTTGCAACAACTTCACTTTATATGAGTGATTATTTTTTAAGCAAGGCTGATTTCCTACGTTGTGATAATATTACACTAGGTTATACGTGGGAGAATTTGTTGAGTGATAAACTAAGACTACGTGTATATGGTGCTGTTCAAAACCCATTTATAATTACTGGTTATTCAGGTCTAGATCCTGAAATATATAGTGGTATAGATAATGAGGTTTATCCAAGTGCTGTAACTTATACTTTAGGTGTTATAGCTACATTCTAGTAATAAATAATTAAAATGAATAAGATAATGAAATCATATATCAATAAAATATTAACTTTACTATGCGTGGTGTTAATGTTAGGCATAACCTCATGTGTAGGTGATTTGGATTTGGTTCCTAATGATCCAAATGAATTGACTGCGGATCAATTTAAAGAGGATCCATATGAATATTTAACTGCGGTGATGGCTAAATGTTACTCATCATTAGCGGTTTCTGGTCAAGATGGATTAAGTGGAGATTCAGATTTGTCTGGTCTAGATGGCGCAAGTAGCCAATATACACGTACTATGTTTATGCTAAATGAATATCCAACTGATGAGTGTAATTGGATATGGGCTGATGAAGGTGTATATGAATTAGTGGTTGGTACTTGGGGTACTTCAACATCAACTGTTTATGGTACTTATGCACGTCTATATGTACATATAGCTGTATGTAATGAATTCTTGAGATTAGTTGAGGCTTCAAATTTAGCCGATTTAGAGATATCAGTAGATGCTGAATTGCAGGCTATTATAGATCAATATAGTCTAGAGGTACGTGCATTACGTGCATTGAGTTACTATAATGTTATAGACTTATTTGGTAATGCAGGCTTTATAGATGAAACTGGTGAGGTAGGTGCATATCCAGTACAAACTCCACGTGCAGACTTATATGCATGGTTAGTTAGTGAGTTAAAGGATTTAGTTGCAACAATGCCTTCAACTACTCCAATATATGGATATGTAGGGTTAGATGGTGTTGAGGCTTTATTGGCTCGTACTTATTTGAATGGAAAGGTATTCGCAGGTGTTGATAATTATGCTGAATGTCAAGCTAGTTGTCAAAATATTATTAATCGTCATACAGGTGGTGGTTATAATGGATCTGGTTTAGCTAATCATTATATGTATCTATTCTGTGGTACAAATGATGTATATATGCCTGGTGGTAGTAATACGGCTGAGAATGAAATATTATGGGGAGTGCCTTTTGATTCTGAGAATACTAAAAGTTATGGTGGTGCAACATTCTTAGTTGCTGCTGGTATAACTAAATTAGGTGAGTCTATTGACTATGCTCCAGAGGTTCCTTATATGAATTCTACTGATTATGGCTCACTATCAGCATGGGGTTGTATGCATGCAACTCAGCAATTTTCAGAGAAATTTGAAGAAGAAGATATTCGTTGGTCTATGTGGTGTAAAGCAGCTAATGGCTTCTCTATTGAGAATACAAGCTTTACTACATTTACTGATGGTTATGGTGTAGTTAAATTTACAAATCTTATAGCTGGAGAAAATGGTGAATGGAGTGTTGCGAATGGTGGTGTTTGGGATCCTTCAGGGGAAACAACTGCGTATGCTACGTCATATCCAAATATGGATATTCCATTATTAAGACTAGCTGATGTTTACTTAATGTATGCTGAATGTAATATAGTAGGTGGTGCAGGTGATGCAGCAACTGCATTAGAATATGTAAATTATATACGTGGACGTGCAGGTGTATCATTATGGAGTGCTTCAGATATGACGGCTGACTCTATCCTTGATGAACGTTGTCGTGAGTTATACTGGGAGAGTGTACGCCGTACTGACTTAGTTCGTTTCGGTAAATTTACTGGATCAGACTATGTTTGGGCATGGAAAGCTAATGCGTTAGAAGGTGGTTCAATTTCATCTCACCGTGATATATATCCAATACCATCTAATATTATTGCTGTACAGCCTGAATTTGAACAAAATGATAGTTATTAACATAAACCTTAAATGCAAATAATAATGAAAAAAATAACAATAATATTATTATGTTTATTGGGGGGATTTGTAACAATCTCTTGTGAGGATACAAGTGAAAAGATTACATATAATGCCCCAACAGAATTTGTGCTAAATACACCAGGAGTGGCAAGTAGTACTTACGATCTGGAGAATATAGCTACTGTAGATATTACATGTGAACAGCCTAACTATGGTTTCGTTGCTGCAACACAATATTGGGTGCAGGTATCAACTGATGGTGAATTTACTGATGAAACACCATATTTAGCTACATCATATTTTACTCGTGATATACAGATTAGTGCTAAGGATCTAGCAGTAGAATTATGTGGTATATTAGGAATCACAACAGAATCTGATCTCCCTGAAGAGGATATTCCATTATGGTTTAGACTAAAGGCTCAAATTACAGATGCGCCTACAACCGTTTATTTCTCTAATAGTATTAAATTAGAGAAGGTAAAATGTTATTATGCGCTAGAGGGTGTACAATTACCTACAACATCATATCTAATAGGTCCTAATGGATGGAGTTGGGATACTGACGCTGCTGATATGATTCCTGTTAATATGGGTGATGGTGGTGTAACTCCTTCTGATAAATTCTGGACTATTCGTTATTTGACAGCAGGTTCTGGATTTAAATTCAATACTAATGCTGCATGGGATGGTAATGAATTTGGTTATGGTGCTGTTGTAGTTGATGAATGTGATGCAGGTAACGTCGTTGAGAATGGTATGGGCAACTTAGATGTAGAGGTAAGCGGTTGGTATATTATATCTCTTAAATATGAAGTTAATGGTAATGATATAGAACCACATCTAGAGATATTAGAACCTAAAGTATATGTGATAGGTCCTGCAAATGGTGGCACATGGAAGAGTGATGCGGCTTGGGTATTTGATGTAATTGATGATCCTGATGCTGAATATCCATTTGTATCACCTACTGTTATAGCAAGTACTAGTTTGCGCTTATGTATCAACCCTGATAGTTGGGTTAGCACAATAGATTGGTGGAAAACTGAATTTATCATAGATAGTAATAAAGATATTATTTATCGTGGTAATGGTGGTGATTTTGCTGAAACATATTCAAACAGTGCTGGTTCAGTTATGCTTAACTTTGTTACTGGCAAAGGTAAGGTTGAGTAATAGATAGTTTAATTAAAGGAGTATATTGTTAAAGTGTCAGTTTTTAGAACACCCCTAAACTTTATACTCCTTTAAAAAAAATAATGAGAAATGAATTTTTTTAGATTAGTATTTTTAATGTTTGCTTTGCTATTTATCTCATGTAATTCTACGGTAGTTACTGAGGAGTCTGTGGAGCTAAATGGTAATATTCCTGAGGGTAGTCTTACTCGTCTATTAGTTAAATCAGAGTATATTGAAGATCATATCGTTGATGTTTGGTTACCTGAAGATTATCCAAATGGAGGACCATATGATGTATTATATATGAATGATGGCGGTAGCCTATACGGTTTAGCTAAAGGGCATTATAATAATATTGAATGGCGTGTTGATGAAACGGTATCTGAATTGGTTGAGAGAGGAGCTATTCCTCCATCAATAGTTGTTGGTATTCATAATACAGGAAGAAATAGAACTAGTGAATATTTTCCTCAAAAGGCTGTAAAGAATATAGACAAGGAGGAGTTTACAGGATTTATGGTTAACGTAGCTGATTCTGCTAGAGCTGATAACTATTTGAAATTTATTGTGAAAGCTCTTAAACCATATATTGATAAAAACTTCAATGTGAAAAGTGATAAGGATCATACCTTTATTTTAGGTTCAAGTATGGGTGGTTTAATTTCTATGTATGCTAAATGTGAATACCCTGATGTATTTAAAGGTGCAGGTTGTCTATCAAGTCATTTTGTTGGTAGAATGGAGGCTAATGATGCTATCCCTAATGGTATCTTGAAGTATATGGAGGAGAATCTTCCAACACCAACGGCTGATAATATATTCTATTTTAATTATGGGGATGTAGAGTTAGATTCGCTATATGCTCCATATCAGAAGCGTGTTGATAGTTTAATGGTGGCTAAGGGGTATAACTCTGATAACTGGCAAACTCACTTTTATCCTGGTGAATCACATTCACAACCATCATGGGCTAAGAACTTAGATGTTGCATTGCGCTTTATTATGGGTGACGTGGAGAAACCTAAAGGTGAGGGTAATACATATTATCTTTATTATATGGGCGGACAATCTAATATGGAGGGTTTCGGTTTTACTAAAGAGCTACCTGCAGAGTATAACTATGTACATAAAGATGTAATGATTTTTACAGGAACATTATCTCCTGATAGAGATACAGTGTATGCTGCTAAGGGTAGTTGGGATTATCTAAGACCTGGTCATGGATTAGGATATAATAGTAATGGTGTACAGAATAATTACTCTAACCGTTTTGGTCCTGAGTTGCCTTTCGGTGTGCAAATCTCAAAACTTAATCCTGATAAGAAGATAGCAATTGTTAAATATGCTAGAGGTGGTACATCTTTGTCTGATGTTTCAGGATGGGGAAATTGGATGTTAGAATGTGATTATGTTAACCAATATGACCACTTCCTAAAAACCTTAGAGAATGCTTTTAAAAGTCGTGATATAGATGGTGATGGTATTGATGATAAGTTGATTCCTGCAGGTATCTTATGGATGCAGGGTGAGAGTGATAGCGAGGATTTAGCTTCAGCCAAGAATTATGAAAAGAATTTGACAGCTCTAATGAATTCAATGCGTAAGGCTCTAGGTGATGAAAACTTGCCAATTGTAATAGCTAAGATATCAGACTCTAAGAAGGGTGGTAAAAAATTATTGACTTACGACTATATAGTTCATAAAGCGCAAGAGGATTTTGTGAAAAAGGATTCAAATGCGGCATGTATTGATAATCCATTAGGCTATTCATTCTTGTCGGATGGTTATCATTATACTACAAAAGATTATATTGACTTAGGATGTGCATTTGCAGATGCTATTAATAAGTTAGAATATAATAAATAAGAGAGTATTTTATATTGATTTATGTTGGAGAGGCTGTCAAGAACGGATGTTTTTGATAGCCTTTTTGCAATAGAATAGACACAATCTAAAATTTTTATATATAGGGGACTTCTAAAAATTGAATTTTAACGCTTTTCTATTTTGATACTTCATCTTCGCATTTTACAAAATGCACCGTAGGCACCGCTACGCTCAC
>JAWXTT010000111.1:0-7148 GCA_044433325.1 Bacteroidales bacterium
CTGTATGCTGGTATTGAGTTTCTGAAGGGGGTTAATCTGTTTAAGCCTGCTAATTTTTATTATGTGAAATATGAGAATGTTTCAGGGTTATCAACTTCGGCTCCTATTAAATTGAATGGTTTTAATGTGGGTGTAGTTCGTGAAATAACTTATCTGTATGAGGAGGATGGTCAGATATTAGTGGAGATGAGCCTGGATAAAAGATTGCAAATCCCTGTTGATTCAAAAGCGGAATTGGTAACTGATATGCTGGGTACTGCGTCGATTGATTTGATTCTTTCGGATAATAGTGAGTATTATGAAGTTGGTGCTTCATTGGTTTCATCCTCAAGTGTTGGGTTGATGGAGAGTCTTTCTAATGAAATTCTACCTAATGTGAATGGTATGATGGTGATAATGGATAGTATATTGACTAGCGTAAATACACTAATGGCTAATCCAGCACTAAATGAATCAATAACTAGATTGGATGCAATATCTAAAAATGTAGAGGAAACTACAAACTTACTTAACAATGTAATGAATGAAAATTTAGTGTCAACGGCTAATGAAATTAATGAGATTGCGGCTAACCTAAAAGTAATTACTGAGAATTTGAGTGTAGTTTCATGTGAGGTGTCACAAATGCCTTTAGACTCAACTATGAATAATGTTAATCAAATATCAGAGAACCTAAGATTAACTACTGAACAATTAAATAAATCAACTTCAACGTTAGGGTTATTACTTAATGATAGAGCGATGTATGATAATCTGAATAGTACTATTGTTAGCTTAGATTCGATTATTGTGGATCTGAAAAATCACCCATCTAAGTATGTTAATTTTAAACTATTTTAATTAATTAGAAATTAATTAGTCTAAAATCACTATTTAGAATAATTCTAAATAGTGATTTTGGGCTAATTTTATTAAAATGCTCTCAGGCTTGATATCAGTAATAGTAAATCTTTGAAAAGTTTGAAGAATTGAGATGTAGAGAGAGTGTTAATACTTTGTTAATTAGCTTTGTAGCTAGCTTAAAATGTTTGATTGTGACTATTTTGAGCGTGATTTTGTAATTATCAGATTTTCAGGCTGTTAAATTTCTGTTAAAGTACCAAATTTTTTTGGGCTTTTTTTTTCGGAAAATAATGACAAATTTTGTAGTGTAAATATAAGCTGTGAAATGCCAATTACTAACTTTTTAGAATGAATAATAATCATAAAATATTGTGGGATGAGTGTCTGAGTATCTTTAGGGATATTCTGCCTCAAGAGCAATTTGACTCTTGGTTCAAGCCTATTGTTTCATCTAGTTTTGAAAACAATAAGCTTGTTCTTTGTGTGCCTTCACAATACTTTATTGAACAGATAGAGGGGAAATACTTTAATCTGTTGAGTTCGACTATTAAACGCGTATATGGTTCGCAAATTAATCTTACTTACACATGTAATGTAATTAAGAATGAGCCTAACTCATCTATTACGATGGAGAGCTCAAATAATAGCCCAGTTATCAGTAACCAACAACAAAATAAACAGAATGCGATTCAACAATCATATTCTAATCCTTTTGTTAGACCACAGGTTCAGGATATAGACTCACAGCTTAACCCTAAATATACTTTTAGAAATTACTGTGGAAGTGCAAGCAACCAGTTAGCGTTAAGTATAGGGCAAGCTATCGCTACCGATCCTAATTGTAAAACATTTAATCCGCTATTAGTATTTGGTAATACTGGTGTTGGTAAAACTCACTTAGTACAAGCTATTGGTATCGCTATTAAGGAGAATAACCCTAATAGTCGTGTGCTGTATCTGACTGCACGTGTGTTTGAAAGTCAATATACAACTGCTGTTAGGAATAATAGAATTAATGACTTTATTAATTTCTATCAAAGTATAGATACATTAATCATAGATGATATTCAGGAGTTTGCTGGTAAACAAGCTACTCAGAATACTTTCTATCATATATTTAATCACTTACATCAGAATCAGAAACAGTTGATTCTATCTAGTGATACACGCCCTGTTGATATGGATGGGTTTATTCCACGTCTAATGTCACGTTTCAAATGGGGTATTACTGTTGAGTTAGCACAACCTGATTACACATTGCGTAAGAATGTACTGCAAAAGAAAGCTAGTCAGGATGGTTTGGAAATTCCTACTGATGTAGTTGATTTTATTGCTGAACATGTAACAGATAGTGTACGTGAATTGGAGGGTATAATTCTGTCATTGGTAGCTCGTGCTACATTTATGAATCAAGAGATGACTGTGGATATTGCTCGTTCAGTTGTTTCTAATGCGGTTAAGATATCTAAGCGTAAGATTAACTTTGAACAGATTGTTGAACATGTAGCTGCTTATTATAATGTTGATACAGATCTGATATATAGTAAATCTCGTAAACGTGAAATATCAGACGCTAGGCAGGTGGTTATGTTTATGGCTAAGAGATTGACTAAACTACCATCAACAACGATAGGTTTAAAATTGTCAAGAAACCATGCTACGGTGTTGCACGCTTTCAAAAATATTGAAGAGCGTTTATCATTAGAGAAAACATTGCAAGCAGATTTAGAAAAAATAGAAAATGAGTTTAAGGTTTAACCTTAAACTCATTTTTATTATGAATGAATCTGAATCTCGTTTAGTATAGGTCAGAGTCTATTCCGTAGCGTTGTGGAAATGCAAATCCTTGCTTTTCGATGTAATTGTACAGCACCTTTGAGAAATGCTCATTATTAGCGCGCGTGTAGCGTATATCAGTAAATACTGCCGCTAGCGATTCCTTGTTGTTCTCTTTAACATACGCTTGATTTACTGCTAAACTCTCCTTCTCGGTATAGATATCGTTAATATCTTGGTCAGTGTAATCAGTGTATTTATCTTTATGTATTAAGTGCTTAGCGTCAAGACGTTCAACAGGAGCAGAGTTTTCATCCTCAATAGGGTAGCCGACAGCTAGAGTTGTTACTGGAATTACATTTTGTGGAAGTTCCAATACGTCACCTATCTTATCAGCATTATATGTTGTAGTGCCTAGATAGCAACAAGCTAATCCATTCAGTTCAGCTATAGTATTGAATTGTTGAGTTAGAATTGTTGCATCTAGTAGGGCAGTAACGAATGATTGGAAATTGTCGTAACCAGGTTCAGCTCCGCGCAATTCACACCATTTGTTAAAACGGTTAAAGTCAGCACAGAAAGTGATTAGCACAGGTGCATTTACTGAGCATGGCTGGTTAAAGTGTGTAGGTGCTAGTTTAGCGCGTAACTCCTTATCTTCGGTTACTACTACGCTGTATAGTTGCATATTACCAGTAGTTGGTGCGCGCATTGCATCCTCTAGTAGTTGGTAAATTAACTCCATATCAACCGCTTTATCTGAGTATTTGCGGATGGTTTTTCTATTTCTGAAATAATCTTTCATCTTCTTTTTATATCTTATTTGACTTTTGCAAAAGTACTTAAAAAATAGAAAGAATAAAAGGGAAGAAAAGTATAAATGTATAAAGGTGTAAAAGTCGCCACCTCTACACCTTTACACTTTTATACCTTTACACTCTATTTTACTATCATATAGCTTTGGTTGCCAACAGTAACTATATAGATGCCGCTAGCGGTAGGTAGCTCTATTTGTGTGGTGCTATCTAGCACTAGTCCATTAGCTACAACTGTACCATTTAGGTTATACACCTTAATCGCTGCGCCATCCGCAGCACCACTAACCATAAGCATGTTATCTACCGTATATACCTTAGTAGTATCAACTTCAACACCTTCAACACTACCTTCTGATACTAGCTCAAGCACTAGTATTGATTCGTTTAGATCTACGATAAAATAGTATGTACCAACTGGCACCTTAAATGAGCCTTCATTTCCTGCCATGATGAAAGTAAATGCTGTACCATAACTATCAATTATAAGCTCTTCATCATCACTACCCATTGTACCGATAGTGCCTGTACTCCAATCACCATCTAACTCCTCGTAGAAACGGAAGTAACTATAACCATCACCTGAATCTGGCAATATTAATGTTCCTGTATAAATTCCATCATCAGTAATTGATGTTAATGCACCCTGAGTAGCAGTTGCATCCAAGCTCCAACCATTGATATTACCTACTGTATAAATAGTAGCATAGCTACCTGGTTCTATAGTAAGCATCATAGTATTTAGGTTAACAGTAAACTTGTAAAAGCCATCCTCAATAATATAACAACCTTTACCAGAAAATAAGTCACCTGTAAATATATCATCAACCATAGTTGCGTTATAAAAAATACCATCATCTTCTGCACTACCTATCGAACCTGTACTCCAATCTCCTAGACTAGTATAAAAACGGAAGTAATTATCTTCACCAGTTGCAAATGTAAAATTAGCTGTAAAGATATTATCCAAATTCTCAGAAGTTAAAGTATATGCACTACTATTAATATTCCACCCTGTAGGTGTTCCTATTAGATATATCTCAGAATATATTTCAGGTTCATCTGGAGCTATATCATCTGGAGCTATATCTTCTGTTTTTTCAATATTAATAGTCATATCATTAAGATTTACAGTTAATTCATACACACCTCTTTCAGTGAAGTTGAATAGCCCCTCTGAGTAATAATATACTTTGTCTGTATATTTATTATCTGTTAAATTGATATCTATACTAGTATCACTATTTAATGAAGAGGATCCAATATATGGTGATTCCCACCATTTTTCATCTTCAGTATAGTAACAGAAACGGAAACTATTTTTTGTGTCACTATTATTAACAGTTATTTCTCCTATAAAAATATTATCTAAATTTGCTGATTCTAGTCTATACGCATCATCAAAACTCCATTCAGTAATAGTACCCATTAAGTATATATATTGTGGTGACTGAATGCCTTCAGATTCATATATTTCTTCAGATATAATTGTCTCAAACTGACCCCAATATTCATCTGATTTATATGTATTTACGCATCCATTAGGTACAATTAAGGCTGCAATCTTATATATATCAAAATTATATGTATCTGCTCCAAAAATAATATCTTCAATAGCGATTGGTATCTCTGACTCAATCTTAATTTTTCTAATTGAAGTGCAATTGTAAAATGCATAACGCTCAATTGTACTCACGCTTTCAGGCAAAACTATTGAATCAAGAGCAGTACAGTCATAGAATGCGAAATCTCCTATTGTTGTAATTCCATCAGGTAAAGTAACAGATTTAAGAGAGGTACAGCCATAGAATGTTCCTAATCCTGTAGAATCTAACCCTTGTGGTAACTCTATTGATTCTATTGCTTTGCAATTGGAAAATACATTATATCCTAACTGCATCAAATATTTAGGAAGAGCTACAGATGTAATATATTCACAACTATTAAATGCTTTATTGTTTATTGTTGTAACATAACAGTCAACCCCATCAATCGTAAAGGAGTCTGGAATTATACATTCGCCAAAAGGAGTGTTTTCATAACTAATCAGATTTGCCATATTATTAACTACTTGGAAGCTATATCCGCTAATGTTATATTCAGAAGTAATATTAGGACATTTATAGAAAGCATCAATCTCTACAGAAAATTTATTATATTGAGGGAAAGTTATATTGCTTAAGCTTGTACAATTATAAAATGCGTTGTACCCTATATATTTTAGTGTTTCGGGTAGTTTTATTGAGTTCAAAGAGGAGCAATTGTAGAAAGCTCCAATTCCTATTTCAATTAAGCTATTTGGGAACGTAACAAGTCCCAAAGAGGTGCAACCATTGAAAGCATACATTTCAATTTCAGTTACTCCATCAGGTAGTTCAATTGAAGTTAAAGCTGTACAGTAGCAAAAAACATTATCCTCTATTAATGTAACAGTGTATTCGCCGCCTATCCATGATACTGTGTTTGGTAGGACTAGGTCGCCTGTTGGAGCTGTTGTGTAGCCTGTGATGCTGGCTGTCATGTCGGCGTCGTTGGTTTCATACGTGATGTAGTTTATCGTAACGGTGTCCGCTAGGGCGGCTTGCGATAAGGTTAGCTGCATTAATAGCAGCAGAAATAATAACTTGTGTTTCATGATTAATTTGTTTTATTGAATCATGTCCCTAGATTCTGTGTATTTCTTTGGTTAATTTTTTGACATAAAAAACGTGGGACAATACCTTTATTTGTATTATGAGGTCTTAGACTACCTGTACCACCAAATAAATGAGTAAAGCCCACGAAACGAATCGTGAGCGTTCACACTCTACTCTTGGTGGTTTTTGAAATTGTCTAAGTTTCATAATACAAGAAATAAAGCTAACGCTTTTTATATGTTGTAGCTGCAAAATAGTGGGTTTTACACTATTTGCGCTGATTTTCTATTTATTTTTAGTTGTTCTTTATTTACCTATAGGCATATTATTTATTGATTAACAGTGCAAACTTACATAAAAAAACTGAAAGTATAAAGGTGTAAAGGTGAAAAAGTTAGTAACTACTACAAGCGAACTGGAGAGATTCCCGATCGGGGTCGGGAGTGACATTGGTTGGGTCTATAGGGTCATCGGTCGAAGCTAAGCTAACAACTAACAACTTCTCACACTTTTATCCCTTTATACTTTTATAATTTCAGTTTTTTTATTAAATTTGTCATAGTCTATTCTTTTAACATGGAGTGCTTATGGATAATTTAAAATTTGTGATAACTATTGGTCGTCAGTATGGTAGCGGAGGACGTGAAGTTGGGCGTATTTTGGCTGAGAAGTTAGGTGTGAATTTTTATGATAAGGAGTTAGTATATCAATCAGCTAATCTTATAGGTGTTGATGGTGATTACTTGGCTCATACTGACGAGAAAGCTCCATCCTTTATGGATTCTATTTTTAGTTCACCAGTGGGTTTCGGTGGTGATTTCTATCTTTTAGGGGGATTTAATCAGGGGGATAATAACTATAATATTATTGCTGATACTGTGCGAAGATTGGCTGATGAGGGTTCATCTATTATGGTGGGGCGTACTGCTGATTATCTATTGCGTGAACATAACTGTTGTGTGTCATTGTTTATACACGCTTCGCTAGAGAAACGTGTCGAGCGTATTATGGAGCGTGTTGAGGGTATCACAGCTGAGGCTGCTGAAGCTAGAGCTATTAAAAATGACCGTAATAGGGC
>JAWXTT010000112.1:0-7106 GCA_044433325.1 Bacteroidales bacterium
AGATTATTAGCTCTAATTTCACAAGCGCCTTATTTCGAGGGTTCGGCTTTCCCTTAATGTTAATTGTAAACATATAATTAATGTGTTAGAATAAATTATTAACTTTCCTGACTTATGGAGGTATATTTCACCCTACATATAAGCCTACATAAGAGTAGTCATTTACAGTCAAAAAGGTTTAACCGAGGATAAACCCCGTCAACACAATTCATTCTAACACATTAATACAAAAGAACTTACAAGCCTACATATTGTAAACTTTCAAAATGGGAGTGTACTAAGGTACGTGAGGATTAAAACCCCTCAGGATGTGCCAAAATCGCCGCTTAATTTAGATTTTAAAGTCAACGCAAGCGCGTGAGTCTTTATTATCTTTAATAATTGAAGCCGCCGCTACGTGCGCTGGGTGTTTAGCATAGATATCCACCTCAGCCATAGAGCCAACAACCGCTGTAAGTACTAAGTCCCAAGACTCAGCAGGATTTTCATTAATACCAACCTCCATAGATTGAAGAACATCAATCTGTTCAGGAAGTGCATCAAGAGCTAATTTAAACTTTTTAGCTACCTCTAGGCGTTCAGCATCTGAACCAGAGAATTTAAATGTTACAATATGTTTTACCATCTTCTTATATTTTTATTTATCAATATCCCTTATTTATATAATCTTTCGCGTGTAGCTTGTACCTTTTCATCCACTACGTAATCGTCATAATCCATAATCTTGTCAATGATACCATTAGGTGTTAACTCAATTACACGGTTACAAACGGTTTGAATAAATTCGTGGTCATGCGATGACATAATCACATTACCTTTAAACGATTTAAGCGTATTATTAAACGCTTGGATAGATTCAAGGTCAAGGTGATTAGTCGGAGAATCCAACACCAGAGTATTAGCATCTGTCATCATCATACGAGCAATCATACAACGCATCTTCTCACCCCCTGAAAGTACTGATGATTTCTTCAACACCTCTTCACCTGAGAAAAGCATCTTACCTAAGAAACCCTTAATATAAATCTCACTAGTATCACTACTATATTGTGATAACCAGTCAACTAGGTTCATCTCATTATTAAAGAATGGTGAGTTATCTAGTGGCAAGTAAGCCTCAGTAATTGTTTGCCCCCAGTCATAACTGCCAGCATCAGCCTTACGTTTACCATTAATAATTTCAAACAGAGCAGTCATAGCGCGGTGGTCACGACTTAGGAATACCACTTTATCACCCTTTTCGATTTGGAAGTTCACATCTTTGAAAAGCAGAGTACCCTCAACACTAGCTTCCAATCCCTTTATCTCAAGAATCTTATTCCCTGGTTCACGTGAAGGGGTAAAGATAATTCCAGGATAGCGACGTGACGATGGCTGAATCTCCTCAACATTCAACTTCTCTAACATTTTCTTACGGCTAGTTGTTTGCTTACTCTTAGCCACATTAGCTGAGAAACGTTGAATAAATTCAAGTAGCTCCTTACGTTTTTCGTCAGCTTTCTTATTTTGTTGAGCTTGTTGACGTGATGCCAACTGGCTAGATTCATACCAGAAACTATAGTTACCAGCAAATAGCTGTACCTTGTTATAATCAATATCTAGTGTATGTGTTGAAACCGCATCTAAGAAGTGACGGTCGTGAGATACCACTAGAACAGTATTCTCACAGCGAGAAAGATAATCCTCCAACCAAGCAACCGTTTCTAGGTCAAGGTCATTAGTAGGCTCATCCAGCAACAAGTTATCAGGATTACCGAAAAGAGCCTTTGCAAGTAGCACACGCACCTTTTCGTTACCACTCATATCCTTCATTAGGTTGTAGTGTTTAACCTCCTTGATACCTAAGCCACTAAGTAGCATAGCAGCATCACTCTCAGCATTCCAACCCTCCATCTCAGCAAACTTCTCCTCTAGCTCTGCGGCTAGAATACCATCAGCCTCACTGAAATCCTCTTTTGCATATAATGTATCCTTTTGTTGCATAATATTCCATAGGACAGTATGTCCACGTAGAACAGTTTCCATTACAGTACACTCATCAAACTCAAAGTGATTCTGACTCAATACTGACATACGCTCACCCGAACCTTGTGATACCGTACCATGTGTAGGTGAAAGTTCGCCACTTAATATACGCATCAGCGTACTTTTTCCTGCGCCATTTGCGCCAATTACTCCGTAACAGTTACCTGGTGTAAATTTCAAGTTAACATCCTGAAACAACACACGTTTACCAAACTGAATACCTAAATTATTTATTGCTATCATACCCGTATTTAAAGGGGAGTTCTAAAAACTGACCCGTAAAATTTTAATAATTTACAAATGGGAGAAATGCAACTGTTTCATCAGTTTTTAGAGCTCCCCTTAAAACCAGTGCAAAGATACTCATTTTTTCTCAATTCCCATAGTAAAAAAAGCCAAACTAGATTTTAACATTTTAAACTATATTTGTTAATTTATTTCACAAAACTTCTGAATTTTCAGCACTTTAGAATATTGTTTCAGATATTTAGATATGGTTAAATATCATTATTTTCAGTTAATTGTTTTTATTATTAACATTTTAGATATACCTTTACAGCAAATTTTAATAACATAATATGAAAAAATTCAATTCAATACTAGCAGCACTATTAGTTACCTTATCAGCTAATGCTGAGGGTTATCAAGTAAATTCACTAAGTGCAAGCCAAGTAGGTATGGCTCACGTAGGTACAGGTATGAAATTAGGCGCAGAAAGCATGCACTTTAATCCAGCAGGGATGGCGTTTATGGAAGACAAATTAGACTTCTCAATAGGAGCATCAGCCGTAGTACCATCAGCTACATGTACATATAGCGGGACAGAATACAGTAATAATAGCACAGTTAGCACACCTTTATACGCTTATGGCGCATTTAGCGTAAATGACAAAATCAAGGTAGGTATCTCCCTAACAACCCCTTACGGTAGCTCAATAGATTGGGGCAGCAACTGGGCAGGTGCCGTATTATCACAAAATGTTTCATTACAAGCATTTAGCCTACAACCAACTATTGCATGGAAAATCACAGATAAGTTATCAATAGGAGCAGGCGCAATTATCTCATGGGGTAGCGTTGAATTAGAGAAAGGTCTAGTTTCCGCCTCATCTATGAACATGGTATTAGCAGCACAAGGTTCAGAATATAGCTTTGGTGATACAACACCTGCATCAGTACAGTTAAGTGGTAGTTCTAAAGTCTCTGTTGGCTATAACGTTGGTGCAATGTATGATATAACTGATAAACTTACAGTAGGTGCATCATTCCGCTCAGAGATGGGACTTAAAGTAGAGGCTGGCGATGCCAAATTAATTTACGCAAAGGATAATGATATGGCACAGCTATTACTTGGTACTACCTTAGATGCTATGGATAATTCTCAGTTTGAGGCAGAAATGCCTATGCCATATAATCTTACACTAGGTACTAGCTATCAACTAACTTCACGTTTACTACTTGCATTTGATGCACAACTAACAGGTTGGAGTGCCTATGACGTACTTAATATCAACTTCCTTGGCGACGAGCTTACTGCATATAACCAATCATTAGAAAAAAACTACTCCAATTCATGGGCATTCCGCATAGGAGCAGAGTATGCTCTTAATAAATCTATTGATTTACGTGCAGGATTCTATTATGACCAATCACCTGTTAACAGCGAATATTATAATCCTGAAACACCCTCTATGGACAAGATTTCTCCATCCTTTGGGTTCTCATATCGTCCAACAGCCAATATTAGCATAGATGTAGCATGTGCATATATACATGGATTAGGCGCAGATGACGCATCATACACATATACTGACACATTGCTTGAAACAGAAACCACATTCACAGCAAACTACTCAGTATCAGCATGGAATCCAACACTAGGAATCAGCTACTCATTCTAGCAGCTACCACTAATACACAAAAAAAACAAGGAGCTATCCATTACGACAGCTCCTTGCTTTTTTGTATATTAGTCTGACTTTATGCGGCAAAGGTGAATAGGTAATTCATTAGGAAATTCCAGCTCATAATAACTATAAGTGAGAACACCTTTGAAATGTAAAAATTAAACTTCATTTTATCATGTAGCAGATATATAATAGTATTTGATAAAACCAGTCCTATTGCTGCTATACACATAAACTTCACATATTGCATTGTCACATTTGGGTCATTGCTATGGAAAGTCCACAACCTATTAAATGTAAAATTAGATGTTGCGGATAATATAAATCCTAAGGAGTTTGCTAGATATTTATTTATCTTAAACCACTCCTTACATATGTAAGTTACCCCAAAATCTACAAACACTCCAGATGTTCCAACTATACTGAACTTCAAGAGTTTATCCAACATATCACTAGTTATCTCCATTGACTACTAATTTTTCGACAGGCGCGGCAAACCACCCCTTTTTCTCAGTTCCTAAAATAACAAAACCCAATTTATATTCACCATCAGCCACGTCAGCAGGTATGGTATATTCATAGTTTATATGCAACGTTTCACCAGCTTTTAAGGTTAGATTATTGGTAATTTCACCCACTCTATAATCTGTTCGCATAGCTTGTAGAATCAGCTGCATTCTTATATTTTCACCATCCACTGTGATAGGATAATCATATGGATTATACACCTCCAACACCAGCTTTAACACATCATTAGGAGCTACCGAAAATGGTAACTCGCACATATTATTAATAGTCACACGCTTTAACGGAACATACTCTTTGTCAATGTAATAGATAAACTGTTTACCATTAGCTAGTGGAACTATGGTGTATCGCTCAGGGTCGCTCTCAGGCTCTAAGTTTTGTGCTTGAACGACTACCTCCTGACCATATAAATGGGAATCATCCAAATATTGCCATTGGCTAGTGCGATAAACAAAATCGGGTGAACCAAAGGCGTTATCATCAATATAAAATCTATACTTAGAGGCATTAGCATAGCCATCAGTAAATATTACAGGTCGCCCAGCGGCGGCATCGGCAATAGCTCCATACACTTTATGATTATTAAAAATATCCATCTTCAACCCAATAGGATTAAATACCATAACAAGCCTAGTAATCGCTACCAACACCACAGTAACAATAGCCATATTAATAGCATACTTACGGCTACGTGGATGACTGCGCAAATACTCAACCAATATCCAAACCAACCCGAAACATGAGGGTATTAACCATTGCGGCTGTACCCTACCCCTATGCAGTGAATAAGCAAAGAATATCAAAAAAAGGATAGGCATCCATTTCAGCACGCGTTCAAATTCAGTCTTAGCCTTAACTTTACGATAAGCCTGCACCCACAGTGGAACATAGAATACCGAAAATACTACTAACATATTCAAGATAAACTCACTAACATACCCCCATTTAAATGGCTTATTACGCCCTGACAAGTGGTAAGCAAAGGATGCAAAATCATGCTCATATTGCCAAATAAAGTGTGGCAAGAATAGTAACAATGTCACCGCTCCACTTAGATATAATCGCCATTGTAACAGAATCTTTGGATTAACAATTATCGAGAATAGCACTACTAATGCAGCTTGATACTTGCTATACGCCATCAGTGCCATAGTAATCGACAACCATACCCATGAGAAGCCTTTAGGATTTTTAATAAACCCTTTATAAGCAGCTAGATACAGAACAGTTGTCATCATCAGTGGTGCATCTGGAACAGCTACAAAACCATATAGTTGTAACATTAGCAACGCACTAGTCACCGCTACATATAGCACTGCATCACTGCGAGTTGCATCATTAGGACGGATTAACCGCCAAAATATCCACAGATAAAACGGCTGTAACAGAATCACAAAAAAGCGCACACCCAGTTCAGTATCACCAAATACCCACTCACCCATAGCTATAAGCAGAGCTAACATTGGAGGGTGATCATAATACCCCCATGACAGGATATCAGCATATATATGATAATACGCCTCATCATTAGATAACTCAGTAAAAGTTATCTGCAAGAGGTTCACACACCACCATACTATTAACCCCAATAGTACCGTCGCATTAGGTGTTAGTGATTTTAAGAATTGTGTTACTCGGCTCATTTATTTTAGTTCAAGACCTTGTTCTGATAGATATTTCTTCATATCGTAACCACAAGCTATTCTATAATAATCCAACATATGAGCGCACCAGTCATTATCGCTAGTACCACCTGCACGTGTTGCGTTATATTCAGTTATCAGTTGGTCATACGCCACTAAATCAGCGGTCATATCATCCTTACGATAACCATTCTTATGGATAAGTAAGTCAGCAGATTGTTTAGGTTTCAAATCAGGCATTTCACGTGGCATCCCTAGCGAAAGTCCACATACCACAAACACCCCCTTAGGCAACCCCAATATCTCAGCAATCTTTTTAGGGTTAGCTGTCCTAGCATAACCAATACAGCAAGCACCAACCCCAACCGCTTGTGCCGCTAACACAGCACTCTGCATAGCCATTGCAGCATCCACCATACCCACTATTGCACCATCAACGGTGTTAGCAAACTCAGTTGCATCCTCAGTAATCCCCTTAGCTTTAGCTAGAATATTAATCTTGTTAAAGTCAACACAGAAAACTAGAAAACGATTACAAGTCTTAATCTGTTTCTGTTGAATTATATCATACAGTTGCAATTTTATATCTTGGCTATCAATATCAATTACCGAGAATTGTTGTCCATTATAACTACTAGGAGTATTACGTATAGCAGTAAAAATCATCTCCATTGACTCAGCAGGGATAGCGTCATACTGATAACGACGTATCGAACGACGTTCAGCAAATATTTTATTCAAATCTTCCATCATTAATAATTTTAAGCCATAAAATTAACAATTTTAATTCTATAATTAAAATCTTATGATTAGTTTGTTCTAAAATTATATTACATTTGCATATTAAGAGTCGCAAAACAATGAAAAAATTATTCAGAAATGATTCCTCGACATTCCTATTGAGAATAGCAATGTTGTACATTATATATATTATTTGTAGGGTTATATTCTACCTATATAACTCATTTATGATTGAGGGGATTACCTCGGCTGATGTTTGGGG
>JAWXTT010000113.1:0-7081 GCA_044433325.1 Bacteroidales bacterium
CGTACTTAAATACTATACCTAATCTAATAATCTCATCGCCAATAAATGAACACGCGTTACGTAATCTAATGATTACAGCTGAGAAATGTAACGATACACCATTTGTAATACGCTATCCACGTGGTGAGGGGGTATTAAAAGATTGGCAAAACCGCATGCACCCAATCACAATAGGTAGTGGTGAGAAACTACGCGATGGTGATAGCAATATTGCAATTCTATCAATAGGTGCAATAGGTAACGATGTAATAACTGCCATTAATGAACTTAAAGATAGTGACAATATCGATGTTGCTCATTATGATATGATATTTTTAAAACCTATTGATACCAAAATATTACGCGAAGTAGGTGAGAAATATAAACAAGTGATAACTGTTGAGAATGGCGCAATTATTGGCGGTTTAGGTAGCACAGTTATTGAATGGTTTAATGATAATGGATTTAATGATATCAGAGTTAGCCGCATAGGGATTCCTGATAAATTTATCCATCACGGCACAGTAAAACAACTACATAAATTATGCGGAATGGATGTTGAATCCATTAAAACGAAAGTAAAAGAACTAATAACTCCACTAAAATAATATGAAAATAGTAATAGCAGGAGCAGGTGAAGTAGGTGGTCATTTAGCCAAACTACTCTCTAATGAGAACCAAGATGTAATCATCATTGATAATGATGAGAGCAAACTTGCATGCCTAGACTCATATAACCTATTAACACATAATGGAAGCCCTACATCATTTGAGATATTAAATAGTGCAGGTGTTAACAGTGCAGACCTATATATAGCGGTAACTCCGTATGAAACACGTAACGTAACTTCATGTGCTATGGCTAAAAGCTTAGGTGCTAAAAAAACTGTTGCACGTGTTGATAATTATGAATTTTTCTCACCAGTTAATCGGGCTTTTTTCGCTAGTATTGGTGTTGACGAACTAATTTATCCTGAATATTTAGCTGCTGAGGAGATAGTAACAGCACTAAAACGTTCATGGGCTAAGAATTGGTTTGAATTATACAATGGTGAACTTATCGTAGTTGGCGTAAAATTAACTGAGGATGCCGAATTAGTAGGAATTAAACTTAAAGAGTTATCTGGAATAGCACGTTACCTACATATTGCCGCCATTAAGCATAATGACGAGACTATTATCCCACGTGGTGATGATGTTATCCATGCTAATGATACGGTCTATTTTGCTACTAAGAAAGAGTATATTGATGAAATATTAAAGGTTTGCAATAAGGAACAGATTGATATCAATAAAATAATGATTATGGGCGGTAGTCGCATAGCACTACGCACATCAATAATGACTGGTGATAAACGTAAAATAAAGATTATTGATAATGACATGGCTAAATGCAACTCCTTAGCTGAGAAATTACCCTATTGTAGTATCGTATATGGTGATGGACGTGATATTGAAATACTCAAGGATGATGGAATAGAGAATTGTGATGCCTTTATAGCATTAACTGATAGCTCAGAAACTAATATCTTAGCTTGTATTGCAGCTAAACAATTAGGTGTAAATAAAACTATCGCTGAGGTGGAGAATCTACACTTTATTTCAGGTGCTGAGGGATTAAATATCGGAACTATCGTAAATAAAAAGCTATTAGCATCAAGCCATATATTCCAGATTATGCTAGATACAGACTCGTCAAGCACTAAATGCCTAGCATTAGCTGACGCTGAGGTAGCTAAACTAACAGCTAAAGAGGGTTCAAAGATAACCAAAGCCCCTGTCATGGAGTTATCACTATCACGTGATATGACAATAGCGGGCTTAATACGTGATGAGAAAGGTATGCTAGTGCAAGGTAATACTCATATACAAGCAGGAGACCAAGTGGTAGTATTCTGCCTTCATGGATCATTATATAAAACAGAAAAACTATTCAGCTAAAGGGTAGTTCTTAAAACTGACCCTTTAAAATATAAATAAAATAAAAATGGGAGAAAAGAAACTGTTTCATCAATCTTTAAGATGAGATTGATAAATCAGTTTTTAGAACTACCCTTAAAAAAATGAATAAAGCTAGAATCTCAAATATAAATATGCCAATCGTACTACGCATGATTGGATGGCTATTACTAATCGAGGCTGCATTTATGCTAGTCCCATTAGTAGTAAGTCTGATTTATGCTGATGGCTCAACATTTCCATTCACATATGCAATAGCTATAACAACTATTGTTGGCGCATCACTTGTATTTGGATTGAAACCTAAGGATGATAATATGGGGCGCAAGGAGGCAATCTTATTGACTGCTTCTATCTGGGCTGTATTCTCGCTATTCGGGACAATACCATTTATGCTATCTGAACTACGTTTAAGTTTCACAGATGCATATTTCGAGGCGATGTCAGGGTTCAGCACAACTGGGGCAAGTATAATCCGCGATGTTGAGATAGCACCAAAAGGTATCTTAATATGGCGTTCACTAACCCAATGGGTAGGTGGTATGGGTATAATACTATTTACATTAGCTGTCGTGCCTATGCTTAACCATAAACGTGGTATTCAGCTATTTAATGCTGAGGTAACAGGTATTACACATGACAAACTGAGACCACGTATTAGCCAGACTGCTAAAGGTTTATGGTTAGTATATATCGTATTAACAGTAGTATTAGCAATATTATTGTATCTAGGACCAATGAACCTATTTGATGCAATATGCCAAACATTAAGCACCGTTGCAACAGGTGGTTTCTCAACGCGTAATGCTAGTTATATGGCGTGGGATTCACGCTATGCTGATACTGTAACTATGATAGTAATGTTTATATGTGGTATCAACTTTGCTCTACTTTATAAAACAGCATTAGGGGATATTAAGCCATTAATAAAGAATGACACATTTAGATTATATATAGCAATAACAGTTATTGCTGCTGTGATTATGATAATTAATAATATGTGTAACGGTATTTATGAATCATTCTCAGACAATCTAATATTTTCATTTTTTGAGGTGATTTCATGTATGACTACCACAGGTTACGGAGCGGCTAACTTTGAGGCTTGGGGTAAATTACCTATTACCATATTCTTTATATTAATGTTCTTCGGTTCATGTGCAGGCTCAACTGCTGGTGGGGCTAAGATGGATAGACTAATATATCTATTTAAGAATGTTAAGAATGAATTATATCGCATACTGCACCCTAACGCAGTAATGCCTATACGTATAAATGGAAAAGTTATGCCTAGTGAAGCTATAACTAAAGTTATGGCGTTTCTATGTATATATCTGATAATACTTTTAACACTTAGTACTGTCTTAACAGCATTAGGGCTGCCTATTTTTGACGCATTCTTCGCGGCTTTATCAGCAGTAAGTAATGTTGGTTTTGGAGCAGGTTTTACGGGCGTTGATGGTTCATTTGCCAATATCCCAGATTTAGGTAAATGGCTATTAGCCTTTGCAATGCTAGTGGGACGACTAGAGGTATTTACAGTATTAGTAGTATTATCAAAAGGGTTCTGGCGTAAATAGTACCCTAAAAAAATTAATAATAAAAAATAGGAAACAAGATGCAAGAAGATTCATTCAATCCAGACATACTAAATGAAGATACTAACAAATCTAACATTAAAAGGAATAAGGATAAAACCTCATTCTTAAAAAATAAACGATTTAGATTCGTCGTAGGAGTTATACTATCATTTATAGCTATATATCTATTTTCAATATTTCTCTCGTATTTTAATAGTGGTATTGCTGACCAAAGTAAGATTGCTAATAATACAGCTATGGAGATTGCTAAAATGGATATGGAGATTGCCAATAATGGAGGCTCACTAGGCGCAAGCCTATCACATACAATAATCCATAAATGGATTGGATTCTCAGCATTCATCCTTGTAATATGGTTTGGAGTTATTGGTCTAAGATTGATTGGGATTAAGTTTAAACATGTTAAGCCATTAAACTTTACTCTAATATCGCTATATGCTATAATATCAAGCTCAATGTTTTTAGGTTTTATAAATTGTTATATTGATACCAATATATTGCTTGGTGGATATAATGGTTATTATAGTAACCTATTTATGATTAAATATCTAGGTGGAATAGGTACATTCCTATTCAATCTAATATTGATAATTCTATTGGTTGTATTCTGCATTGATGGTATTATACGCATATACAAAAAGGTAAATAATCGATTCCCTAATTTAAAAATTAAAAGAGCTACAAAAGAGAAAAAGGAGAAGAAAGCTGAACCAAAATTTGAAGATTTTGAAACACAAGATACCCCTACTACACAACAAGAGGAGATCCCTGAAATTAAAATTGAAGGAGCAACTCCTAAACCGATAAAGAAACCATCTAAAAAGGTAACTAAGATAGATGAATCAGATGAAATTGAGATGATAATTGAGACTGGTGAGATTGAGAAATCAACTACCATAACTAATATTTATGACCCAACAGCTGAACTATCGCATTACAAGTTCCCAACAATAGATATGCTACATCAATTTAGCAATAGCAGTAATAATGTAGATATAAATGAACAGGATGAAAATAAGGCTAAGATTACTAAAACCCTTAACGACTACGGCATAGATATAAAAAACATTAAGGTATGTGTAGGTCCAACCATTACACTATTTGAGATAGTACCGTCTGAAGGAGTTAGAATAGCTAAAATAAAGAACTTAGAGGATGATATTGCCCTTAGTCTTTCAGCACTAGGGATACGTATTATTGCACCTATTCCTGGTCGTGGAACTATTGGTATTGAAGTACCTAACAAAGAACCTCGAATAGTATCAATGCGCTCAATTATTGAATCTAAAAAATATCAAGAGTGTGATTATGAACTACCTATGGCTATCGGTAGCACCATATCAAACGAAGTATATATAAAAGACCTTTGCAAAATGCCACATATGCTAGTGGCAGGAGCGACAGGACAAGGTAAATCAGTTGGACTAAATGCAATTATTACATCATTGATATATAAGAAACACCCTGCTGAACTTAAATTTGTACTTATTGACCCTAAGATGGTTGAGTTTAGCCTATACTCTAAACTGGAACACCACTACTTAGCTAAATTACCAGATGAGCAGGAGAGTATTATCACTGATCCACAAAAGGTAATTGCAACTCTTAACTCCATAGCTATTGAGATGGATAACCGTTACACAATGCTACGTAACGCCAATGTCCGTAATATCAAAGAGTATAATCAGAAATTCGTTAATCACCGACTTAACCCTGAAAATGGTCATATGTTCTTACCATACATCGTGGTAATTATTGATGAGTTCTGCGATTTAATTATGATGGCTGGCAAGGAGGTAGAGATGCCAATAGCACGTATCGCACAGAAAGCACGTGCCGTAGGTATCCACATGATTATCGCTACACAACGCCCATCTACCAATGTAATCACAGGTATTATCAAGGCTAACTTCCCTGGTCGTATCGCATTCCGTGTTACACAAATGGTTGATAGCCGTACCATCCTAGACTCGAAAGGGGCGCAACAGTTAATTGGTCGTGGTGATATGCTATTCCTAGCTAATGGTGAGATGGATCGTGTACAGTGTGCATTTATTGATACTCCTGAGGTGGAAACTATCTGTGAACATATCGACACACAAATTGGTTATGAAAATGCTTACGAACTACCTGAATATATAGCTAATCAAGATAATTTGGATAATGGAGCAGGAAATATAAATGACCGTGATCCACTATTTGAGGAAGCAGCAGCATTTATTGTTGGCAACGATACCGCCTCGACATCCTCACTACAACGTAGATATGCCATAGGCTACAACCGTGCAGGTAAGATTATGGATCAACTGGAGGCAGCAGGTATTGTTAGCCCTAGTCAAGGGGGTAAACCACGTAAAGTATTAATTGATTCAATCCAACTATCACAAATATTTGGACGTTTTAATGAAGAATAATTTTATGTTCAAGATAAGAAGAGAGATATTGACCCTTATAGCTATCCTGTTAGTAATCCCATCCATGAATGGGGAAACTGCTGAACAGGTAGTCAGTGATGTCATAAGTAGTTATAACAAAAGTAAAATAGTCGTAGCTGATTACACAGTTGCCGCTAATGGAGTTAACTCGACAGGTGAAATAGTAATGTCACAACAACGGTTTAACATACAATCAGAACCAATAACCTGTTGGTATGATGGCAAGACCCAATGGAGTTACATATCACAGATAGGTGAAGTAAATATCACAGAACCAACACCAGAGGAGCTAGAGTTAACCAATCCATACGCAGCACTAATGAATATTGGCACAAACTATGTTACTGAACTATCTACCGATGGTGATAACTATCAATTAACTCTTATCCCTAAGGAAAATTCAGACTTTGCAACAGAGATAGGATTAATCATTGACAAGTCAACAAAACTTATTGTCAAAGCATTATTTATACAAGATAATAGTAGTTATACAATTACAATCAGTAATTATAACTTTAATAGCAATTACACTGATAAGGTATTCACCTATGACCCATCGCAACTACCTGCGGGGACACCAGTGATAGATTTAAGATAAAAATAAAAACGATATAGATATGGGAAACGAGAAAGTTAAATGCCTAATTATTGGCTCAGGACCAGCTGGATATACATCAGCAATATACACCTCACGTGCAAATATCACTCCAGTACTTTATGAAGGGATACAACCAGGAGGACAGTTAACCACAACTACTGATATTGAGAATTTCCCAGGCTATCCTGAGGGGATTGGTGGTTTTGAGATGATGGAACAGTTACGCACACAAGCCATACGTTTCGGTGCAGATGTACGTCACGGAATAATCCAAGCAGTCAAATTTTGCGAAGATAGACTACTAGCCTATGTTGAAGATGGAACAGTTATCGAGGCAGACTCAGTGATAATAGCCACAGGAGCATCAGCTAAATATCTAGGCTTAGAGGATGAAAAGAAATATGCAGGGATGGGAGTATCAGCATGCGCAACATGTGACGGATTCTTCTATCGCAAGAAACGTGTAGCAGTAGTTGGTGGCGGTGAAACAGCGTGTGAAGAGGCTGTTT
>JAWXTT010000114.1:0-7027 GCA_044433325.1 Bacteroidales bacterium
ATATAATATTGATGAGTACAATATATACGTGAATGGCGAACAAGTACTTAAAGAGTATACGAGTAAGCTAAAAGAGCAAAGTGGAAACAACCTCAAAAATTATGATGAAATTTCAAAGTTGGAGTTTAAAGATTTTGTAAATTCAGAGGGTGAGTTAATTGCATGGATGTGGGTAGGTTTGTCAAGATTTGAAAAAGCAATCCCTAAATTAAATCTAATGCAAGGCATTAGGGCTCGTCAAGCAAATATCCAAATTGGAGACTATGATGTGTTTAAATCGTTATTCAAAGAAGAGAGAGGTAATAGATATTTCGTTGGAGAGGTATTTACAAATAGCTCAGATCTTATTGCTAATTCGCAACGAGATTATTTCAATGAAACAGAAATAAGAGTCTTTTTTGAGGACTCCTTAAGATGTTATTTCTATGACACACTACATAACCTATATACTAAGGCGAATGTTATAAAGAACGCTTACAAAAAGCAGGAGGGGTATTTAGCGAAAAGTGAAGAGTTTGAGAAAAAGTCAAAAAGCAATTCGTTTATAGATAATCAAGAGCGATTAAGGCTTGAAGGAGAGGTTGAAAAGGCTAAAAATGAGGCAGATAAGGCTCGGAAACAACTTAGTAATTATGACACCATATCTGGTGATTCGCCAATAGCAGAGGTGAAGAAACAGATTAGTGCAAAATTTAATTCAGAAGAGTTGTCTAAGAAAGTCTCTGAGGTGGATAATAAACCTTGCAATAGCAGATCTTCAGCTTCTAAGAAAAATGGGGGTTATGCGGTTGATGCTTTATCTAAATTGAATAAAAGTGAGCGAAAGTTAATAAGTAAGATTTGGTCAGTTATTACAAATAATGCACCAAAAGACATTGCTGAGAGTTTAATCGAAAAAATAAAAGAAGAGTTTAAGTAATAATGCGTAAAGTATTGCTCATTGAGCCAAATTATAAGAATAAGTACCCTCCAATAGGATTGATGAAACTTGCTATGTATTATCGTCGCAAGGGTGATGATGTCCGATTTTTCAAAGGGGAGATGAGAGATTTGGCAGTAGAGTTAGTTTCAGAAGATTTGATTAATCATTTACAGATAATCAAACCAGATATTGTCTGGAAGAAATATTATCCTATTCTATCATCATTTATAAAAGTAGGACGATATGCAATTTTAAGTAATGATGATATTTTTTTAGATGAGTTTGTCATAAATGCTATAAAAGAGTATAGAAAAAAATATACAAGCAAGGATTATTTTAAGAATCCAAAATTTGATAAAGTTGGAGTTACCACCTTGTTCACTTTTTATTGGAAGAAAACGATAGAGACCATCAATTTCACAAAACATCTATGCAAAAACGAGCAAGATGTTATGGTCGGAGGAATTATGTCTACTCTATTGCCAAATGAAGTGTTTGATGCAACAGGTATTTATCCTCACGTAGGATTATTAGACAAGGCAGGAGTCATTGATAAAGATGACAAAATGATAATAGATCAGTTACCTCTGGATTATTCCATATTGGATGAAATTGATTATGTGTATCCTGCTAATAATGCATATTTTGCATATATGACACGAGGCTGTATAAATAGATGTTCATTTTGTGCTGTCCCTACATTAGAGCCAGAATATCAGAATTATATTAGCTTGAAAGAGCAAATTAATTACACGAGAGAGCATTTTGGAGAGCAAAGAGATTTGTTGCTGATGGATAATAATGTTCTCGCCTCATCTTGCTATAATAAAATTATAGATGAGATTATAGAGTGTGGATTTGGTGTGAATGCAAAATTTACGCCACCGAATCTGTATGATATAGCAATAAGGAATCTTCGCGAGAATTATAATGATAGAGCATACATTAGAAAAATTATAAAGCTATACAAAGAGCTTGTTGATAAAATTGTATGTGAAGAGGAGAGAAATATGCTTTACTCAAAATTGGAAGAAGCACATTGCTTAAATTATTATACAGCTACAAAGAAGAGTATTCTTGAATTAGATGAGTATATCTCACCTCTATATAAACAGACCTTTAAAGTAGAAAAAAGGAAGAGGGTTATTGACTTCAATCAAGGTGTTGAAGGAAAGTTAATAAATGCAGAGAAGATAAGTAAATTAGCAGAGACTAATATTTATCCTCTCCGAATAGCATTTGATCATTGGTCGCAGAAGGACACCTATGAGAAAGCTATTAGGATTGCTGTTGACAGTAAGATTAAGAACTTGTCTAATTATATGTTGTATAATTATCAAGATAAGCCTGAGGATTTATATAATAGAATGCGCATAACTGTTGATTTGTGTGAAGAGTTAGATGCTAATATATACTCTTTCCCAATGAAATATCACCCGATTAATGATCCTGACTTTTTTATGAACAGAGATTATATAGGCAAACATTGGAATAGGAAATATATAAGAGCAGTACAAGCGGTATTAAATAGTACAAAGGGTAAGATCGGCAAGGGAAAAGATTTCTTTAATGAGGCTTTTGGCAAGGATATAGAGACCTTTATGGAGCTACTTATTATGCCAGAAACATTTATTATATATAGATTTTTCTTTAAGGATACAGGTCGAACAAACGAGTGGCGACAGGCATTTAATGCATTGTCAACAGATCATAAAGAAGAAGCTCTTGCAATCATCTACGAGGCTGATTTTAACGATGTGAGCAGTAAGACAAATAACCCATCGGTGTTAAATGTATTGATGTACTATACTAACTTTAGAAAAGATATTATAACTCCTGGAACTGAATTGTATAGGGCAAAAGAAGAGTACGATTTATTGAAAATATAAATATTGAAAAAATATAATGTTTTAGGCGGGTGTGGCGGTGGTTGCATCCGCTTTTTTTGTTGTTAATAATTTTGGATTGCTAAGGTGATTTTGAACTGCTAAGGTTCCCGATCGGGGTCGGGAATGACAATGGTGGGAGTGGTAATGTTGATGCTTAATTGGAAAGGTGCTGAATTAAATTCAGCATGACAAATGTATATATTATTGATATGACAAATGTGGATTATTGATGTTATAATTATTATTGGTGGAAATGTAGAGTTGGGGGGTGGGGGTTGGGTGGTATCTTTGGGGTATGTTTAATATTTTAAATTTTTTTATTTTATGATTAGTGAATTGGTTGGGGGAATAATGGGTGTTGTTTCTGCTAATAAACAGGATGATAGGATTGATGCGCAACGCTCAAAGAATGAGAGATGGTATGATAGACGTTATAATGAGGATTCGTTGCAACGCTCGGATGCGGCTGCTGCTGTGGGTAAGATGCGTGACTTGCTAGGTGAGACTAGTGCGTCGGATGCTGGCCGTGCAGCGGTAATGGGTGGCTCGACGGCATCGGTGGCTGCTGCTAAGGGGCAGAGTAATGCTGCGCTGGGTAGTTTGATGAGTAATATCGCTTCGGGGGCTTCGGCTAGAAAGGATACGATAGAAAACAGTTATATGAGCCGCGATAGTCAGCTGGATAATATGAGTGCGCAAAATGATGTGGCGCGTAATAATGCTTGGGCTAATATTGGTGCTGGCGTGGATGGTGGCATAGATCTGGCGTTAGGTAGAATGGATAAGAAAAATGGATAATGGGTAGATATGATTGTTTTTTTTGATTAAGGGGTGTTCTGGAAATAAATGGGTTTAAGAACTCCTCTTAATTTTAGAGGGGTGTGTTTTTTAGATTTTTGGTTAGGTAGTTTGTACTTTTGGTTAGTTTTAGGGTGAAAGGTTTTTAGTATCTCGGTATTTTTTTGTAATTTTGCAGTGATATTTTTTTAATTTAGGGTATAAAACATATACACATAAGAATGATAAATTTTTTCAAAAAGGGGGCGAAAGCTTATTTTGCCGTAGAATGTGACCATTCGCTATCTGCTAATGAGGTGGAGAAACTGAGTTGGCTATTGGGTGGTGCGCAACTGTTAGAGGAGTCGTTGATTAAGGGTACTTTTATAGGTCCTCGTAAGGAGATGATTACTCCGTGGAGTACTAATGCTGTGGAGATTACTCAGAATATGGGTCTAAGTGGTATTAGCCGTATTGAACAGTTTGAAAAGGCTGGTAAGTCTGTTGCGTTTGATAAGATGTTACAACGTGTGTATAAGGTGCTGGATGGTGAGATGTTTACCATTAATAAGGCTCCTGAGGCTATCGTTCATATTGAGAATATTGAGGAGTATAATGTGCAGGAGGGTCTGGCGTTGAACACTGAGGAGATTGATTATCTAAAGGAGTTGAGCGTTAAACTGGGGCGTAACCTTACGGATAGTGAGGTGTTTGGCTTCTCGCAGGTGAACTCGGAGCATTGTCGTCACAAAATATTTAATGGTACTTTCGTGATTGATGGTGTGGAGATGCCTGATTCGTTATTTAAAATGATTAAAAAGACTTCAAAGGTTAACCCTAATAAGTTGGTGTCGGCGTATAAGGATAATGTGGCGTTTGTTGAGGGTCCTACTGTGGAACAGTTTGCGCCTGCTACGGCTACTACTGCTGATTTCTTTGAGGTTAAGGATATTAAAACTGTTATCTCACTAAAGGCTGAAACGCATAATTTCCCTACTACGGTTGAACCGTTTAATGGTGCTGCTACGGGTACTGGTGGTGAAATTCGTGACCGTCTGGGTGGGGGTAAGGCTAGTTTGCCTATCGCTGGTACTGCTGTGTATATGACTTCGTACCCTCGTACTGAGGTGGATAGAAAGTGGGAGTTGTGTACTGATCCGCGTGCTTGGTTATACCAAACGCCTGAGGATATCTTGATTAAGGCATCTAATGGGGCTTCGGACTTTGGTAATAAGTTTGGTCAACCACTTATCTGTGGTTCGCTATTGACGTTTGAACACTCTGAAAATAGTATTGACTATGGCTATGATAAGGTGATTATGTTAGCTGGTGGTGTGGGTTACGGTAATATGCGTGACGCACTAAAGGAGATTCCTAAGCCTGGTGAAAAGGTGGTGGTTATGGGTGGTGATAATTATCGTATCGGTATGGGTGGTGGCGCAGTGTCATCGGTGAATACTGGTGTGTATGATAACTCTATCGAACTGAACGCTGTTCAACGTGCTAATCCTGAAATGCAGAAGCGTGCTGCTAATGTGATTCGTGCATTGAGCGAGGCTGAAAATAATCCTATCGTTTCTATTCATGACCATGGTGCTGGTGGTCACTTGAACGCTCTGTCTGAGTTGGTTGAGGCTACTGGTGGTAAGATTTATGTGGATGAATTGCCTGTGGGTGATCCTACATTGTCTTCAAAGGAGATTGTGGGTAATGAGTCGCAAGAGCGTATGGGTATGGTCATTAAAGAGGAGGATATCGATAATGTACGTAAGATTGCTGAACGTGAACGTGCTCCTTTCTATGTGGTGGGTGAAACTACTGATGATGACCGTTTTGTGTTTGAACAAAAGGATGGGGTTAAACCTATTGACTTAGGTATGGGTGATATGTTCGGTAGCTCGCCTAAGACTTATATGAAGGATTCAACTGTGAATCGTGAATATGCTGGGGCTGAATATGATGTTAAGGAACTGAATAACTATATTGAGAATTTATTGCAAGTTGAGGCGGTTGCTTGTAAGGATTGGTTAACTAATAAGGTCGATCGTTCGGTGACTGGTAAGATTGCTAGACAACAGTGTCAAGGTGAGGTACAATTACCATTGAGTGACTGTGGTGTGGTTACATTGGATTACCGTGGTAAAGCGGGTATCGCTACCTCTATCGGTCATGCTCCGCAGGTGGCTATCGCTAATGCTGAACATGGTTCGGTGCTGGCTATTGCTGAGGCTTTGACTAATATTGTGGGTGCTCCGTTGACTGATGGTATTCGTGGTTTGTCGTTAAGTGCTAACTGGATGTGGCCTTGTCGTAATGTGGGTGAGGATGCTGCTCTTTATAGTGCTGTTAAGGCTTGTAGTGATTTTGCTTGTGGATTGGGATTGAATATTCCTACTGGTAAGGATAGTCTGTCAATGACTCAAAGTTATGGTGATAAGAGGGTGGTTTCTCCTGGTACGGTGATTATCTCAGCTGCGGGTGAGGTGAGCGATGTTAAGGGTTGTGTATCGCCTGTGGTTAAGAACTCGAAACGTTCTAAACTTATATATATTGATTTCTCAAATGATGCGTTGAAACTTGGTGGTAGTGCTTTTGCTCAATCTTTAAATAAGATTGGTAGTGATACGCCTACGGTTTCTTCTCCTGAATATTTTGCTAGTGCTTTCACTGCTGTGCAACAGTTTGTGAATGATGGTAAGTTGATGGCTATGCATGATGTTTCGGCAGGGGGTCTGGTGACTGCGTTGTTGGAGATGACTTTCGGTAATGTTAAGGGTGGTTTGAATATTAACCTTGATGCTTTTGCTGAAGTGGATTTAATGAAGATTCTTTTTGCTGAAAATCCTGCTGTGGTTGCGCAAGTTGCTAACAAGGATTTGAAAAAGGTGATGAGCTTATTGAAAAAAGCTAAGGTTAATGCTTATGAAATAGGTGAAGTGGCTGATGAGAGAAACTTGGTTATCAGCAAGGATGATAATGAATATCTATTGTTTATTGATCACCTGCGTGATGTTTGGTTTAAATCTTCATACCTATTAGATCGCAAACAGAGTGGTGAGAAGTGGGCTAAGGAGCGTTATAATAATTATAAGAAACAAGCTATCAAATATAAGTTCCCTAAAGGTTTCAGCGGTAAGTTGGAGGACTTGGGCTTAACGGCTGATAGAGTGGGTCGCTCAGGTGTTAAGGCTGCTATTATCCGTGAAAAGGGTATTAATGGTGACCGCGAGATGGCTTATTCACTGTACTTGGCTGGTTTTGATGTTAAGGATGTTCACATGACTGATATTATGTCGGGTCGTGAAACGTTTGAGGATATTAATATGATTGTATTCTGTGGTGGCTTCTCTAACTCTGACGTATTAGGCTCGGCTAAGGGTTGGGCTGGTGGTTTCCAATGGAATGACACTGCTAAGGCTACTTTGAAGAATTTCTATGA
>JAWXTT010000115.1:0-6961 GCA_044433325.1 Bacteroidales bacterium
CATCAACAGATAATAACCCCATAGTCTTTATACAAGACCTTGATTGCTCTAGTGGAGATAGTGACGAAACAGATCTGAATATTATAGCTAATGTATCAGCTCACGTTTGTGATATAAAATATAAACTAAACAACTACCTTGATGAATTAACTGGTGAGATTACTGATAGTATATCCAACTGGTCTGAACTAATTACTAATGTAGATATATTTATATCATCACCATCTTATAGCTATAATCAGAATGGAGAGGTATATGGATGGACACGCTTAGAGGATGAGAATGACACCTTAGGGACATACTCAGTAGGACAATTAACCAATTGCATTTTCGGCAATATGAATGGATACCAAAAATATGATTATACTGAACAGTTTATGTTAACTCAAGGGGACTTTAATTTCTCAAAAGATATTGATTGCATAACTACGACCTTTGCATCAACAACCGTAAGATATCCACGTTATTATATGACATTACCATTAATATCCTCAGATACAAGAACTAACAGTATCTGTAATGAGTCATTGTTTTATAAGATAGCATCGCTAAAATTTGATGAACTAGAGCAGGAATTTACTACATTAGAAATATCTGATGATATAATAACTAATTTAGTGCAACAAGAGCAATTAGATGACGAATATAAGAGCCATGCACAAATCACCTCAGCATCTGCTTATACCTATAATTCACGTCTAAATCTAGGTAATATTACTGAACATATATATAATGGGATGCCACCAAACACACAATTCACATATAATGATAGTGAGAGCGTTGATAGTACCACTATTTACACCTACTTAAAAAAGGATGGTACAGAGTATGTAGTAGCATCACCTGTAAGCAACGATAGCATATCTATAAGCCCCTATTACTTCTTTCCAGACACAGATGCCTATCAACAGGTTATAGTCCAATATAGCGAAGATGAGCTAGTAACATTAAAGGAGATTCCATTAACCTCACACTCATTACTAAACGGAGCTTACTATTTTGAAGGATTTGATGAGACATTATCAGATTACTCAGAGATACCTGCGACTACCGATAGTAGCACTGCTGTATATCAATCCTCCATTTATACCTCATACGTGATGAATCCCTTTATATTCCCCCCTGAGTTAATCAACACCGTTGGTACAGGCTCAATATCAGCATTAAGTTCAGCGACTAAAGCTATTAGCGAAGGGCAGTTTGGTCAATTTCCACTACACGCATTCACCACTGAGGGAATTTGGGCTTTAGAACTTAGTGAATCAGGTGGTTACACTTCATGTCAACCTATAACACGTGATGTTATTAAAGGGGAACAGGTACTACAACTAGAACAATCATTAATTTTCCCAACAGAAAAGGGTATTATAACATTATCAGGTGGTGAATCTAATGCAATAACAACATCACTAGATGGAAAATTTAACCCTACCCGATTATCTAGACTAACTGAGTTATTAACTATAACTAACCATGACGATTTAATCCTACCAGATATAGAATTTAGTGAATTTGTTGAAGATTCTCTATTAACCTATGACAACATAAATAGTAGAATATATATATCTAATGAAAAATATGGTTACAGCTACATATATAGCCAAATATCTCAAGCATGGAGCTGCATCTCATACGCATTTAGTAATAATATTAGTAATTATAGTAGTAATCTAATAACTATGGTCGATGAAAATAGTATTGAGAGCATTTATAAGCTAAATGGTAGTGAGATTACTGATAAGTCATTGATAATCACACGTCCCATAAAACTAGGACTACTGAATCAATATAAAAGCCTTAGCTCAATAGTAACGCAAGGGATACTAGAACAGAGCAGTGAAAGAGTGGCAACTGCTCTATACGCCTCTATTGATGGGTTAAGATATATCCCAATAGCAACCTCTACAACTGAAAAGATATTAGGAATACAGGGCTCTCCATATAAATATTTTATATTAGTTCAGCCATTAAGTCTTAATGAGGATGAATCAATAAATGGTGTTGAGATGGCATTTGAATCTAGAAAAATAGACAAACTACACTAAGGAGTTAATATATAGATAGATAAAATATTATAATAGTCATATATTTGCAGTAAAATTCTACAATATATGACTATTAGAAAATCAAAAAAAATATCACACGAAGATAACCTATATGAATTAATGAATCAAATCATAATCGACTACATTAAAAATATAGAATCAGATCTAAAAGAGTTAAAACCTAGCGAGCGTATTAAAACTATTATTGACATACTAAAGTTAATACAAACATCAGCCAACAGTAGTAACCGAAAGGATAAATCCCCACAAATTAAAGAGTTAGACAAAAATATTAATGAACTAATACGTAAAAGCCATGACAATAAATGATATACTCCCCATTGCTAGTACCATAGGTGGTTTTGAGTTTATTAAATGGTTGTTTAATCGTAAGAGTAACTCACGAATACAAGCAGCTGAGGCTACTATCAAGGAACTAGATGTGGTGCGTCAGACGATGCAATTTTTACAGGAACAATTAAAAAATAAGGAGGAGAGATTTGTCCAACAAACCGAAAGGCTACGTAGCATACAAGACCTGTTACACACTGAGAAAGAGAAACATACCGAAACACGTATTGAGTTAGCGGTAAAGCGTTGCAATGTTGCTAAATGCCCGCAACGTCTTCCACCAACAGGATATTAAATGGAGCTGAATAACACAAAATAATAGTTGTTAGTTATCACTCTCTCTTTTCTCTGAATTACGTTTGATATCATCCTCACGATCACGTTGATACCCCTCTTTACGTTTTAACATAAAGTAAAGAGCAACAATAACTGCTGAGGTAAACCCAATTACGCCAAAATAATAATAGTAGTTACCACGCTCAAATTCAGGATAACCAATATAAGACATCAACACAAGATATATACCTAACGTAATAGGTAGATATGCTGATTTTTTCCACTTACTCTTTTTCATAATATTCCAATTAAATAGCAACACTATCTATCTCGTCAAGATGAATATAGATAGAGTCATTAGGTTTAAATCTATTATTAATTAACTCGTTGTAAATTTTAATACATGACCATGCATCAATAGCAGCATATCTTCTTTGACCTTCAGACAACAGATCAGCGTCCCAGTTAGTTAAACGTTGATTCTTTGATATCTTCTCACCAAATATTATTGCATATATCTTCTGAAGGCTATTATCTAGGATACCATAATCTTTAACCATCTGCTGCAATTCAACAAAATTTGCTGCCATAAAATCATATGATTTACCCATCGCAGCCATATCATCCTTAATAGATAATCCAACTTTAATAGTATTTGGGTTCTCCATAAAGTCGATAATCTCCTTAGTGATAGTTAATTTATTTAATCTAAACAGAAAAGATTCTGTCATTGTTGATATTTGCAATAACGACACCTTATTAGTCTGTCCCTTTTTAAATGAAGGTCTAGTCTCAGTATCAAAACCTAAAACCCTCTCCGATGACAATCTATTAAACACATTAATAGCCTCATTATCAGTATCTAATACAGTTATCTTCCCTGAGAATGAAACTAAGTCCAACTCAGCTAACTGCTCCTTTTTTATTGATAAATTTATCATAAATTTATATTAAACGGAATTACTCCTAATTACATGATGTAAAGTTACAAAAAATACCCATCCAATCTATCAGAAAGCCCCTTTAATAGTGTTAATAACATAATACACCTGCTCATTAGTCAAAGATGAACCTGATGGCAAACAGATACCACAGCTGAACAACCTCTCAGATGTACCATCGCCATAAAAAGGAGCAGATTCAAAAACAGGTTGTAGATGTAATGGTTTCCATAGAGGACGCGTTTCAATATTCTCAGCCACACATCTGTGAACAACATCAGCAAAAACACCACTAGTTACTAGCTCAGATGAAAATAGCATAGTTGTCAACCAATAATTAGAGAAATAATCATCCGTAGGCTCACTCTGAAAACTTATTCCATCAATAGATTTAAATCCTGCTCGATAAATAGCATTAATCTCACGACGACGCTCGACACGCTCATCTAGCTCCTCTAGTTGCGCACAACCTATACATGCTGCAATATTACTCATTCTATAATTGTAACCTACCTCTGAATGTTGATAGTGCGGTGCATTATCTCTAGCCTGTGTTGACAGAAATATCGTTTTATCTGCCATCTCAGTATTATGACAAATCAAGGCACCACCCCCAGAAGTAGTGATAATCTTATTGCCATTAAAACTCAATACTCCAAAATCACCAAACGAGCCACACATCTCACCCTTAAACCTAGAACCTAGAGCCTCAGCAGCATCCTCCACAATAGGGATAGAGTATTTATCAGCTACGCCCATAATCTGCTCCATATTAGCAGGCATACCATATAAATCAACTACCACAATCGCTTTTGGCACACAACCAGTAACCTTAATTCTATCCTCAATAGCAACTTCAAGCAATTCTGGCGAAATATTCCAACTATCCACTTCGCTATCAACAAAAACAGGTTTAGCACCAAGGTAAACAATAGGATTAGCTGATGCTGAAAAAGTAAACGACTGACAAATCACCTCGTCACCATACCCGACACCTAACTGAATCAATGCCAAATGAATAGCAGCCGTTCCAGCACTCAGTGCAACTGGATAACAATCACCACCTAAATAGTGTTTTAAGCCCCTCTCAAACGCATTTACATCTGGACCTAGAGGAACTATCCAACTCCCCTCAATAGCCCTCTCAATATATTTCAATTCACCCCCACTAACATGCGGAAATGATAAATGTATCCTATCTTTCATTATCAATAGCAAATAATATTCCCCCTCAAAAAAATTAGGTATATCATCCAAAACCAAATCTCGATGATATACCCAATCTCAGACTAAATACAAATATAGTCAATTAATCTTTATCTAGAACCTCAAATTGTGAATTTCTACTTTTAAATTCAGGAACTATCGATTTCATTTGAGCAACAATGTCCATAGTTTTCATCTCTCTAGCTAAGTCTATTAGTTTCTCAATCTCAACATCAATAATACGATAATCAACCTTTCTAACAAAAGCTCCACGTATCTTTTGATGTGAAGTTTTAAATGTTGTTTCCTTATCACTTAACACCTCTTCGTAAAGTTTTTCGCCAGGTCTAAGTCCAGTATATTCAATCTTAATATCTTCGTCAGGAACTAAACCAGCTAATCTAATCATACGTCTAGCCATATCAGCAATCTTAACCTGTTCACCCATATCGAAAACAAATATTTCACCACCTTCACCCATAACAGATGCTTGTAACACTAAACGACAAGCTTCAGGGATAGTCATAAAGAATCTAATTATATCAGGATGTGTTACAGTAACTGGACCACCATTTTTAATCTGTTCCTTGAAATATGGAATAACAGAACCATTACTACCTAAAACATTACCAAAACGTGTAGTAATAAATTTAGTATTACCCTTAATCTCACCACTAACTAATGAATCATTTAAGCTTTGAACATACATCTCAGCAATACGTTTTGATGCACCCATTACGTTAGTTGGGTTAACTGCCTTGTCAGTTGAGACCATTACAAATTTCTCAACACCGTACTCAACCGCAAATTCAGCCAACTTCTTAGTACCTAACACATTTGTCAAGATAGCTTCATCTGGATTTTCCTCCATTAGAGGAACATGTTTATATGCAGCAGCATGATATACAACATTAGGCTTATAATGATTCATAATATTACGCACTCTTGAAGTAGATCGCACATCAGCTAATTCAATATCAAATTTTGCATCTGGGAATTTTTTGTTTAACTCCAAAGTGATTGTATGCATTGGAGTTTCTGCATTATCTACTAATAATAATCTCACATTACCCAAAGCAGCTATCTGTCTTACTATTTCACTACCTATAGAGCCAGCTGCACCTGTAATCATTATTGTCTTCTCTCCTAGTTCATTTTTGATATTTTCCACATCTACGGCAATAGGAGTTCTATCTAATAAATCCTCAATCTCAATTTCTCTAATCTTAGGCATCATATCCTGTGAAGAATTTACATTCTCAAGATTAGGAGCAATCATCATAGATATAGACTTATTTATACAATATTTTACGATATTATCCCTAAACTCATCAACCTTTACATAAGATGGGAATATTACTGTTGGATGCTTCATCGCTTCAAAAAAGTCATCATAAGCCTCTTCTGAATTTTCTACATAATACACCTTTTTACCATCAATTATTGAACCATCTCTATCTTTTGACGAGGTAATAAATCCCATAACTCTATACTTATCACTAAAATTTAGTTCAATAGTATTCCCTAACACTGGAGCCATTCCTTGTGAACCACAAATAATTACATTTTTTAGTTTAGTACCTTTTATCGCGTAATTATTAACATATCTCATTAATATAGATCCTAAAACTCTATATCCTATCATAAAAGATAGCGTTACAAATAAATCACAAATAATAATAGCAAAAATATGAGGCAAGCCATAAGAATAGGTAAACACACATAAAATCATTACCAATAGCAACAATTCCTTTAAAATAACTGCCACAATTACCTTAAATAAATTATTAAGACTTGAATTTCTAACAACACCTTTATGCAGACCTGTTAATAGAAGCACTAAAGTAGATGCAACACCTGCAAAAAGCAGATAATAAGCACATTCAACTAATGTAATATTCCTAAATGAGCCAAAAACAGCAAGCACTAAACCCAAAACTACTGTCGATGAAATTACCGATACGATTAAATCTAGGACAAAAACCAATCTATGATCTAAATATCCTAAATATTTCAATTTGTTTATTATCTTTATCATATTTAATTATATTGTTTTTATAAATATATACTAACGTGTAAGTATTTATTAATTTTAGAATACAAAAATAAGTATAATAATTTGATTATTCACCATGTTTATTA
>JAWXTT010000116.1:0-6930 GCA_044433325.1 Bacteroidales bacterium
TGAGTGTATTTATGCTAATAACCTACACGCCGTGGGTTTACCTATCCCTATGCAACAACATAATATGGAGTGGGTTACTAAGGGTGCGTTAGATTTCTTAGATAGTTGTAATGATGATGAACCATTCTTCTTGTGGTTCTCAACAACTGTTCCGCATGTACCTAGCCGTCTTGAATCGCTTGAGGGTGATGCTAGGATTACGCCAGCTGGCTTATTGGATAAACCTATCGAGGGGGTACAACCATCACGTGCATCAGTGCTAGAGCGTACACGTGCTAGAGGTATTGATGATAAGGATGCTGGAATGTTATGGCTAGATGATGGTATCAGAGCTGTGTTTAACAGACTAGAGGAGATGGGTGTATTGGATAATACTCTTATCGTTTTTGCTAGTGATAATGGCGAAACCAAAGGTAAGATGACTTGTTATCAAGCAGCTGCTCACCTGCCAGCATTTATCTACTGGAAAGGTAAAATTATGCCTTCTACTAGTGATGAGCTAACATCAAATCTGGATATACTACCTACTATTATGGAATTAAGTGGTTTGGATGCAACAGATTGTAACTTTGATGGTGAGAGTTGGGTTGATATGATGTTTAATAATACTCCACTAAAACGTAAAGCAATATGTACTGAAGTGGTTTATCAACGTGCTGTTATTACTAAAGATTGGAAATATGTAGCAACACGTTTTACCCCAGATGTAGCAAAAGGGATTACTCCTGAAAATCGCAAAGATTATTCAATAGAGGGTTTAGTATCTAAAGATAGATACCATAACCAAGACTTCTACCCTGCTTACTATGATGATAATCAACTATACAATATTAAAGATGATTATAATGAGCAGAAAAATCTATATAACGATGCTGAATATGCTGATAAAGCTGATGAGATGCGTGAGTTGATGGCTGAGTTTATAGCAACACTACCATACGATTTCGGTGAATATAAATCTAATTAAATTTATTATAATGAGAAAAGAAATATTTAGACTTTTAGCACTAATTATAGTGTTAAATATAGGTGTAATTAATGCGCAACAGCCACTTATTTCACACGTTTATGCAGCTGATCCATCAGCTCACGTTTGGGAGAGTGATCCAAATACACTTTGGTTATATACATCACATGATGAACCTAATACCAACACTCATAAAACCATGTTTAGTTATCACGCCTTTTCAACTACTGATTTAGTTAATTGGGTAGATCATGGTCGTATCCTATCAGTTGATGATGTTGACTGGGCTAGCACTATGGCTTGGGCTACCGATGCTGTGTGTTGGAACGGTAAATATTATTTGGTTTTCTGCATGAAAGAGCGTGCAACTGGTACTACACGTACTGGTCTTGCTGTGAGTGAAGTGCCACAAGGTCCTTTCGTTAATGCTGGTTATATACAAGGTGTTGAATTTGGTCAAGACCCATCTCTGTTTGTTGATGATGATGGTAAACCATATCTATATTGGGGCTCAGGTTCAAAATGCTTTGGTGCCGAGTTAAATAGTGACTTACGTTCTATTAAAACGCATACTATGGTTGATTTAACCTCTCAACTATTTGAGGTTTTTGAAGGTCCTTGGGTACATAAGTATAAAGGAAAATATTATCTGTCATATCCAGGATTGCCAGGAAATAAATGGCCTGAACAGATGTATTATGCAACTGCGGATAAACCACTAGGTCCTTATACTTTCCAGAAGATATATATCCCTAAGTTTAATAGACATTCTGGAACTAATCATGGTTCTATTATTGAGTGGAAGGGTAAATGGATTGCATTCCATCATGGATCTCAACTATCAGAGGGTAATTCATCTTGTCGTAATTTGCTAGCTGATTGGTTAACCTATGATAAGAATGGTTCTATTAATGTTATTGATGAGCCTAAAGGATTAGGATTAGCGGAAAAATCTAAAGTAACCATTCTACTAGAGGCAGAAAATGCTGCTATGCAGGGTGGTAAGTTAGATGGTGTATATATATCTAACACTAAAAATGGTTACTCAGGAACTGGATATGTTACTGGGTTAGAAACAAAATTCAATTTTGTTCAAGTAATGGCACAGGTTGCTCATAAAACTAAATGTAATTTGACTATTCGTATTGATGCTGAAGCTGATTTTCATGCTGATTTCCTTGTAGGTAGCCGCATTCTAAATAGTGAGTGGACTGGTATGCTTGTCAAGAAAACAGATGGTTGGCAAGAGATTTATTTTGAGAATGTAGATTTGGAGACTGGTGATAATCTTATTAAGATGCAAAGTTATCAGGATGTTAATCTAAAGATAGATTACTTTAAAATAGATATCCTAAACTAATAAATTATTAAAAGAATATATTTTATATGAGAAAAATAGCGGTAATTATAGCATTGATATTTGTATCATCTGTTGCAATCTTTGCGCAAAAAACAGAGGTAACAATTAAAGGTGATGCTTTTTATATAAATAATCGTCCTACCTATGAGGGTCGCTATTGGAATGGCAATAAGGTAGAGGGATTATTGATGAACTCACGTATGGTTCAAGGTGTATTTGATGACATCACTGGTTCGGAGCAGGCGGCAGCTCGTTTTGCCTATAAAGATACAGGCAAGTGGGATGCAGAGCGTAACACTAAGGAGTTTGTTGCGGCTATGGAGGATTGGTACAAACATGGATTGTTAGCTTTTACATTAAATTTACAGGGTGGTAGCCCTATGGGTTATGGTGGTAATAAAAACTTTGTAAATTCAGCATTTGATAAAAATGGCACATTCCGTTCTGATTACAAAGCTCGCTTGAAGAGTATTATTGAGCGTGCTGATGAACTTGGGATGGTGGTTATGTTAGGTTGCTTTTATCAAGGTCAAGATCAATATTTAGAGGATGAAAAAGCTATATATCGTGCATTGACTGAGGTAACTCAGTGGATTCTGGAGAGTGGCTATCTGAATGTGATGATTGAGATAAATAATGAATGTGATGTTAAATCATACGATCACGAAATACTTAAAGTAGCAAATGTACACAAACTAATCGAATATGTAAAAGGTATTACCTATGATGGTCGCAGATTGTTGGTTAGTACTAGCTTAAAGGGATGTTCTATTCCTACTGAGGAGATTGTGGCTGTATCAGACTATGTACTGCTTCATGGTAATGGTATGAAAAAGGCTGATAAGATGCGTAAGGCTATTAAAGATACTCGTGCATTGACTAATTACACCACTAAACCTATTGTTGTCAATGAGGATGATAACTACAACTTTGATACTCAATTCTCAAATATTGCGATTGCTGTTGAAGATTATGCTTCATGGGGCTATTTTGACTATCGTCGTGAAGAGGATTCTATGAGTGATGGTTTTCAATCTGTACCTGTTGATTGGTCAATAAGTTCAAAACGTAAGAAAGATTTCTTCAATACAGTGAAACGTATTACTAACCCTGGAGGTGCACCTGATAGGTATAAAAATCCTATCTTGACTGGCTATCATCCAGACCCATCTATATGTCGTGCAGGGGATGATTATTATTTGATTAATTCATCATTTGAGTGGTATCCAGCTATACCTATTTACCATAGTAAAGATTTAGTGAATTGGGAACTTATTGGATATGGTGGTACGCAAGAGAATAATTTTGAGCTTACTGATAGAGCTAAGGATTCAGGTGGTATATTTGCTGCAACTATTCGTTATCATGAGGGAACTTTCTATATCATAACTACTAATACAAACTATAAAGGTGGGAAGAGTAACTTTTATATAACAGCTAAAGACCCAGCAGGTGAATGGAGTGAACCTGTTTATCTTAAAGCTCCTGGTATAGATCCTTCTTTATTCTGGGATGATGATGGTAAATGTTATTATATAGGACAAGGACATCGTTTACCTAAACAACAATGGGTAGCACAGCAAGGTGCTTGGATACAAGAGCTAGATTTGGAGCAGGGTAAATTAGTAGGTGAACGTAAACAATTAACCCATGGTCATGCATCTAATGCACGTGCAGCTGAGGGTCCTCATCTATATAAAATAGGGGATAAATATCTACTGTTAGTTGCTGAAGGTGGCACATATCGTGGTCATGCTGTAACATCATTTGAAAGTGATAGTTTATGGGGTCCATATACACCAACTATTGTTAATCCTATTATCTCGCACCGTCAATTAGGTCCACAAAACCAAGTATCATCAATAGGTCATGCTGATATAGTTCAGACACAACATGGTGATTGGTGGATAGTAACACTGGGTCGTCGTCACTTTAATGGTTATGTGTATCTTTCACGTGAAACATTCCTATCTCCAGTGAAGGTTTATGAGCATGGTGCTTATAATCAAGTAGCAGTTATAGTAAATGAGGGTGAGGGTAAAATGCCTGTCGTTGCTGATATGCCTAAATTACCATGGACACCATTTGTTAAGGTTCCTGTTAGAGATGATTTCAATGGCGATAAATTGGGCTTAGAGTGGAATGAGTTGCGTAATCCAGCGACAAATTGGCACAACTTAAAGGATGGTGAGTTGGTAATAGATTTACGTCCAGAGGTGGTTGATAGTTTGGTAAATTCATCATTACTAGCTAAAAGAATTTCACATCATACCTTTAGAGCGCAAACTCGTGTGAATTTTAAGACTAAGCGTAAAAATGAACAAGCGGGAATGGTTCTTTATCGTTGCTCAACAGGATATATGTCTGTAATGAAAGATAAAGATGCAATTGTGGTAACATCTGTCTCAAAGAGTAGATCTAAGGATGATTATAAAAAAGTTGAACTTTGCCGTGTGCCATGTAAAAAGGATGAAGTAATTCTTGCAATAGTAGCTGATGGAAAAGATGTAACATTTGAATGGAGTGAGCCAAATAAACCATTTCAGAAACTAGATGCAACCATTCCTTTGGCAATTTTATCAGATGATATTAATAATGGGTATAATGGACCAATGGTAGGTGTATATGCTACATCAAATGGAGAGAAAAGTAATAATCAAGCACGTTTCAAATGGTTTGATTACTGCGATAAATAACAGGGGAGTTCTTAAAAACTGCCCCAGTAAAATATTGATAAATCAGTTTTTAGAACACCCCAGCAGATTAAGTTTATATTGAGGAGGAAATTACCCTTAGATTTAATATCTATCTCATAGGATATTAACTAAGGGTATTTCTGATTTTTACGGTATAGGGGAGTTTTAACAAATACTCTTTGTCTTGCGATATAGTTCTCTAAACTCTTTAGGCGTAAGTTTCTTATGACTTTTAAATCTACGATTAAAGTTTGAGATATTGTTAAATCCACATTCGTAGCATATCTCAGAGATGCTCATTGTTGAGTTGATAAGTAGTCTTGCGGCTGTCCCTAATCTAATATCGGTAATATATTCCGTAAGTTTATAGCCAGTCCTTAACTTAAAGAATCTGCTAAAGGCTGGTGGAGTCATTCCAACTAAATTTGCGAGTTCCTCCAATTTAATAGGTTCGTTATAGTGCTTATTGATATATGTATTTATCTTAGCTACACGACGTGAGTCTTCATTACGTTCAATATTAGCAAATGATGTGTTGCAAAGGGTTCGTATATCATCCGCTTTAGATAGCTCATAGAATAAGTTGATAATTGTCATGAATTGGTCAAATCCCTTTTTAGAAGATAGCGTATCTAGAATTGAATAGACTTTCATTATTGTTGGAAATGAAAATGACGCTCCCTGTTTAGCCCTATCTAGTAGCCTGCGGATAGAATCGAATTGATTACGCTTTAGTAACCCGTCAGAAAATATCTCAGCTGAGAATTGAATTGTTATTTCACGTACAGACTCTGACTTACATTCACCCTGCAACCAAGCGTGTTCTAAATCTTCACAACCTATTAATACTAGATCGTAGTCTTTGGTTGTTTCTATTGAATCACCAATAACACGAACGGCACCTTCACCTCGTTCAACAAAATTAAGTTCAAACTCTTTATGACGATGTATTGGGAAGTTAAATTCCGATTTAATACGATCTACAATATAGAAACAGTCATTATCTGACAGAGGGGTTATCTCATTTATAATACAGTCAATTGTGTCTTTCATATAGGTGTTAATTTATCTCAAGTTGCGTAGTAGTTGTTTATCTCTAATTGCGAAGATAGTAATTTTTTTCTGACAAGTGTATGAAAATGTTATAATAATATCACTTTTCCTCTAATTTATGCTATATTTTTGTATTTCAGATAAATTTAATTAAACCATGAAAAAAATTCCCTACATATTAATGCTATTAACTCTATTAGTCAACTCTTCATGTAATTGTGAAAAGAATAATAATCAAGCAATTATTAAAGTTGAAAATGGACAGTTTATTAAAAATGACAAGCCATATTATTTTCTAGGCACAAACTTTTGGTACGGAGCAATATTAGCTTCGCAAGGTGAGGGTGGAAATAGAGAACGATTACATAGAGAATTAGACTATCTGAAAAGTATAGGTGTTACTAATCTTCGTGTTTTAGTAGGTGCTGAAGGTAAAGAGGGATGGGAAAGTAAAATTAATCCTATTCTCCAGACTTCACCAGGGGTGTATAACGATGAGCTATTAGATGGATTAGATTATTTTATGTACCAATTACAGGAGCGAGATATGAATGCAGTCCTATATCTATCAAATTCATGGGAATGGAGTGGGGGATTTACTCAGTATCTAATGTGGACAGGTGAGTTGGATGAAGATTTTACTCCTGAGATTAGTTGGGGGGATTTCAGAGCGGCTGCAACTAAATTTGTGCGTAGTGATAGCGCAAAACAGCTACTGAATAATCATATAAAATTTATTGTATCACGTACTAACCGTTATACAAATCAGAAATATGTTGATGATCCAGCTTTGTTCTCGTGGCAGCTTTGTAATGAGCCTCGCGCCTTTAGTCAGGAGAGCAAGGAGTACTTAT
>JAWXTT010000117.1:0-6913 GCA_044433325.1 Bacteroidales bacterium
CTTGTCAGTATTACTCTCACTCTTAATCAAGTCTGCGATATAGTCATGTATAAATTTAAGTTTGTCATTAATATCAACCCCTTTACTTATCAACAGTTTCTCGACCTGTATATCATAATTCAAAGTATCTCCAATACTCTGATAATACTCAGCCATATCCATATTTATGTAACCATTGGCAGGTTCAACCCTCTCAGCCTTTTGATAATATACCATAGCACTATCTACAACCCCTAGTTGCATAAATATATTACCCATTATCTGTATATTAGATGAGTTGTTAGGAGCAGTATTAAGTAACGAACGCCCCTCAGCAATCACATTAGTAGTGTCTTTCATCGCTAAGTAGAGATTTATCTTACGCAATGACACCTCTGGGATAGCACCTTCATTCTTCTCAATAAGATTATATTGTTCGATAGATGCTGAGTAATCCCCTTTTCTGGTATATGTCTCAGCTAAACTAATCATAACATCAATATCATCAGGATTGCGAGCTTGTAAACCACTCCATACCCTAATAGCTTCGTCGTAATTCCCAAACTTATTTTGTAGCGAACCATACATATATACCTCATCAGTACTTTCACTAGGAGTATCAGCCAATTCACGCATTAGAGATAGATAATCGTAAAGCATCTGCTCATTATTCCCTTTGTTGAATAATTTAGAGTAACCATAATAGTAGGCTATTACGCTATTGGTGCTGTCTATCTCATAGGCACGATTTATCAAATCATAAAAACCACCAGGATTCTCTTGACTTAGTTGATTAACCGCTTCCAGATATATATATTCAGCTTTTCTCTTATCACTAGATGATACCACATTATCATTAGCAATAACAGATATTTCTGAAAAAATCAGAAGTATTAATAATATTAAATAACTTAGTTTCAAATTATTATAGTTTTATCTATCTACTTTACACCACTATGACCGAAACCACCTGCACCACGCTCAGACTCATCCAACGCCTCAGCCGACACCCATTGAGCATTAGCATACGCGTTAAATACCATTTGGCATATACGCTCACCATTCTCTATAACAAATGGCTCTTTAGATAGATTGATTAGGATAACACCTATTTCACCACGATAATCTGCATCAATAGTACCAGGAGTATTAAGCACAGTAACCCCCTTTTTCAATGCTAACCCACTACGTGGACGTATCTGGCACTCATACCCTTGTGGTATCTCAATAAATAAACCAGTTGGGACTAGCACCCTTTCAAATGGTTCTAACACAATAGGTTCACTTACGAAAGCACGAATATCCATTCCTGCTGAATCAATAGTTGCGTACTCAGGAAGTTGATTATTTGACTTATTAATTACTTTTACTTTTATCTGCTCCATACTTTAAGGGGAGTTCTAAAAACTGGTTTACAGTTGCCTTTCTCCCATTTTTAATTTGTTATTATTTCTACGGGTCAGTTTTTAGAACTCCCCTTTATTATTTTTTATATTGCGAAAATAACTAAATCTGAGTAAATATCGGTAATCTTTTTATTATTTTTGCAATATAAATTAAAGTAAGGCAAAAAAACTGAGAGTGATGGATAAAATAGATACAATGTATTGGGACAAATTAATCTGTGATAAACGTTACGGGATGGAGCAATACCAATCTACTAAACAGAGTATCCGCAGTGATTTTCAACGTGACTATGATAGATTAATCTTTTCATCCCCATTCCGCCGATTACAGAATAAGACACAAGTATTCCCATTACCAGGTAGCGTATTTGTACATAACAGATTAACCCACTCACTGGAGGTGTCTAGTGTTGGCAAATCTATGGCTCGCGGTGTTGCTAATATCCTATATGAGAAATATAAAGAGCAACCTTGGCGCAACAAGCTAAGATATATAGACGAGATAGTTTCAGCCGCATGTCTAGCCCACGACTTAGGTAATCCCCCTTTTGGTCATTCTGGGGAGAAATCAATTAGTACATTCTACTCTGAGGGGATTGGAGAATCTCTAAAGGAGCATTTGACCATTGAACAATGGAACGATTTAATACACTTTGAGGGTAATGCAAACTCGTTCCGCCTATTGGCTCACCAGTTTCGTGGTCGTCGTTCAGGGGGATTTGCCATGACATACTCAACATTAGCATCTTTTGTTAAGTATCCATATTCATCCTCGTTGGCGTATCGCAAAGGTAAATTTGGATTCTTTACATCTGAAGCTAAAGCATTTGCAGATATTGCCAATGAGATAGGCTTAATCCAATTAGGTGATAATGAATATACGCGCCACCCATTAGTCTATCTGGTGGAGGCTGCTGATGATATTTGCTATCAAGTAATGGACCTTGAGGATGCTCAGAAACTAAAGATAGTTAGTGCCGATGAGGTTATTAAACTACTACTTAACTTCTTCACTGACAAAAAAAGATGTAGCATTGAGGAGAATATGCAACACCTAGATGACAATAATGAGAAGATTGCTTATCTACGTTCGTCAGTAATAGGGGCATTAGTTGACGCATGCGCACTAAGTTTTGTTAAGAATGAACAAGCCATTTTAAGTGGCAAATTCCAAGGAACTCTAATTGAGAACATACCAACACAATTAACCGAGGCGTATAACGAATGTTCAGCAGTAGCACGTGAACGTATCTATTGTGCAGCTGATGTTGTTGATATAGATATTGCAGGTAACCAGATTATAACATTCTTGATGGAGAGATTAACTAACGCTATTCTCAACCCTGAAAAGAATACCTCACATATGCTTTTACACCGCATACCACAACAGTATGATATGCAAGCCACTGAACTATTTGAACGCGTACAAGCAGTTAATGACTATGTATCAGGGATGACTGATATATATGCACTAGACTTGTATCGTAAACTTAATGGTATGAGCTTACCTGCAGTTTAAACCAATATCACAAAGTAAACGTTTAAAGGGGAGTTTTCACTTACTTTAATATAATTATTAGCATCAATTTAATAAATTTGCATTCATAAATAAAAAATATATATGTTACAATCACGAGGCTCATTTTTTAGTTCAATCCCAACGGTTACTAAAAATCTATTAATAATAAATATATTGATGTGGTTAGCATCAGTAGTACTACCTAGTGCATTAGGTATTGATCTAGTTAAATATCTAGGATTACACTATTGGGAAGCATCAGGGTTCAATGTTGCTCAATTGGTGACTTATATGTTTATGCATGATACGTCGGGAATTACCCACCTATTCTTTAATATGTTCTCGCTATTTATCTTTGGACGAGTATTGGAGAATGTATGGGGGCAAAAACGATTCCTATTTTACTACCTGTCAACTGGTATCGGTGCTGCTATAATTCAAGAAATAGTTTGGATGGCTACTTGGCAAGATATGTTTGCTAAGATGTTTGCAAATATGGGTGGATTAAGCATTACTGAAGCACATGAACAGATTAGCTACTATATGGCAATGGGTAAAGATATACCAGCCCTAAACAGTCTAATCACAGTAGGAGCATCAGGAGCAGTATTTGGTATTCTGTTAGCATTCGGGATGATGTTCCCTAATGCACCTATGTACTTAATGTTTATCCCTGTTCCAATCAAGGCTAAATATTTAGTTATAGGTTATGGTGCAATAGAATTATTCTTCGGAGTAAGTGGCATACAAGGCTCAGTTGCACACTTTGCACACTTAGGAGGTATGCTATTTGGTTTAATAATATTACTTTATTGGAAAAGAAAGGGGATATTAGGTGGGCGCAACTTTTAATAATATACGTAACAGATATAACTCCTCAGATATCTTAATGAGGATAATAATTGTCAATGTTGCAATTTTTATCATAGCACGCATAGCAGGAATCATATTTATGCTATTTAATAGTCATATAGATACCCTATTGCAATGGTTACAGTTACCATCCAACCCTCAACAGCTACTACACCGTCCATGGACACTATTTAGCTATATGTTTCTGCAATATGATATAGCACATATCCTATTTAATATGTTATGGTTGTATTGGCTAGGACGGATATTTGTAGAATTTTTCACACAGAAACAGCTATTCGGACTGTATGTTTTGGGTGGATTAGGTGGAGCAATCCTATATGTGGTAATGTACAATGTTTTCCCATATTATGCAGGGGTAAATAGCTTCCTATTAGGAGCATCTGCATCAGTAATGGCTATCGTTGTAGCAACAGCAATGTATTCACCTAATTACAAGATAAATCTACTATTCTTAGGGGCAATATCATTGAAATGGATAGCGGCTTTCGTAGTATTTATAGATATCTTACAGATAGACTCGACCAATTCAGGTGGTCATATCGCACATCTAGGAGGTGCAGTAGTTGGAGCAATATACACTACCCTATATCGTCGTGGAACAGATATAACTAGTGGATTTAATCGTATATTTGATAGCACCCATAATATGTTTAGTAAGCTAGGAGATATCTCATTCACAAGAAAGAGCATAAAAAAAGTAAAACATAATAAGGAGTATAAGAAAACTAAGCCCGATACTACTAGCCCTACAGCTGAAGCCGAGATGGATATAATTCTTGAAAAGATAAAACGCTCAGGATATAGCTCACTTACAACCGACGAAAAGAAACGCCTATTTAATGCAAGCAATAAACTAAACTAACAGAACTAATAATGGCTATTAAAATACTAAAACAAGGAATAAACACTATACTAGTAATATTAAGTATATTACTAGCAATAGTTACAATTATTTCAGCGTTTAGTGGATTAATAAACCCATTAATTAATGCTAAGTTTGCACTGCTGGGGATGGTATATCCTGTGTTAATAATATTAGTAATAGTTTCGTTAATATCTCTTCTGATTATTAAACGCTGGCGCATTGCACTTATACCTCTCTTAACATTAACAGTAACATCTAACACCTCAGCTGTATATTTCCCATTTAATATTAGTTCAACTGATAAAGTATCGTCAGATTCAACATTCACATTATTAACATATAATGTGATGAACTTTGTAGATTACCAATTAAAAGATAAGGAAAAGAGTAAAGATGAAAATCGTACAGCACAATATATTATAGATGTTGATGCAGATATAGTAGCATTACAGGAGTGTACCGCCGCTTTTTTTAAAGATAAATCAAAAAATATTCCGAAAAAATTACTAGCTAAGCTTAAAGATAAATATCCATACCGAGAATTTACAAAACCAGATATAGCATTTCTATCCAAATACCCCATCAAAAATAAGACTATTAAACTACCTACACTAGATAATGGTAGCGGTTGCGGAGGAGCAATTATCAAACTACCCACTGGAGATATTGAACTAATAAATGTACATCTTCAATCTAACAAATTACAGAAAGAGGATAAAGCTCTCTACAAGGAGGTAACATCACTAGAGGGGAGAGATAATAGAGAAGAAGCATTAGGACAAGTACGCACACAGCTAATTGGTAAACTAACAACCGCATTCCGTAGCAGAGCAGAACAAGCTGAGGAGCTACGTAACCATATTGAGAATATAGATTCGCCCAATTTAATAGTCTGTGGTGATTTTAACGACACCCCAGCATCCTACGTCTATCGTACTATTAAAGGTGATAATATGAGCGACGCATATACCCAATGCGCCTTCTTCCCAACAATAACCTACCACGCAGACCGTTTCTACTTCCGCATAGACCAAGTATTCTACCGTGGCAATATCCAAGCAACATCCATCAAAAGAGGAAACCTAAAAAGCTCAGACCACTATCCTCTACTAACCTCCTTCCAACTTAAATAGTAGAAATTATAGAAGATAGAAAAGGGAGTTAACAACATTGCTAACTCCCTTTTCATTGGGGTGAATGATGGGTTTCGAACCCACGACCTTCGGAACCACAATCCGACGCTCTAACCAGCTGAGCTACAATCACCATTTACGGGTGCAAAGATATGACAATTTATTTATTTTGCAAAATTTTCAGCCACTATTTTTGCACCGCTAACACTATTTAAAGTATTATACTTTATCCACGAAGGGATAGTTATCTTAATTCTTAGTGAATACCAGTGGGTTACGACGTTTATGCTCGCTAATGCGGTGGTAGCGTTCTATAACAGTTTTTTCTGTTTCGCTAACCTCTTCACCATTAATGTAGCGTTCGATAGCAGCATAAGTGACACCCATCTCCTGTTCGTCAGTTTGTCCGTCAAATAACCCTGCCGAAGGGGCTTTCTTAATTACCACTTCAGGAGCACCTAGATAAGCTAAAAGTTCATATATCTGAGAAACTGTTAAATCAGAGATAGGGTTAATATCATAAGCACCATCTCCCCATTTAGTAAAGTAACCCATATAACCCTCACATTTATTACCTGTACCAACAACCAATGCACCTTCGCTAGCAGCAATAGCATATAATGTAGTCATACGTAATCGTGGAGCAATGTTAGACAACGCCTGTTGATTAGGTGTAGTTGTTTTCTGCATTGAAGCAACCAATGTTTCCTTAGTTTCAGTCAAATCCACGATACGAGTTTCAATACCAAAACGCTCATTCACTGCTAAGGCATCGTTTTTATCCTCGTTATAGTTACGATTAGATGTGCAAGGCATAATAACACCTATTGTTTTATCAGCAGCACGTTTACATAAAGCACCCACCAAAGCACAATCCTTACCTCCACTATTACCAAAAACTAATCCCTTAGCACCAGCCGCCGCCATAGCGTCAGCAATAAATTTTACTCTCTCAGCAATCTCTTTTTCACAATCCATACTTAAATATTTTAGTTAAATGTTTTTCACCAACCTGCAAATCCAAAGAGCTGATTCACAGCTCAAGTTAAAGTTAAATAGAGCGAGTGAGTTTGGTGCATCGTGAAGAGAAAAAAGCGGAGCGTACTTTCGGTACGTGAGCATTTTTTCTCTTCGG
>JAWXTT010000118.1:0-6830 GCA_044433325.1 Bacteroidales bacterium
CGGTGGTGTATTCAAGTGTTAAGGTGTCATTGGTTAGCTGAATCACTTCACACGCATTAACCCCTGCCGTAAAGCCTGTTGCTGGTAGTGGTAGGTAATCGGTGTCAGCATAAGTTAAGTATAGAATATCATCAGTCATGCTCCAACTGCCATATCTGGTGGTTCTTTCGTTATATTCATCAACTTGTGTCATGGTGGTTACACTGTTTTGGAATGCGAAGAAGATATTTCCATCGTAACTAACGCTCTCTACTCCATCTATCTCGATACTCTCGATGTACCATGAACCGAATAGCTCACCTATATTTCCATCGTTTTGTGTACATGAGGATATGATAATGCTCATTAGTGAGATTATTAATAGTGTGGCTATATTTGTTGTCAGCTTTTTCATAGTTTAAACCCTCCACTATATGCTACTGATAACATTGCTCCTACATTATTGCCTAACATATTACCTGAATCTAACCCGAATTTGGCGGTAACTGCTAATGCTGGCAGCTGCTTAGGCGTGTAAATCCCCTCAACCATAACGGATGTGTTATATTGAATATCTATCTGTGGTAAGAAAGGTGTTCCGTATGAGATACGATGTGATGCTAGCACTCGGTAAGCTAATTGATTGGGCAATATCGTTCCATTTATACCTACGTGAAATGCACGCACGCGGTTATCTGTAATACGCTGATAACCATCGGTATTGTAAAGAGTGGATTTTATCATTGGCGTGCCTACGGTATTACCGTAATAGCAGTATCCATTGTACATATAGTTATTGTAGTAGTCATCTGAGCCTGTTGCCTCGCCATCAATTGGTGAATCGGGGTGATCATTTGGAGCCCAGTGTATTGCTCCTGATTGGTTGGTTAGATCTAGATATTCCAAGACTACCCCATTGATATACCAATCGCTATGGTGGGTGTATTCTAACCCCCACAAGCCATCAAATCCGTTTAGCTTGCCTATACCTGAGCCATCCTCCCATGGGGTTTGTAGATATGCGCGAATGGTTGAATTATTCTTGAATCTGTATCGCCACACAATATCCCATGAACCTAAGTGATTACCCTCATAGAATGTGTCTGTACCTATCATACTATTCCCTAAACCCTGAACGGGGAAGATGCTAGCGATGAAATCTGAAAAGGTTAAATCGAAACTGGCTGAGTTAGTTAACACTCCCTCAGTGTAGCTTCTGTAATCCCCACCAAACATGGCTGAGGCTTGCATACCTATTGTTAGGGATAGTGCCTTTTCAGGTTTGGTGCGGAAATATATACGTTTATAATTAGTCCAATAGTTGGTATTAATAAAGCTGTTGTAGTAGTTATAATGGCTCTCCATCCAATCTGCATCTTGGGTTTTAGAGAATGTTATCTCACCCTGTATCTGCACCCACCCATCGGTAAATGGAATATCTTGGAAGTCGATAAACCCTGCGCGCACCTCGGGAGATGGGCGTGAGTTACCTGAATAGGTCATATCACCACTGCTGAGTTGTTGATTAAGTAGAGCGGAATCGTGCTGTTTCATCCCAATAGTTAAGAACAGTGCGCGATAACGTGCCTCAGCATACAATTGCTGTATCCACGCTGACGATGGTGATAGTTGATGTGTGGAGAATCCTTCACTATTAGCATCATAGTATTGATATGTAGTTGAAGATTGCCACCCACCTATGATATCAGCGCAGAACCCGTAACTGAAAACGCCCTCACGTTGCATCTCATGGCTGATTGTGCCACGCACTAAGGCTGAGTTAGCCTGGGTTACTATGCCGTGATTGTTGGCTATAAAATAATAAGGTGCGAAATCTCCACCACCTACATTGGTCAGAAATTCCGCACTATATTCTAATGGATAATCTGCCTTAGCAGTCACAGGAGAGGCTAATGTTACCATTAGCAACATGACTAATATCAACCAACCCCCTGCTTTATTCATATTATTTAGTCATTTGAGTAGCTTATATCGTAATTGATATACTCTGCTGTCAAGTGTCTTGCTTTTTTTACATCGTAAATATCATCGATACGCACTAAGATTCCACTTTCAGGAACATCTGAGAATGAGTGGTCAACAGTAGTACCGAACATACGTGTCGTAGGTGATGTACCGATGTAGGTATTTACCAATGGAGGAATATTTGTTCCACGCTCACGCACTGCACCATTAAGGATTTTATAATCCTCCTTAAAGTCTAATCCTACAAATAAATCATCTAGCTCCTTGGTGTCAACTATTGGAACTAATCTGTTTTTTGGCGAGATTAGATTATCTTCATCTGGGAAGTGTTTCTGCATAAAATATACAATCATATCACGACAAATATGGTCATAAGTTGAATACATTGTTACTTTACCGAATAGGAACTCCATATCTTTATGTACCAAGAATAGCGCACCTAATCCATCCCAAAGGTTATCGAGGGTGAAGATTGAACGTGTTCCACTCTTAGATGATTGGTAATCCTCAGCCACAAATGAACGACCTAACTCGATAGTGCGGTGCATAAACTCATTCATAAATTTCTCAGAGTAGTCAAATAGGTGTGCTGTTGCCAAATTAGGCTTGCCATCAATGACCTCTACATCCTTTCCTAAAAGGAAACGGTAACCACCCAAAAGTTTCTTCTCGGCTGGATCCCAAACAATAAGTTGTTGGTATGGTTCAGGTAGATAGTCATATTTGTCAACATCTATCTCCTCACCTGTTCCTCCGCCACCATTACGGAAGGCGATTTCACGTAAACGTCCAATCTCCAACATAGTGTTTGGTGCGTTATGTGCATTTACAACATAAAGTTCATTATTTAGCTTATTAGTTTTCCTAAGAAAACGTTTAGGAGTTAACTCCTGTTCAATAAGATTAGCATCAATAGGTGCAATAATTGGTTTCATTATTTAGTTTCTCCCTTTTTGGTTGTTTTCAAATTATACACGGTATTACGTACCATGCTGACTGAGTCAATAATCTTTTTATCTTTAAAATCGGTATATTTAATTGGTTTCCCAATCCATATAGTATAATTGGCATTTCTGCTTTTAATCATTTCTCCTGGCAAATATATCATTTCTATATTGATTTTCAAACCTAAACGCTTACGAATTCGCCCCACTCTGTAAAAAAACTCTGAATTTACCCCTTCAAAAAAGATAGGTATGATATCTCGTTCATATTCAACAGATTTGGAAACAAATGCTTTTTGCCATTTCAAATCCTCAATTTTCTTCCCTGTATAGTTGCGAGAGCATACTCCAGCAGGGAAAATCAACATCTGCTCATCTCCAGCATAAGCTGCATTGATTAACTCAGCACTGTTGCGCTGTTGTCTGCCATGCTTATTAATTGGTAGAAATACTGATGACAAAGGTTTTACCTCCATTAGAATATCGTTCACCAAAAATTTAACCTTACCATCGTACAACTTACCAATATGTGATATCAAGGCTAATCCATCCAACCCACCTAATGGGTGGTTTGAGGCAAATATAAAACGTCCCTCGCTAGGGATATTCTCCAAGCCCTTAACCTCAACACCAATATTCATCTCCTCGATAACACCTGTGGCAAAATCCATACCCAACCTATTCCTATTGTTATATAACAATTCGTTAAGTTCCTTTTGTTTAATGATACGTTCCATCTTACTGATAACGAATCGTGGTATGTAACGATAATATTTTGCCGCTTTATCTCGTAAAACCTTATCAATATCTATTTTTAATGCTTCTACTTCTCTCACTTCCATATGGACATAATTCCGATAATTTCGACAAAGTTATATAAAGATATGGATAACACCTTAAACTATCAGGTAAAAATACAAAATAATCTCTAAACTAACGGTTTCAGTCATGTTAAAAAGCTATCTAGGAGCATATTATTTTGTAAATTAGCGTAGCTTGACTATCTTTGTCACTAACAACAATCGTTAATCATTATGAAAAAAGAGGATCGTATTAAAAATATTTTTGATAATACCTTGAGTAGTATAGAGAGCCTAGTTAAGATTTTAATCAAATCTAAGCGTGTGCATATTACTAAACAAGCTCATACTGATAGTGATGAAATAGTAATCCTAGCCAATGGACCATCGCTGAACCAAACCATTGCAGACTCCTTAGATTTTGTGATGGCGCGTAAACGCCTAGCGGTAAACTTTGCCGCCAATAGCGACCTATTCCAACAAATTAAACCACAATTTTATGTGCTAGCTGACCCCCATTTTTTCAATAATAAAGAGGATAAGAACGTTGCGAACCTTTGGGAAAAGCTATCAAATATCGACTGGGATATGACACTATATATGCCAACCAATATTAAAGAAAATAGTTATCTAAATAGTGCCAGTGGCAATAAACACCTTAAAATTGAACAATATAACCTAACTCCAATAGAAGGGTTTGAGGTAATTACACATGCTACATTCACATCAGGTTACGGAATGCCACGCCCACGCAATGTACTAATCCCATCAATAATGATAGCCATGCAAGCAGGATTTAAAACCATCTATATAGCAGGCGCAGACCACTCATGGAGTAGAACCATATCGGTTAATGACAATAACGAGGTAATATCCATCCAACCTCACTTCTACAAAGATAGCAAAGATGAACAAACGCGAGTAAACACCGAATATATGAACTACCCGCTCCACCAGATAATGCACAGTTTCTATGTAACATTCAAATCCTACCACACAATCCAACACTACGCCCAACAGATGGATATAAAGATATACAACATAACCCCCAACAGCTTTATAGACGCCTTCCCCCGCACGAAAATATTATAGGAATGAATTTACACTTCGACTTAAATCTTACAAAGAGTTATCACAGTAATTCTCAACGCGCAAGAGTTTTAACAGAAAATTGGATAAAGGAGAACTTATTTTGTCCTATATGTGGAGCAAATAAACTATCACAATTCAAAAACAACTCTCCTGTAGCTGATTTTTATTGCGAAAATTGCAACGAACAATATGAGTTAAAAAGCAAAGAGAACAAACGTGGCAATATAGGAAGGGAAATAGTAGATGGAGCATATTCAACAATGATTGAACGAATAAACTCACAGCATAATCCAAACTTCCTTTTTCTCACATATAGCAATAACAGCGTAAATAACCTTATAATTATTCCTAATCATTTCTTTACCCCTGATATTATCGAAAAACGAAAACCGTTAAACGACAACGCTAGGCGTGCTGGATGGGTTGGCTGTAATATAAATATAGAAACGATCCCTAATAGCGGTAAAATATATAGAGTAAACCAAGGAGTAGAAATTTATAAAGATGATGTAATTAGTAATTAGTAATTAGTAATTACTAATTATAACAAAATTAAATCGCTTGCTCATAATAACATCGAAAGTAGAGGATGGATAATGGATATACTTCGATGCGTTGAACAAATAGAGACTGAGACCTTCTCTCTAAATGAAATATACGCTTTTGAAAAGGAGTTACAACTAAAACATCCTAAAAATCACTTTATAAAAGACAAAATTAGACAACAACTACAATACCTTAGAGATAAAGGGGTTATAGAATTTACCACACGTGGAATTTATAGAAAGCTATTATAACTACATTCTAAATGTAGAAAACTTGATTAATATTTTATTTTGTCATCCTTCTCTTCCCATAGTTGGAAGGCCTTGATTGCTTTGTCGCCTAGCATCTCTTCGGATGGGATTTTGCGTGATTCTGGGTCTAGTGGAATCTCATCATAGATAAATGAATCATCAAAATCTATCTTGGCAGCATCCTCACGATTATTACCAAAATAGATACACTTAATACCAGCCCAATAAGCAGCACTCAGACACATAGGACAAGGCTCACAAGATGTGTAAAGTTCACATCCCTCAAGGGAGAAATCACCCACACTCTTACATGCAGCACGTATTGCATTAACCTCAGCATGCGCTGTTGGATCATTATCTATGGTTACTGAGTTAGATGCCTTAGCGATTACCACTCCATCTTTTACAATAACTGCTCCAAATGGACCTCCACCATTCTTAACGCTCTCGATAGATAGATCTATCGCCTCCTGCATAAATTTCTCCTTATCCATATCGTTACCTTTAAAATTTTGCGCTACTAAGATACCACTCACTAATAACAACGCTACAATAGCTACTGATAAAACCTTTTTCATAATTTATTAAATTAAACTTCTCCAAATTTAGATATTATAAAACTAAAAAGCAAAAAAATCACTACATTTGTAACAATCCGAAACTTGAACACTATGCGAATAGCTAAACAACACATACTAATAATAGTAGCAACCTTACTAATGGCTAGTTGCTCCAGCCAACAGATATCGTTAGATAACAGTAGCGAAAAGTCGCACCTAGCAGGTGGATGGAGTGAATTTATGCAAATAAATAGCGATGAAATGGGCGTTTTTGAACAAGCAACCGCGCAGCTACTAGGGGTAACATATCACCCTACCGAGGTTTCTAAACAGATAGTAAGCGGAATGAATTACCGTTTCCGCTGCACAGCTACACCAGCAACCCTTAACCCCAAAAGCCACCAAGCAATAATCCAAATATACGCCCCAGTAAATGGCAACCCACCCACAATCACCAGCATTGAACGCGCAGAATAACTATATTACCCAAATCTCAGTTGTAATAAATGCGTGTGGATGCTATCCACCATTGGTTTATGGCGGTTTTGGCAAACCGCTTAGAGGGGGGGCGCGCGGGATGCCGAGTCATCGTCCATATCGCAAAAAAGAGCAAAAATCTTGCGATTTCTGCTCTTTTTTGCGGTATGGACGGGACTCGAACCCGCGTGGGTT
>JAWXTT010000119.1:0-6746 GCA_044433325.1 Bacteroidales bacterium
ATCAACGGCTCATCATATATACGCTCATACCCCTTTAATAACCATGCAATTGCACGATTATTATAGTTAGTATCACTCTCACTTTTATACAATTCATCAATCAGCTTAGGAGCTGAACCACACAACCCAGTCAGATGCTCCATAATAGCCTCCCATTTACCATCAGTATCACCCACAGGTTTTACCATAGAGCAAGCTGAGATAGCACCAGCATTTACCAATGGTGATGATGGATGCTCCTTCTCCAACAACAGAGCCATAATAGAGTTAAATGGTAATCCCGTAGCATCAGCACCAATCATACGCAAAACCTCATCCGCGCCATACTGCTCCATAGCCAATAGCGCAGTAGGCACTTTTGATACCGATTCAATCCCAAACTCATAGCTACTACTACCCACCTCTATCAGCGTACCATCACAGGTACAAACCGATATCGCAAACAGATCGCTATCTACATTAGCCAAATAAGGGATATAGTCCGCATTCTTCCCATCCCCATTATCCAAAAATCTATCATAAGCCTCGTTAACAACCTCGCTAACCAAATTCCCATCCAACTCCATAAACACCTCCATTTTTAAAGATTAATAATCAATAAAACAACCGATATAAACAGATAGTTTTACTTTGTAAAATATTAAAACATCATATTCCATAACTAATTTTTATTATACACACATGCAGATTGAATATTTTTATGTATGTTTGTATTAGTAAATAATTAAACATAAAAAAATAGGAAGAAATATAACAAATTCAAAACCTGTGCTATATACGTATGGCACGGCTTGTTTGTTCGTGTCAAAGGTCTTAGCCGATTCCTCGAATGTGGACATTCAATTACCGTGTCAACGTATTTTTTTACGGTAATCATTAAACATCCATAGGCTATTAAACCTAAAGTATAATAATGAAAACAATTAGCACACCTTGGATTAAGATAATAGCAAATACTGCACCGTTCCTATTGCCAAAATTTGACAGAGTAAATTATACGAATAGTAGTGTACAAATTTATTTCTCTAAATTTACTGAAGAGATAAGCTACAAGTTAATACAAAAGATTTCATTAACAGATACACAAACACTAACATTTACGTTAAATAATGGAGTAGTTAAGCATGTAAGAAGTAATGTGGATGACCTCCTTATAGATATAAACTCTATATTAAAAATTTGATAACTCTAAAATAACTTTGTGGGTATGGATAGGATTGGGATGATTTTGGATTTTCTTGGGCGGTTGCGTGAGAATAATTGTAAGGAGTGGTTTGATGCTCATCGTGGTGAGTATAAACAGGTGCGTAAACTTTATGAGGGGTTTATCGAAGAGCTTTTGGCTGAAATTTCACTTATTGACCCAACTATTGCACCATTAATGGTTAAGGATTGTACCTATCGCATTAACCGCGATGTGCGTTTCTCTTTGGATAAGTCACCATACAAAACTCACTTAGGTGCGTATATTGTACAAGGGGGCAAAAAATCAGGATATGCAGGTTACTACCTACACCTTGAACCTGAGTGTGATGATTCATCCTCCTACCTTTCGCAACAGGGTTCAATGCTAATAGCTGGGATATACGCACCAGAGAAAATGGTTCTGAAAAGTATTCGTGAGGAGATTTTAGATAATGGTGCTGAGATGCAAACCAATATTAACAACGCCAAAGATTACGCACTAGGGATTGATAGTGATTGCCTTAAACGAACACCTCGCGGATATCCAACAGACACGCCACATGACCATCTGTTACGACTGAAACATATACATATAGACTATAAGCTAACGAATGAATACCTATCTAGCAACAACCTAGCAACAAAAATAGCCAATGACTTACGCCCTACTCTCCCACTAATTGAGCAGTTAAACCGAGCAGTCAAGTACGCTTATGAGGAGATGCTTTAAAGGAATTTATGGCGGAAATGAATAATTGGGAAATACTCACATTTGAAACGATCCAACTCCTCAGCCATGATAGCATTAGGATAAGTCATAACCATTAGGCTTAGATACTCGTCACTAGAGATATCATACGGTGGTTGTGCATAATCGTGTGCGTTAAGTGTGAAACCTAACCTCTCATAAAACCCTATACGACGACGTTTAATTTCATCTTCGGGGTGTTCTACCTCCAACAGAATAGGTTTATCACTCTCAGCCATAAAATTCTGCAAAATCATTTTGCCATAGCCCTCACCACGCATCGCAGGTGATGTAGCTAAATACTCGACATATCTAACATCTGCCAAATCCCACCAAGCAATAAAGCCAATAAACCTATCACCATCAACGATAGCATACAATCTAAAAGATGAATAGTTTAAACATTCCAGAAAATAATCTAACCCACGACGCTCCTCAACAGGGAAAGCCTCCAAATATAAATCCCAACACTCCATAAAGAATCTATCCGATTCACCCTTAATTCTAACTTTTGAAAACATAATCTATACCTTTTGATTACAAAGATATAGAAAATAAATGAATTTTGATTATGAGATAATATTAGTCGCACTTTTTTGAAATAAATTGTGTTAATAAACAACTTACATTGAGAGTCACATAATCACTTACTCACTCACCATAGTTATTTTTTACACCACAAAATTACCACCAAAATGTTATGAAAATATCAAGCAACAGTTAATATAATGTTAAGGGGAGTTCTTAAAAAAATAATTACCTTTGCCAAATAATCTATAACAGGTAAATATGAATAAAAATATAGGAGTACTATTTGACTTAGATGGAGTACTGATAGATACCGAGAGCCGCTACACCGAGTTTTGGGCAGAGATAGCAAGCACCTACGATACAGGGATAGAGGACTTCGCCTATCATATAAAGGGCAATAATCTACAACGCATCCTAACCACCTACTTCCCCACCGAAATGCACAACGACCTAATAGAGTATGTACATAGATTAGAGGAGAACATGGTCTATGAGATATTTGACGGAGTAATAGAGCTACTAGAGGAGTTAAAAGCGCAAGATATCCCCTTTGCCATAGTAACCAGTAGTGGAATGGAGAAGATGGAACGACTACGCAAGCAACAACCTGAGTTTGTAGCCTACTTTGACCATATAGTAACAGGTGATATGGTAAACAATTCCAAGCCACACCCAGAATGTTTCCTAAAAGGAGCAGAGCTAATAAACCGCGACATCCGAGATTGCTACGTATTTGAAGACTCACCAGCAGGAATAGAAGCAGGGCTAAGCTCAGGCGCAACAGTAATAGCCCTAACCACCACCATCCGCCCCGAACATATCAACCACCAAGTCCACCAAATACACCCATCAATAAAATCAGCCGCCAAGAGCTTCTTTAGATAAAAAATTAGAGCTAACACCCAAAAAAGTGTTAGCTCTAATTATAAGTCTTACAGTGAATACAAATACTCAGGAGCTAGATCCACGTCACCACTCCACTCTATAGTCCATCCATTAATACGGAAATTCTTAAACTGATTAATATCTTTCAATGGTTCAAACAAAGCTCCATTTAATCGATGTGAAAGATCAACCACATTATTCACGCCATCACTAAAGGTTATATTTATCCTGTAGCCATCTACATATTTTGCATCAGTTACCCAAATTAGATTCATAGCTTAATTATTTTAATGGTTCAATTTTATTAAACTTATCTCCGCCAAGCGACACCACCAGCGACCACTTAAAATTTGAATAGCTTGAGTGAGTTTGGGGCATCGTGAGAAGTTTTACACCGCAGCGTACTTTCAGGTACGTGAGGATTAAAATTTCTCGGGATGTGCCAAAATCGCCAAGCTATTCAGATTTTAAGCGCAAACTAAAAGGCTTTGAAGCTCATATCTAGCCCCTTCACTGAGTGAGTCAACGCCCCTACCGAGATAAAGTCAACGCCACACTCGCCATACTCACGTAGTGTTGCAAAGGTGATACCACCTGATGATTCAGTTTCATATTTGCCATCGATAATTGCCACAGCCTCCTTAGTAAGAGCAGGTGAGAAATTATCTAACATAATACGATCCACGCCACCAATCTCCATTACTTGGTTTAGTTCATCAATTGAGCGCACCTCTATTTCTATCTTCAAATCCTTATTGTTAACCTTGATATACTCCTTAGCCTTATTAATAGCATTGCTAAGACCACCAGCAAAATCCACATGGTTATCTTTAAGAAGAATCATATCAAAAAGACCGATACGGTGATTAGTACCACCACCAATCTTAACCGCCTCTTTCTCCAACATACGCAATCCAGGAGTAGTTTTACGAGTATCAAGCACACGAGTTTTCAAGCCCTCAAGCTCCTTCATATATTTACGAGTAACGGTTGCAATACCACTCATACGTTGCATAATATTTAGCATTAAGCGTTCAGTTTGCAATAGTGATTGGATTTTACCCTCTACCTCAAAAGCAATCTCGCCATATTTAACCTCAGCTCCATCATTGATATATTGCGTAATTTTAAGGTCAGCATCAAACTTAGCAAATACCTTTTTAGCAATCTCAATACCTGCAATTACCCCATCCTCTTTAACAATTAGACGTGAACGACCCATTGCATCAGCAGGGATACAACATAGAGTAGTATGATCACCATCACCTATATCCTCTGAGAAAGCCAACTCCAACAATTCATCTATTAATTCATCTCTTGATTTCATATTCTATAATTTTGTTATCCTATAATTTTATTATCTTTGTGCAAAATTAGTAATATATTATGAGAATTACTCTATTAGTAGTAGGAAAAACTAACAACTCGTACCTAACCGAAGGGATAAAGGAATACACCAAGCGTCTATCCTTTTATATAAACTTCAATATCGAGTATGTAGCTGACATAAAGAACACCAAAAATCTCAGCACCATGCAACAAAAAACCATGGAGGGGGAGATTATCTTAAAGAACCTAGATAAGTCCGACTATGTAGTGCTGCTGGATGAGCGTGGCAAAGAGTTTACCTCCACACAGTTCTCACAATATATAGAGAAGAAGATGCAAACCGTAAGCAAACGCCTAGTATTTATAATAGGTGGACCTTATGGATTCTCCGATGCCGTTTATGACTTCGCCAAAGAGAAAATTTCCCTATCCAAGATGACCTATTCGCACGAGATGATACGCCTATTCTTCACTGAACAGCTATATCGCGCCATGACCATCATGAACAATGAGCCATACCACCACGATTAATTAGTCAGGTAGATAAAAAAGTTCACGGATAATAGCATCAGAGCGCATAACCCCCTTTTCGGTAATCACCACAGTTACCCCATCACATAGTTGAATATCTCCACAGTCAACAAACTGTGACAGGTTATCCATAAAATGCGTGTAAAGTTCCGCTCCGAAACGCTCCCGTATAATCTCCATATTTGCGCCCCACATAGTACGCAATGCAGTCATCACATAATCATTATAGCGTTCATATAGCTCCTCCACCTCAGTAGTGTAAGCTAGCTCACCCCTTGACAAAGAATCGATATACCCCTTAACCGAGCTACAATTATATCTTCGACACTCACCATCATAGCTATGAGCCGCCGCCCCTAGCCCTATATATAATGTATCATCCCAATATGAGCTATTATGTTTTGAGAACCTTTCAGGCAACGCAAAATTAGACACTTCATAATGCACAAAACCTGCATTAGTTAATTGCTCAACTAACGCATCATACATCTCTATATATAATATGTCACTACACCCCTTAATATCACCCTTATCACGTAAGCGATACAGCTTAGTTCCCTCCTCATAGCTTAGTGAGTAAGCAGACAGATGTTGTACCCCAAGCGAAAGCACGCACTCTAAATTCCTCAGCCAACCCCGCATCGTTTGTTCAGGCAATCCATATATCAAATCCACACTAATATTATCAAACCCTGCGCTCTGTAAATATTCAACAGCACGGAATATCTGCTCTGAGTTGTGACGACGATTGAGTAGCCTCAAATCCTCGTCATTAAAACTCTGAATACCCATACTGACGCGATTAATACCCAAAATCTTTAAACCAACAGCATACTCTTGCGATATGTCATCTGGATTAACCTCAATAGTAAACTCAACGAGATTATCCAACGCACCACGCAGACGTAACCCATCCACCAATTTAGTCAAAGTCATGATTGACAACATAGATGGTGTACCCCCACCTATATATAATGTATTAAGCGTATTTTCACCAATCTCAGCGATACGCAGTTCGTACTCCTTTAATAGCATATCAACATAACTATCAGCCATATCCGTAGATGTTACTGAATAGAAATCACAGTAGATACATTTGCTTGCACAAAAAGGAATATGTATATATAATCCAGCCATTACGCAAATTTACATGAAATAATTCATAAAACTGTTTTCTAACATAATATTAAATGTAGTTTTTTATAAAAATAATGTCTATTTTGCGTAACCAATAAAAATGGAAATTTATTTATTAACTTAAATCTACCATAAGCTATGAAATTTTATAATTCTAAAGAGATTAAAAACATCTCCTTGCTAGGCAGCAAAGGGTCTGGTAAAACCACACTTGCAGAAGCGATGCTTTTCGAGTGTGGAGTTATAAAACGTAGAGGTACAATAGATGGTAAAAACACTGTCTGTGACTACTTCCCAGTTGAAAAAGAGTATGGATACTCAGTATTCTCAACAATTATCCATGCTGAATTTAATGACAAGAAATTAAACATAATTGATTGCCCAGGTAGTGATGACTTCG
>JAWXTT010000120.1:0-6691 GCA_044433325.1 Bacteroidales bacterium
TCTATCTATCTATCTATCTATCTATCTATCTATCAGATATATAGATAGATAAATAAAACAAAAATCAATAGAAAATATAGTGAAATTTTGATAAAAAAAATAAATTACAATTTAATCTTGTCAGGATTCTCCTTGATAAAATCATTCCAACTCTTACCATTAGTACTACTAAATGGTTTTCCTGACTCATAAAAATGACATACCGCTGCCGCTAGAGCATCCGTTGCATCAAGGAAAACAGGCATATCCCTCTTGGGAATATTAAACATACGTCGTAACATCTCAGCCACCTGCTCCTTCGAGGCACTTCCACTACCTGTAATCGCCATTTTAATCTTAAGTGGAGCATATTCTGTAATAGATAAATCCCGAGCAAGAGCAGCTGCCATAGCCACTCCCTGCGCTCGACCCAGCTTTAACATTGATTGCACATTCTTACCAAAAAATGGAGCTTCAATAGCTAACTCATCGGGTAAATACTGCTCAATTAATCCCGATACACGTTCATATATCTTACCCAACCTCAGATAATGATTATCAAACTTACTAAGTTTAATCACCCCCATAGTAATCATTTCAAGCTTATTTTTGTTAATACCAATAACCCCATAACCCATAACCGTAGTACCTGGGTCAATACCTAAAATAATCCTTTCATAATCCATCATAGCTATTATAACTCCACCACACTCATAATAGTCGTAAAACCTACTACTTTCTGAGCAAATTTAGCTTCAAACTCAGTTACTAAAGTTCGACCATTAGTACCATACCAACTCTGCAAAACATCCACTGAATCTACTTCAAATTGAAGTGAATAGCTCTTATGATTTTCGTCATCCTCCTGAACCATTATTAGGGATAATCTAGGATTTTTCAAATCCCCACTTTTCACTGCATTAGATATGTAGTACCCTTTAACCCACTCAATAAAAGCATTGATAGTTGAATTATCGACATGATACGTAGTATTATATATAATCATTTTATTTATATTAAAATTTATAGTTTATAATATTTAGATAGACTAAACAAATAGCGTAACTAAATCAATAGTTATAATTATGACTTCAAAGTTACGAATAATTTACAAACAGAGACTACTATAACACTATATACTTTACGGCTTAAACGACTCAAAACTATTATCTGAATAAAAAATCATTATATTTACGATTTTACGAGCTGCATCAGGTGCATCCGTGATATTATCATTAATAGAAGCGACATGTTTAGGAGCATTAATAATCATTTTTATATCATCATTTACATCCGCTAGAGTAGTATTTTCAGACACTTCATCAACTGATACATCAAAAATCGAATTCTCAGTAACATTAAACTCATTATTAAATATATCATCACCATTAGAGTGGGTGAGCATAACCCCTTCACCAAACATAAGCCACATAACAGAGAGCGATGGATAGGCTTTATGAATTTTGTCTATTATTTCATTGCTAATTTTTTTATTACGACCATTTAACAACTGAGAAACCGTAGGTCTTGAAATCTCACAGTTGTCGGCAAACTCAGAACTACCAATATTATTAGAATTTAGGAATAATTTTAAGCGATTTATCACACCCATAGTATTTACTATTATTAATTAACAATATGCAAACTTAAACAATAGTATTCATAAATGCAAATTTATTTATTGAAATTATTTATTTACATTTGCAAACTCAAATCTTTATCTTCTGTTAACAGGTAATTTAACGGTGTAGTATAATATTACACCTAAACTTTAATATATCTACCATTTTAACTGATTACCATGTATATAACTCTATATCATTAACTATGCTACCATGTATATTCACCATTAGTAATATTTATTATCCTGACACTTTAATATTAATGTCTATTCAATTGATTATCTATATATTACGTTTTATTAATATGGTTATGTATTTTTATACATAGATGCTTGTATTCACACTTTACAATTCCATCTATCTGCCTATTTACAAAAAAAAATCTTATTAGTAAACTCTGTAATTTACATTTACTAACTCTCTATGCACCTGTTTTGTTTACATTATTAAATCACATTGACGCTCACTTAAAAGTTCTTAATTAACAATATAGTTAACAAAACCTAGATTCTACAAAAACAATCTGTAATTTTAAAATTAAGAACCACCCCATACTATATACAGTAAAAGATAAACCTGTGTTAAAGCATTACTTTAACATTAAATCGTTATACAACTAATTAGCTACACCTTAAAAGATATATAATCTGCTTAAATTAACCTTTAAAGAATATCTAAAATAGAATTTATATATAGACATCACCTATATCACAATATTGGATATCAGTTATAGAATTATTGTCAACTCGTCAAAATAGAATTATTTGGACTAAATATTGCAAAGGAGATAAAAAAATAAGAAGTATTTATTTTCTGAAATATATAATTAAAGAACTACAATTAAGATAAGCCCTAATTTACAGATAGATAAACTCTGATAGACAAATTATTGATTCTCCAATGCTAAATTTATACATTTTCTGAATCAGATAATAGGAATTAATTATTCATCAGTCGCCATTATGAACGTTTTTCAATTGTACGTTTGTACAACCATTGAATTGTAGAATTGATAATTTGAGTAAAGACTAAAATCATTATAATAGCAAAAGCCACTATCCCATTTAAGTTTACAAGAAACAAATCGATAACCGTATATATACCAACCAAAATAGAAGCAACAACTCCAGGCTTGAAGTTAGTACATTTCATAATCAGATCATAATAATCTCTAGCTACTAAAAATAACACTCCTAAATTTATTACAATCCACCCTATCACAACAGGTGTATATTTTAGTATAAACATATAATTCAAACCATACCTATGTAGTACTACTAAATTTACTATTAATAATAATACTGCTAATGTTGCTGATATCACTCTCTCTTTCATACGCTCTATATTAATTTGGGTTTAAATGTAACTATTAATTATAAATAAGACAACAACTTTTGATTAAAATAACTATCTTTGAAGTTATAATTACAATTAAGGGGTGTTCCATAAAGAATAACCCTTACAAATAATAAAAGAGTGAAAGCACCGATCGGAATCTTCGACTCAGGATATGGGGGTCTAACCATCTTAAATAGTATCCGTAAAGTAATACCTGAATATGATTACATATATTTAGGAGATAATGCTCGCACACCATACGGTAATCGTTCATTTGAGATTGTATATCAGTTTACACTCGAGGCTGTAAAATATCTATTCAGTCAAGGATGTGAGCTTGTTATTTTGGCGTGTAATACAGCTTCAGCAAAAGCCCTTCGTAGTATTCAACAGAATGATTTACCACTTTTAGATGGCAATAAACGGGTATTAGGAGTCCTTCGCCCCACTGTTGAAGCATTAGGAGAAATATCTCAAACAGGCAACATCGGTATATTCGGAACATCAGGCACCATACAGAGCCAATCTTATGATATAGAAATAGCCAAATTATACCCAAACTTCAAAACCTATTCACACGCATGCCCTATGTGGGTACCACTTGTCGAGAATAATGAAGGAGAGAATAACGGAGCTGATTACTTTATCGAAAAAGACATAGAATCTCTATTCAACAAATGTTCGTATATCGATTCTATCATTCTAGGATGTACACATTATCCTATTTTAATTAATAAAATATCTAAATATACACCCAAAGATGTAATAATAATTACACAAGGAGATATAGTTGCTAAATCTCTAAAAAACTACTTAAATAGGCATCCCGAAATAGAAACTAAATGTAGTAAGGGTTTTGATTGTAGATATTTAACAACTGAATCAGTCACTAAATTCCAAGAATCAGCATCATTATTTCTAAATACAGAAATAAATGCAGAACAAATTATTTTGTAGTTTATTAGAAAAATTTCAATTTCAGATTTGATAAATTAGAAAATATTATTAACTTTGCACTATATAAGTCTGGTGAGAGTAGTCACACCGCAATGACATTAATTTTAAATAAATACTCTTTTAGGATAAGGAAACATGTGTAAGTCATGTGCTGTCGCGCAACTGTGGAACATATACGATATATGTAAGTCAGAAACTTTTCAGATTGAGTTTTCAGCGGTAAAACCGTCGCGCAACAGTTAGGCTGATTCTAAGATAATGCTCAATGTTATTTTCAACTTGAGAAGATATTATAATAAACACTTTGAATCATCTTTTCATTTATTGTGATTATTATTTTTTAATAAAGAAATATTCTATCCAATGCGCATCTAATATAAGTTTAATCAAAATACTTATATGACGAAAACTTAATAAGATTAACGCAATAGTTCTATATATAGTCAATGACCTATATAATAGGCCTTAATATTAAATTAGAGGAATGTATAAACTAATATATATACATATTGGATTTGTTTGTACAGTAGAAACGACAAGCAAATACCCCTCCTAAATAGAGATAATAGATAGATTTTTATAATTATTGTAACTTAATAAATATTGTTTCGGTGTCTAGTTGTTGGGAAACAATTAGGCACGTTTTTTTTATCATAATGCACCAATCATAAAGCATGATAAATTAGGACGTAAGCGTCTCCGCGATGACGTATTGTGATGTTAAGGTATTTTGTAGGTTTGTTTGCTCCATTTGTCTGGGAGTAGATCTCTAAAGGCTGAGGCTGGTGCGTTAGGTGGCAGTTGTGCTATGCGGTTGATTATGTCGCTAAAATATGTATATGTGTTTATGTTGTTCAAACGGCATGAGATAGCTAGGGAGTAGATTAGAGCTAGTCGCTCTGCACCTTTTCCATTTCCGCAGAACATGGAGTTCTTGCGGCTTATGCTTATATATCGCATAGGTCGTTCAATACTATTGTTGTCTAGCTCGTACTCTGTGGATGATATAATATTGTAGATACTATCCAGTTCATTTATACTGTATGCTACTGCTTTGGAGAGTATGCTGTTGGCTATTGCCTCTCGACTTTGTTCTATCTCTCTAAGTCTATTTTTTAATTTCTCATATACGATTTCTGACCTCTCTATCCAATCCTCTTTAGGGTATCGCTTTCGTATTTGGTAGAACTCGTTATAGAGGTTTATGATCTCTGTTGCTGCTTTCTGATTCTCTATCTCTAAGAATTTTCGTTTGCAGTGCTGTACACATCCTAGCCGTATGGCTCTGCGATAATCCCATCCATCTAACACTTTATAGCAACTATATCCATCACACTGAACGGCTCCATTATAAGTACTGGGGAGATATGAGGTGAAAACGGCTCTTGAGCGTGACCCTTCGTTATAGAACAGGTGGATTAACTTTAACTGTGATGAGAGTACAACCCATATATAGCCTTTGCGTGACCCACTTTCTCTGCTATTGTCTAATACGATATGATAGGTTTCATCAAAGTGTATATATGAATCGGATAATATGGCATCCTTTAGTATAGGTGCTAGTCTATCTAATATAACAGAGCTCTTAGTTAATAAACCATGTGCTGTTTGCTTGGGTAAATCAAATCCCATCTCGCTATAATAACGCACTATTCTCTCTACTGGCATTCCATAAACATAGCGCAACTGTATTATATTGGCAATTACTGAACTGTCAAAGTTGGAGTTTAATAGTGGCGTTGATGGTGCTTTTCCACTATATACTGTGTCATTTAAGCTATAACTCTTACATCTGTATATATGCTTTATTAGTCGCTGTGGTATATATTCATATCTGGTAACATCTCTTGAAAATATATACTTAGCTGCTGCTGTTATAAATTCGGGATCTGATGGCTCTACCTCCTCTATAACCTCCTCTATGTTGTGATACTCTTTGCGTTTAGCTCCATTGTTTCCACGCTCTTTAGGTGTAGGTGCAGGGGTATTCTCTTTTAATGACTTGTCAACATAATTGCGTTTCTCTACTTTCTTAGGCAATGCAATCTTACTCAATCCGTTTAAGCGAGATGTTAACTTCTCAGCATTTTTATCTTTTTCTAGTAATAGATTCTTTAGCTCGGATATCTCAGCTGTTAATGTTGAAATCGTTTGACTTTGCAAATCCAAGGATTTTTGCAAAGACTCAATGGTTTTCATTAAGACCTTATTTTGTGCTTGTGATATCTGAGCTAACTCCTTGTAATTCATACAGTAAAGATACGAAAAATGGTTGAGATTACCAAATAAATCTCAACCATTTTTATATTTATTTTACTGTAAATCAACAGTTTAATGTGGCTCGTTGCCTTAATTCATTCATCGCACTGCGCTGACGTATGCGAGCTACCATTTTACATAACTCAGGGTGTTTTAGTTCAATAAATGAGCTCTCTTCCTGCTTAAAAAACAACGAAAAGCAACCTGCTTCAAGCCTTTTATAAGTCAAAACAAATCCATTCTTCTGCCACCAAAGCACCTTAATAGATTTACGATTACTACCCATAAAAACAAAGACATCACCACGTAGCGCATCTAAATCACTATTCTGTCTAATCAACGAATACAGAGAGTGAATCCCTTTTCGCATATCTATACCATCAGTGAAACAGTAAAACTTAGCCTGCTCACAAATATCAAAAACCATTGCCATAATCTTCTCTTTTTTTCAGACAAAATTACAGCTCCAACTCAATCAGCGCAATACGTCATCGTGGAAACGGTTACTATTCAAATACGATAGATACTAGTATTTC
>JAWXTT010000121.1:0-6687 GCA_044433325.1 Bacteroidales bacterium
TATTTATTTTGATGCTTTAGATTTGTATTTTTCAAAATGTGAGCGTAGCGGTGCCTACGGTGCATTTTGTAAAATGCGAAGATGAAGTATCGAAGTAGAAAAGCGTTAAAATTCAATTTTGAGAAGTCCCCTATAATTCATTTGTTGTTTAATATTTCAAAGATCGCGAACTATCCGAATTATGTCACAAAAAAATGACACAAAACACCTTCCGAGCAAGTCGGTCAGATAGTTTTGTGTCATAAATTTATGCTACAAAGATAGCTATTATTTCTAACGTTGCAAATTTTTGAGCGATTTTTTTAGGAGATCTATATCCTCTGCGCTCATTTGGTAATCAAACAACCCAGCGTAGAACTCCTTGTTCTTGAACTTGTCAGGAGCATAGCTCATAAATATAAGTACAGGGGTATCAAGTCTGTGATACTCTTGTAGCCGTGAAATCCTATCTAATATCCCAGAAAAGCAAAAAGAGTTACTATACGCCATAGCCAAATGGGGGCGCACAAATGCTATCTCTTTTAAAGCAAATGGAGCCTCGCCTTTACATACATATTTCGCAAGAGTAAAACGATAGGGATAGTACGTGTCATAATTGGAATGTGATTTATTAGCAAAGGTATATAAAATTATAATAAATTAATAATATTTTAAATATATTTTAATTCAGAATAAAATATTACAAAATAGGTGTGGATTGTTTGGATTTTTGGTTTTTTTGTTTTATATTTATTCTCTAATTTAAAACAACTGGATTATTATGAGGGTTATAGTGCTATTTACTTTATTAATTTTTAATGTTATGGCTGTAATAGCGCAGGAAAGGTTTTCATATAAAACGGAGAATGCGACAGTGACGATGCTATCTGATATGCAACGTGAAGTTAATGATGATATTCTTATTGGGGTAACTGATGAGATGAAGAGTGAATTGGCGTTTGATGGGGACTTCCCTAATGCGGTATGTTCTTTCCTAGTGCAACCTAATAGTGGTAAGGTGAGAACACTGCTAATTGATACTGGATATGGTCATACGTTGGTGCATAATCTGTATAAGATGAAGATTAAACCTAAAGTGGTGGATGCTATCTTGCTTACTCATCTACATCCTGACCATATTGGTGGTTTGTTTAAGGATGGTGAGAAGGTGTTCCCTCGTGCTATTATCTATCTATCGAAAAAGGAGTTGGAATCAGCATCGGCTGAGGTGACTAAGATGCTATCAAAATATTATATAATCACTTTTGATGCGCCAGAGGATACTCCTAAAGAGATTGTGGGCGGGATAAAGGCTATCGCGTGTTACGGTCATACACCTGGTCATACTGCTTACGTTGTGGATAATGTGGTAGTATGGGGAGATATTATTCATTCTATGATGTTCCAGATGCCATACCCAGAGGTTACGGTTACTTATGATGGTGATGGTGAAAAGGCGCGTACTTCACGTGCTAAACTATTAAGCTGGATTGCAGATAACGATTATATTGTTGCAGGTATGCATATACCTTACCCAGGAATGGGGTGCTTGAAATCTAATAATAAAGGAGGGTATATATTTACCCCTTTAAAATAGTTATGCTTATGAAACAGATGAATATTTTTAATCTGGATGGACTTTCTCGCGATAGGGAATTTTCTGAATTGATTCTCTCTGCTGATGGTGAGTTTAAGATGGAGCGTGTAGTTTCATTTGGTCACGCTTCCCCTGATGGGTTCTGGTATGATCAGTTGGAGGATGAATGGGTGCTACTAGCTAAAGGTACAGCGCAAATCGAATTTGATGGTGGTGATATTGCTGATATGGTAGCAGGTGACTATGTTGTTATTATGGCAGGTATGCGCCATCGTGTAACGGAGGTTAGCGAGGATGCTATTTGGTTAGGTTTCTTTTTCTAAAAGGGGTTTAAATACTGTTGAGTAAGTAATCTAATCTGCTGAATAAAGGAAAATTGAGCTTAGATAACAATATTTTCTTATGAACAGGATTTGTAATCAGAAAAAAATAACTATCTTTGCAAAAATATAATGTAAATTCAACTGCAAAAAGAAGATGCTAAACGACAAAAACGCATATTTAATCCTTGAGGACGGTACCACGTTTCAAGGATTTTCTTTTGGCGGAACGGAATCTACCTCGGGTGAGGTAGTGTTCAACACCGCAATGACAGGCTATCCTGAAAGTTTAACTGACCCATCATATAGTGGGCAAATCTTAGTGTTAACCTATCCTTTAATTGGTAACTACGGTGTTCCTCCGATGACTGTGGAGGGGGGCTTATTGAAATTCTTTGAGTCTAATAAGATTCATATCAAAGCCTTAGTAGTTTCAGATTACTCAGCTGAATACCAACATTGGAATGCTGATAAGAGCCTTCATGAATGGTTGAAGGAACAAAATATCCCAGCAATATATGGTGTTGATACACGTCAGATTACTAAGATTATCCGTGAGCAAGGGGTGATGTTAGGTAAGATAGTTGTTGAGGGTAGCGAAGAACCTAAAGAATTTGAAGACCCAAATACCGAAAATTTAGCTGCTAAGGTTAGTTGTACTGAGGTAGAAACTTACGGTGATGGCGAAACTAAAATAGTACTTGTTGACTGTGGTTGTAAATATAATATCATACGTTGTCTAGTAGCGCGTGGTGCAACAGTAACACGTGTACCTTGGGATTACGATTTCACAACATTGGATTATGATGGTATCATGTTATCTAATGGTCCTGGTGATCCATCAATGTGTGAGGTAACTATTGAAAATATCAAGAAAGCTATTGAGATTGGTAAACCTATCTTCGGTATCTGTCTAGGTAATCAGCTATTATCTCTAGCGGCTGGTGCAACAACATTCAAATTGAAATATGGTCACCGTAGTCACAACCAACCTGCACTAATGGTTGGTAGCAATAGCGCATATATCACATCGCAAAATCATGGTTTCGCTGTTGATACTACATCGCTAGGCGAGGAGTGGGAGCCATACTTCATAAATCTTAATGACGGAACTAGCGAAGGTATTCGTCATAAATCAAAACCATTTTTCTCAGTACAGTTCCACCCAGAGGCATCTAGTGGACCTAACGATACTGAATTTTTATTTGACCACCTTTTTGAGAATATAGCACAATGGAAAAAATCGAAAAAGTAATTTTATTAGGTTCAGGAGCTTTGAAGATTGGCGAAGCTGGAGAGTTTGACTATTCAGGTTCACAAGCCCTTAAAGCCCTTAAAGAGGAGGGTAAATATACTATTCTTATTAACCCGAATATTGCAACAATACAAACATCTGAAAATATTGCAGATAAGGTATATTTCCTACCTGTAACACCAGATTTCGTTGAGCAAGTAATTGAGAAGGAACGTCCACAAGGTATCTTATTGGCGTTCGGTGGACAAACTGCTCTTAACTGTGGTGTAAAGTTATATGAAGCAGGTGTTTTAGAAAAATATAATGTACAAGTATTAGGTACTCCTGTACAAGCAATTATAGATACTGAGGACCGTGAAAAGTTCGTTGAGAAACTAGATCAGATTGATGTTAGTACTATCAAGAGCGAGGCGGTAACTTCAGTTGCTGAGGCTAAACGTGTAGCAAACGAGCTAGGTTATCCTGTAATTATCCGTGCGGCTTATACCCTAGGCGGTTTGGGTTCAGGTTTCTGTGATAATGATGCTGAACTAGATACATTAGCTAGTAAGGCATTTACATATTCACCTCAAATTCTTGTTGAAAAATCACTACGTGGTTGGAAAGAGGTTGAATATGAAGTAGTACGTGACAAGTATGATAACTGTATCACAGTTTGTAATATGGAGAACTTTGACCCACTAGGTATTCACACTGGTGAGAGTATCGTTGTTGCTCCTTCACAAACATTGACTAATTCAGAGTATCACAAATTACGTCGCATAGCTATCAAGATTATTCGTCACATAGGTATAGTAGGTGAGTGTAATGTACAATATGCACTAGATCCTAACTCAGAGGATTATCGTGTTATTGAGGTTAATGCACGCTTGAGCCGTTCATCAGCGTTGGCATCTAAAGCTACTGGTTATCCACTAGCATTTGTAGCTGCTAAGTTAGGTTTAGGTTATGGCTTGCATGAGCTTAAAAACTCAGTGACTAAGTCAACTACTGCTTGTTTTGAGCCTGCATTGGACTATATTGTTTGTAAGATTCCACGTTGGGACTTAGGTAAGTTCAAAGGTGTATCACGTGAGTTAGGCTCATCAATGAAGTCCGTAGGTGAGGTTATGGCTATTGGTCGTAACTTTGAGGAGGCTATCCAAAAAGGTTTGCGTATGATTGGTCAAGGTATGCACGGTTTCGTGGCTAACAAGGAGCTATCGGTTGAGAATATTGACGAGGCTCTTTCACACCCAACCGACAAACGTATCTTTGTTATCGCTGATGCGTTGAACAAAGGTTACACTGTTGATCGTATTCATGAATTAACTAGAATAGACAAATGGTTCTTGCATAAGCTGTATGCAATTTACCAATTAGATAAATCGCTTCAGGTATTTGATAAGATTGAGGATGTTCCTAATCGTCTGCTTCTTGAGGCTAAACAAAAGGGGTTCTCGGACTTCCAATTAGCGCGTACCGTATTAGGTAATGCAACTAACATGGGTGAGAGAATTGATATAGTGCGTGCTTATCGTAAGAGCGTTGGTATCCTACCTTTCGTTAAACAGATTGATACCTTAGCAGCTGAATATCCTGCTATGACTAACTATCTGTATCTTACTTATAATGCATCAGCTCATGATATTGATTTCACTCATGATGATAAGAGTGTGATTGTACTTGGATCGGGTGCTTACCGTATCGGTAGCTCGGTTGAGTTTGACTGGTGTTCGGTAAATGCTGTTAACACTATCCGTAAGAATGACTTACGTGCGATAATGATTAACTACAATCCTGAAACCGTTTCTACTGACTATGATATGTGTGATAGACTTTACTTTGATGAATTAACATTAGAGAGAGTGCTAGATATTTCAGACCTTGAAGTTCCTAAAGGGGTAATCGTATCAGTGGGAGGACAGATTCCTAATAACTTGGCTACTCGTCTGGATATGCATAATGTGCCAATTCTTGGCACTTCGGCTGATTATATTGACAAAGCTGAGGATAGACACCGTTTTTCACAAATGTGCGATGACCTAGGTATCGATCAACCACGTTGGAAGGAGATGACTTCACTAGATGATATTTACACATTTGCTGATGAAGTTGGTTTCCCATTGCTTATACGTCCTTCATACGTGCTTTCAGGTGCTGCCATGAATGTGGTTAGTAACCGTGATGAGTTGGAAGGTTTCCTAACACTTGCAACTAACGTAAGTAAACAACACCCAGTGGTTGTTACTGAGTTTATTGAGAATGCTAAGGAGATTGAGATTGATGCTATCGCTAAGGATGGTGAAATGCTTATGTATGCTATCAGTGAGCACGTTGAATTTGCTGGTGTACACTCAGGTGACGCTACTATGGTGTTCCCTCCACAAAAAATGTATGTAGAAACTACACGCCGTATTAAGAAAACTGCACGTATGATTGCAAAGGGGTTAAATATCTCTGGTCCTTTCAATATGCAGCTTATGGCTAAAAATAACGATATTAAGGTGATTGAGTGTAACCTGCGTGCTTCACGTAGTTTTCCATTCGTATCTAAGGTGTTAAAGGTTAACTTTATCGAGATTGCTACTCGTGTGATGTTAGGTCTTGATCCAGAAATTCCTAATAAGTCAGCATTTGACTTGGATTATGTGGGTATTAAAGCTCCTCAATTCTCATTCTCACGTCTGCAAAAGGCTGACCCTATCTTAGGTGTTGAGATGGCATCCACTGGTGAAGTTGGTTGTATTGGCGAGGATTTCCATGAGGCTATCCTTAAATCAATGCTTTCAGTTGGTTACTCTATCCCTAAAAAGAATGTGTTGCTTTCAACTGGTGATTCACGCTCTAAAGCGGATATGATTTCTGCGGCTAAGGCGTTACAAGATAATGGATATAATATTTATGCTACAAAGGGAACTTCTGATATGTTAGCTTTGGAGGGGGTTAATTCAACTGTTCTTCATTGGCCAGATTCTCAAGAAGCTCCTAATACATTAGATTATATTAAGGAACGTAAGATTGATTTAGTGGTTAATATACCTAAGAATCTATCTAAAGACGAACTAAATAACGACTATACAATACGTCGTATGGCTATTGATTTTAATATTCCGTTGATTACAAATGCTAGATTGGCGGCGGCATTTATCAATGCTTTCTGCAAGGTAAAGCGCGAGGATATTACAATCAAGAGCTGGAACGACTACTGTTAAAGCTAAATAGAGCGGCGATTTTGGCACATCCCGAAGAGAAAAAATGCTCACGTACCGAAAGTACGCTCCGCTTTTTTCTCTTCACGATGCACCAAACTCACTCGCTCTATTTAACTTTAACTTGAGCTGATGAATCAGCTCTTTGGAGTGGGGTGGCGATTTTGGCACATCCCGAAGAGAAAAAATGCTCACGTACCGAAAGTACGCTCCGCTTTTTTCTCTTCACGATTTATACCCAGTTGATAATGCAATTGTAATATTATATCCACCAGTATAAGCATGAATATCCAATAGTTCTCCTGTAACAAATAATCCACTTACTTTTTTAACTTCCATTGTACT
>JAWXTT010000122.1:0-6611 GCA_044433325.1 Bacteroidales bacterium
GTAATTCAGCTACAATAGGTGATTCATTCGCGGCACTGCTATCCACAGCAGATTGCTCCTCATTAGACGTTGAAAGTGTTGCAATTTCACCCTTCAATCTCTCTATCTCAGTCCTATAATACTCACTGTCATCAGCATGAACCTTAGCTACTTTAACCTTATTAGTTAAACTCATGTTAATAAGTTGCATCTGCTCCAACTCAGCTTCAAGATTAACCACACGTTTCTCCAAATCTTGACAACGCTCATTCATAGCACGCTTTTGACGTTCAGCACTTAACCCCTTATTCTCCACCTCGTCTGCGTGTAGTTTAAAGTCTTTGTTTTTATTTTCTAGGTCTGTAATTGTTTTCCTTAAAGCGTCACGTTCTAACTCCCATGTATGACCATAATTAACCATAGATTTAGCTACTGAATCATCCATAAACTTACTCAAGCTACCCCCAAGTTTATTATACATCAATCGTTTCTGAGCATCACGATCAACACAATCACGTACCAACTCAGGCAGAGGGGCATTAATAATATCAATCAGTTTATTCAGCAATTCATCTGCTAAGTCGTCATAGTTATCAGCACCAACTTCGTTACTTGAATCCGTTACACTAACCTCATCAGCAACCCCATTAGAACTATTCGTTTCATTATAATCTTTTACTTCATCCTCATCATCATATTGCTCATCATAATCATCCTCTGATGAGAATCCAAAAGCTCGTTTTAATCCATTTACAAATGACATAACCTAATCATTTTATATTTTAATTATACAATAAATTTCACTCTATTTATATCGTGCATTAAAAGCTTTAGACTTAATTTCAGCTGTACGCACACTTTCAGGGTCATTCGCATTTATCCCATATTTTTCAGCAGTAGGAATAACCAACACTGTACCAGGAGCAATAACACTAGGATTAGATATCTTAGCCATATTCTCCTCATATATATATACCCAGAAATTCATATTTCCATAATGTTCTCTAGCCATAGTAGCCATAAACCTAGTTCTAGTAATTGTGTCATATACTACTTTAGGCTTAGTTACGACCTTAATCTCCTCAACACCCTCAGTCTCAACACTAGGATTACTTGTAATAGTATCCACCAACACAACCTCATCAGCCACTGGCGTAGAAACATCATGAGTAATCACCTCAGTTAGCTCTTCTTTATCCTCAATCTTAGGTGTAATATTAATATTGAAATTAATTATCACAAATGCAATACCAGCAAACAAAATTGCCGATATAAATCCCCACATATAACCACTGATAAACTTACGTTTACCCACTTTAGCCACAACCACGTAACTACTCATATCACTTTCATCAGCAATCGTCACTAATGATTCAGAGTAGCCTATATCATTATCTGCTGTATCATCCTCAACCACTTCTGGTTCAATTATCACTTCATCAGCCACCTCTTCAACAACTGTTTCTGGTTCAATATCTGTCACTAAATCAGTTTCAACCACCTCATCAGTCACCTCTTCAACAATCTCTTCAGGCACAACATCTACATGTACATCCTCCGTTTCAATTTCTATTTCAGATAAAGGCTCAATAGCAACCTCAGTCACTTCCGTTTCCTGCTCAATATCAATATCTACATCAGCTTCAATACGCTTCATTTCTAGTTCAGGAATATCATCATTAAGCACAACAGTTTCAAAACTAGCGAAAGGCATATTCACCGCTTCAGCCAGCTCTTTATCCGCCGTAAACGACACCTTATTATGAGCTGCAATAACAATCTCCTCTCCTGTATTTACATCTACACTACGTCTAGCATCAACCGTTACAACCTTAAATACACCTAACCCCTTAATCTTAACACTCTCACCACTGATAAGCTGTTCCGATATAAGAGCAAATAATTCACGCAAAAAAGTTTCACTAACACGTTTAGTTGTATTAGTAACCACAGTTAACGCCTCCACTAATTCAGGTAAAGTAATTTTTCTATTCATCTATAATTGCATAAAAATCATAACACATTATTAAAGTACATCACTCATCCCTCTTTAAGCCTCGCGCATCTTATTTTTAAGAATGTTGCTTACCTTAAAGGATAGAGTAATTTTAGGAGGAATCAACATCTTCTTACCAGTTGCAGGGTTATTAACCACACGTTCCATTTTTTTCTTAGGTTCAAATGTACCGAATGATGGAATCGCAATTGAATCCATTTCATCTGATTTACTCTTGATAACCGTAATCAATCCATCAATCAGCGCACTAACATCCTTACTACTTCTATTCATACGTTTAGCCAATTCCGCTGTAAATGCCTTATTATCCATAATTTAAGGTGTATAATATCTTCAATATTTGAATTTAAATCTAATTAATAACACAAATATACATTAAAGTTTTCTCTTATTAAATAATTAAGATAATTAAAATTAGAAAAACAAATATCACCTTATGGTGAATAATCCAAAAAAAGAGATTACATTTGCATTACAAGCACGACAGTTTGTCGCTCTCAGACCTATGAGCTGAGTGAGGAAAGTCCGGGCAACAGAGAGTATCATATTTCCTAACGGGAAGCTATCCGCGAGGGTAGAGTTAGTGTGACAGAAAATAACCGCCAATCCACTAGTTGGAAAGGTAAGGGTGAAAAGGCGAGGTAAAAGCTCACCGGGCATTATGGTAACATAGTGCGCCGCACACCTTATGAGTTGCAAGACCAAGTATATCGGCATTTAAGGGTTACTCGTCCATTGTCGAGGGGTAGGTTGCTAAAGCCCTATGGTAACATAAGGCTCAGATAAATGACAAACCAACGCTCGCAACCTAGTTGTTATAGCGTTGACATAACCCGGCTTATCGTCGTGCTTATTTTTTTAGAAAAGAAGCTAGCTATGAGAGCAAAACTAAAAGACATATCAGAAAAGCTACTATCTATATATCAGTATAGCACTAAAGGGGTATGGAACGACACTAGCACCAGCATATGGGTAAATATTGTCAAGACCGCCAACCTATCTATACGCTCATTCCTTGATAAAGATTTACAAACCCAAGCAGCCTCACTAACATACTACACCGCCCTAGCCTTAGTACCAGCATTAGCCATGATACTAGCCATAGCACGTGGCTTTGGGTTTCAGAACATAATTCAGAGCGAGCTAATTAAACATCTCCCAGCACAGGAAATAGCCATTACTAACGCCTTTCAATTTGTTGAATCATATCTATCACAATCATCACAAGGGATATTTATAGGTGTAGGTATCATATTCCTACTCTGGACATTAGTAACGCTACTAAAGACCGTCGAGGATACCTTCAATCTAATTTGGGGTGTAACCAAAGGGAGACGCATTACACGCAAAATCACAGACTACACAGCAATGTTTCTGCTACTTCCTATATTAATAATCTGCTCAAGTGGGATATCAATATTTGCAGCAACATTGGCTAACACCGCTAATAATAGCTCACTCCAATTTATTATATCTCCACTATTTCAGACATTGATAGATATTACTCCATTCATCTTATCATGGATACTCTACACCATTGTATTTATAATAATACCACATACCAAGGTCAAATTTAAAAACGCCCTTATATCAGGCATAATATGTGGTACACTATTCCATCTACTTCAATATCTATTTGTAGCAGGACAGATATATGTATCTAAATACAATGCTATTTATGGTAGTTTTGCATTCGTACCATTACTATTTATTTGGTTACAATTAACATGGTTAATAACCCTGTCAGGCGTAGTAATCACCTACTCATCACAAAACATATTCCGTTTTAATTTCAGCAACAACATAAGCCAAATATCATCACAATATCTATATCAGACAACCATAGTAATATTAGCAATAATAGTCAAACGATTTAGCACCAACCTCCCTGCTCTATCTAAGACAGAGATAACACACAAATACGATATACCTATACGCCTAGTAGGTCAAATAATAGATAGACTAGCCGAAGCTAAAATAATAATCCCATTACTACCCGATAGCAACGGGAACGTAACCTACCAACCAGCCAGTGATATCTCACAGATGAGTGTTGGGGTGGTATTGCGCAAACTCAACACCAATGGCAGGAGCAACTTCCTACCCCACTTTGACAAACAGTTTGCCCAAGCAATCAAAGCCACCAATAAGATCACCGAAAATAGTTATCTCCAAGCAGAGAAACTACTTATAAAAGATATAGAGATTCCAACAGAAATTAATAATAATAACAAATAAACAAAACCGATTATGAAAAAAGCAATTTCAACTCCAGCAGCCCCAGCGGCAATAGGTCCATACAGTCAAGCAATTGAATCAAATGGCACGATATATATTTCAGGGCAGATACCTATCGACCCAGCCACAGGCAATATAGCTGAAACAATCGAAGAGCAAGCCGAACAAGTCTTTAAGAATATCGAAGCTATCCTACAAGCAGTTGACTGCACCATGGATAACGTCGTAAAGACAACAGTACTATTAGCTGATATGAACCATTTCGCCACAGTAAATGAGATATACGCTAGCCACTTCAACGCACCATATCCAGCACGCGCCGCCTACCAAGTTAGCCGCCTCCCTAAAGATGTCCTAATAGAAATAGAATCAATAGCCACCCGCTAACAGTTAATATATACCAATATTACACTGATATATATATGTAAATTTATAACCTAATATTTTTTAAAATTATAAATTTACATATATAATATGGGAACAAATTATTACACAACACCCAAAAAAGGTTATACGTCCTAAACGTAAAATTGTTTTTATACATGGTACAAACTCAGGAAACGATAGATGGGATATGTACCCACAAACTGTTTACGAAATTAGATACAATGCCTTTGGTGGAGATTCAGAATTAGCATCTAATGAGTTAATTATACCTAAAGCACCAGAAAAAGGCAAGTCTAGTTACTCTTTTAGCTGGAAAACAAATTTTAAAGAAGGAACTAATAACTGGATTAACAACAATGTATTTGATAGGAGAAAAGCTAGTAATAAATTAGTAAAAGAGATTCTAGAGTGGTATGATATGGAAAAATTTGATGAAATAGTACTTTATGGACACAGCCATGGAGGGAATGTAGCAATTCAAGCGGCTGAGAAATTAGCTAAGGTATTCAAAAATGTATATATTATTACAGTAGCAACCCCTGCTATGACAAATCCTGAAATTAAATCTGAAAATTTAAGACTTGGGAGTGATCTAAAAATAAGTTCTTTCAAGTTTCAACCAAATCCTTTTAAAAGCAATTTTTAGAACCCACCTAAACATAACGCATGAGAAATTTATCAATATATTGCTTACTATTCGTTAGTATTACACTTTCAAGTTGTAAAGGTGGAGTAGATTGGGATATTGCACCAGTTACATTACAAATTTATGTACAAGATAGTGATGGGAATGACCTATTAAATGAGAATACCCCTAATAATATCCTATCAAATGATATTAAAGTAACTTATAACGATGAGGAGTATAGAGTTACCAGCGAAGATGAGGAGGAAATATTAAACCGTGCATACCTAGCACATTTCTATGGGCTTGAACTTACTCGTACAATTAGTGGGGAATATTACCTATTCTTCGGAGAATTTAATGGTACTGATGATTGGGATGAATCACTTATATTAGACTTAGGGGATGGTAACACGTACAATATTACTTTCGAGCATGATATTACATGGTTACTTGGATATCCTAAAATATCCAACAAATACTATTTGGATAACAAAAAACAGGATAGCGGAACATTACAAATAACCAAATAGATAAACTAACATAGTAGAGGGGAGAACCCAGTCAATGTGATTGATTTCTCCCCTCTAAATTTATATCATTATCTCGGTTATATCGAGCTTAATAAATCAGCTACTACAAAGGTACTACCACCAACGAACAGTAAATCACCATCCACACATTCTTCTAAAGCAGTCGCATATCCTTGCACCACCGAGCCGCAACATACGCCATTCAGACCCATTGATGTAGCCACAGCCGCTAACTCCTCACATTCCATAGCACGTGGAATTTCAGCCTTTACATAATAATATTTTGCATCCTTTGGCATAATAGATAGTATCTTAGTAACATCCTTATCACTAACAAACCCTAAGACCATACGCAAACTATTGTAATGCTCCCTCTCCAACTGCTTAACTATGTAAGTAACGCCACCGATATTGTGACCAGTATCACATATCACTCGTGGATTACATTTGTTTAGCACCATCCAACGCCCCATCAGATTAGTCAATGAACATACATTAGCATAACCATTAGCCACATCCTCAGCAGTAATATTTACGCCCAACGCTTTTAGCTCGTTAACAGCCGTAAGCACTGTATTTATATTTTTCTGTTGGCAATCTCCTGATAATTCACATTTAAAATCACCATACTTTACGCTCTGCACCAATAGCATATCATCCTGATTTACGCACTCTATGTATTGCGGAGCATCCTCAGCAAAATGTATCACAGTGCCAACCTCACTAGCACAATCAGCAAACACCTCACGCACTGCGCCCACTGCCTCACCTATAATTACAGGCACATAAGCCTTAATAATACCACCTTTTTCCCCTGCAATCTTCTCAGGGG
>JAWXTT010000123.1:0-6455 GCA_044433325.1 Bacteroidales bacterium
CTCTGAAACGGAGGGTACTGATATCATAGTAGCGTTAGATATATCTACAAGTATGTTGGCTAGAGATTTTACGCCTGATCGTTTTGAAGCGGCTAAGGATGTTGCTTCACAATTTATTGCTGGTCGTGAAACAGATAATATAGGTATGGTTATTTTTGCGGGAGAGAGCTTTACCCTTGTTCCTATGACCACTGATAAACCAGTCTTAATTAATTATATTAATGATGTTAAGATGGGTATGATTGAGGATGGAACAGCAATAGGGGATGGTTTAGCTACCTCTATTAATCGAATAAAGGATGGCAAGGCTGAGTCTAAAAGTATTATCTTGCTGACCGATGGCTCTAACAATACTGGTATCGTTGCACCTATGACAGCTGCTCAGATTGCTAAGGAGTATGGTATTAAGGTTTATACAATAGGTATCGGTAAGAATGGTGAGGCGTTATTCCCTGCTGGAGTTAACTTCTTCGGCAAGATGGAGTATCAATCTTTGCCAGTAGTGATTGATGAGGTTACTCTGCAAAATATTGCTGATACAACAGGTGGTAAATATTTTAGAGCTACTAATAAGGATATGTTGAAAGAGGTCTTTAAGGAGATTGATAAGTTGGAGAAAACAGTTATCGATACTAAAGATTTCTCACATACTGAGGATGATTATCTACCTTGGGCAATTTTCTTACTAATAGTGGTGATGACTGAGATTATTTTGCGTAATACAGTATTGCGTGAAATGCCTTAATAATAAATGAATGTAAAGAGGAGGGATTATATAATATGTTTAGTTTTGCGAATCAGAATAGTTTATACCTATTGCTATTAATAGTACCATTGATTTTGGTGCTATTTATGCTAGCTCGTCGTAGTAAAAGGATTAAACTTAAACAATATGGTAATATTGCTGTACTTACTCCATTGATGCCTAATGTGTCAAAGTATAAGGCTATGATAAAGATATCGTTGCAGATTGTAGCAGTTATCTTTATTGTGATTATGATTGCTAGACCTCGTGGTGGTACTAAGGAGGAGATAGTTAAGACTCGTGGTATAGAGGTGATGATTGCTCTGGATGTGTCCAATTCAATGCGTGCAACTTCAAATAATGATCCTAATGGTATCTCAAGGTTGCAACGTGCTAAATTAATACTAGAGAAGTTGATTAACCAACTAGAGGATGATAAGGTAGGGCTGATTGTGTTCGCTGGTAATGCTTATACGCAACTACCTATTACATCAGATTTTATATCGGCTAAGATGTTTTTAAGTAATATAAATACTAATATGGTACCAACACAGGGTACTGCTATTGGTGCTGCTATTAAGATGGCAATGAATTCATTTACCCCTAATGATGAAAGACAAAAGGCTATTATAATTATTACAGATGGTGAAAATCATGAGGATGATGCTGTTGGTATAGCTAAAACTGCTAAAGAGAAGGGTATCTTGGTAGATGTGATAGGGGTAGGTACTGAAAATGGCGCGCCTATCCCGTTATCGGGCTCATCTAGCTTACTTAAAGATAGTAAAGGTGAAGTGGTAATATCTAGGCTTAATGAAGCAATGGCTAAAGAGATTGCAGCAGCAGGTGGTGGTGTATATCTTTCAGGTAATAGCAATAATGTAGTATCAGAAATAGAGGAAAGTCTTGATTCTTTAGCTAAATCTGATATGGAGCGTGTGGTTTACTCTCAACATGATGAGCAATTCCCAATCTTTGCATGGTTGGCGTTAATCTTCCTGTTGATTGATATGTTTATTATGGATAGAAAAACTCCTTGGTTGCAGAATGTCAATTTCTTTACACGTGAGGATAAAAAAAATATTGAAAAAGTTAAGTAGTGGGAGGTATGAAAAGGATTATATTAGTGTTGTCTTTGGCGTTTCTCGCTTCTGTATCAGTTCTTGCTGAAGAGAGTGTGCGTGAGGAGCGTATAAATATACGTAAAGGAAATAAAGTTTATGAGGAGCAGAGTTATGCTGATGCTGAGGTGATTTATCGCAAAGCATTAGAGGCTAATCCAGGCTCAAAGATTGCCGCATTCAATTTAGCAACGACCCTTGTGCGTCAGAGTAACGGTGCGCAGGATGCTCAACAGGAGGATTCACCTATGGCTGAGGCTATGAATATATTTAATGGGTTAGCTTCGACAATCTCAATTGATGAAGATCCAGAATTGTTGTCACAGGTGTTTTATGATTTAGGTAATATTGCTTTTAATCAACAACAATATGACGAGAGTATTAAGCAATATAAAAATTCACTACGTATAAATCCTACTGATGAGGAAGCTAGAAAAAATCTTCGTTTAGCTCAGTTAAAGAAACAGGAACAGCAGGAGCAGGAGCAAAATCAAGATGAGAATCAAGATCAACAAGATGAGAATCAAGATCAAGATCAGCAAGATCAAGAACAAAATCAGGATGAAAATCAAGAACAGGAGCAAGAGCAGAATCAAGATCAGCAGCAACAACAAGAACAACAACAACAAGAACAGCAGCAACAGGAGCAACAACAAGGTGCTATGAGCTCAGAAAATATAGACCAAATTCTGAAAACTATGCAGAACCAAGAGAAAGATACTCAACAAAAGGTAAATGCAGAGAAGATGAAGCAGGAGGAGAAATCAAGAAGAACAATCAATAACCAGTGGTAATATTGGGCTAGTTAATTATGGATGTTATAAGGAAAAATTATCTATTTAGGTATCTGTTAGGCGCATTAGTAATATTGTGCAGTACATTTGCTGCCAATGCAGCTGATGATGTTACATTTACAGTGAAAGCACCTAGACAGGTTATAGCAGGGAGTAAGTTCTCAGTAACTTATGTATTGAGTAATGGCGATGGTGAGAATCTAAAATATGAGAATCCTGAAGGGGTTGCTAAATTATATGGTCCATCAGTGTCAACATCGCAGAGTTTTCAGATGATAAATGGTACTACCACAAGGAGTAAAACTCAGGAGTATTCAATAACATACCGTGCCTACGATGCAGGTAAATATAATGTGCCTGCTGCCACTATTGAGGTTGATGGTAAGACCTATTCAACTAATATTGTAACTATTGAGGTGCTAGAACAGGATAAGAGTGTTACTAATAATAACAACGGTGGTGGCTCATCTTCAAATGGTGTTCAAATGGGCAATATCCAAACACAAACCTCTGATAAGGCTATTGGTAAGGATGATTTATTTGTGAGGATAATTCTATCCAAGTCATCGGTTTATGAGCAGGAGGCTGTTGTTTGTACTATTAAGTTATATACTAAGTATCAGATAAGTTCATTCATGCCTACCTTGCAACCAGCATTTGAGGGTTTCCTAATTGAGGAGGTTCCTATACGCACCAAGATGAATGAGATAGAGCATTATAATGGTAGTAATTATATGGTGGCTGAGTTGAAAAAATGTATTCTTTTCCCCCAGAAATCGGGTGAATTGACAGTAACATCAGGAAATTACGATGTCAAGGTTACGCAATTTGATCAATATCCTAGTATATTCGGTTATGTGAATGTGCCAGTTGAAAAACAGGTAAAAGTTAAATCTAATCAAGTTAAGGTAAATGTAAAATCTCTGCCAGAGCCTAAACCAGCTGCTTTTGCTGGAGCAGTGGGCGATTTTACAGTTACAACATCGTTAAATAAGAGTACTTTCAGAACTAGTGAAGCGGCAACATTATCATACGATATTAAAGGGACAGGCAATATTAAATATTTAAAGAATCCTATTGTTGAGTTCCCAACACAATTTGATGTTTATGATCCACAATCTAATATTGAAGCTAACGTAGTTGGAAGTAATGTAGTAGGTAGTGACAAGATTGATTACACCTTTGTTCCACTTTATGCAGGAGATTATACAATTGAAACTACGCCATTTGTATATTTCAATCCATCTAAGAAAGAGTATATAACAATTGAAATACCTCAATATCCTATTAGTATTAAGCAGGGCGTAGGAGCATATAGTAATGGTGATGCCACCCAGGGTGGTGTGAAGAAACAGAATGTTGACATTAGACATATAAAGAGTGGAGATTTAAATATTAAGCGAAGTCATAATATATATGTAGCCTCAGCACTATATTGGTTGTGGTATATAATACCTATTGTATTATTGATTAGTGTGCTTGTTCTTTATCGTAAAACTATTACTGAACGCGCTAATATACAATTAATGAAAACTAAGAAAGCTGGTAAGGAGGCTAAACGCAAACTTAAACAGGCTAAGGTTTATATGTTAGCTAATGACTCTAATAAATTCTATGAAGAGATTTTGAATGCTATGTGGGGTTACATCAGTGATAAGTTAGGTATTCCAGTATCTATGCTTAATAAGGAGAATGTAGCTATTGAATTAACTAATTATGGAGCTGATGCAGCTTTAGTTGAAACAGTACTGTCGCTGTTGGATAGTTGTGAGTTTGCTCAATATGCGCCGCAGGGTGGCGATAATACCTTAGATAAGGTATATGACGAGGTTACTGATGTGATGAACAAAATAGAGGGTATTAAACGTAAATAATTATTGAAAGGGAATATGAAACGATTATTTTATATATTATTGGTTTTGGTTGTAACACTATCTGTTACCCCTGCTTCAGCACAGGATTTAATTCAGAAAGCAAACACCGCATATAATAATGGAGAGTTCAATGAAGCTATCACCCAATATCAGCTAGTAGCTGATAGCCTAGGTACATCTAGTAGTTTATTTTATAATATAGGTAATTCATATTATAAGATAGGCGAATTAGGTAAAGCTATCCTATATTATGAACGTGCATTAAAACTAGATCCTACTAATGAGGATGTTAAGTTTAATCTTGAATTTGTAAACGCTAAGATTATATCTAGTGAGAATAAGTTAGCTGAAGCTAATATATTAGCTGTAATTATTGAGAGTATTAAGAATATTAATTCATCCAATGGATGGGCAGTAATAGCTATAATATCATTCCTGTTAATTATTGTAGCTATACTGTTATATATATTTGCTACAACTATTATGATTAGGAAGATATCATTTTTTGGTGGGATTGCACTGTTTCTACTTATGATTGTAGCTAATATTTTTGCTTTTAGTATTAAAAATAGTACTAAGGAGGCTATTATTACAGCACCATCAGTGATATTAAGTACGTCACCACGTACTCCTAAAGATAAATCAGAGGAGGCATATCTGTTGAATGAGGGGATTAAACTTATAATTGTAGATTCGTTAAAAACCACTGTTAATAACACTGAATCAAGTGTGTGGTATGAGGTTAGTGTCGGTAATTCTAACTCTAAATCATGGGTAAATGCTAATCAAGTTGAGGTAATTTAATCTCGGATAGCTAGTTTTTTTAAATTATATGTTTAAGGACATATAAAATTTAAGAGTTGTTTATTTGGAATTTAACAAATTCTTTACTATTTTTATTGCGTATAAGAATTATATAAGGGGGACTTCTAAAAACTGACCCCTAAATTGAAATACAATTAACATTGGACGGATAAATGGAGTTTTATTATTCTTTAAGAGAGAGGGAGATAAATCAGTTTTTAAAAGTCCTAACTAATACCATAATATTATGACAAAGACAATTTCATTTAACGATTTACGTCGCATCAAAGAGAGTTTGCCAACTGGCTCAGTTCACAAAATTGCTGATAGTTTAAATGTTACCGTTCAGACTGTACGCAATTACTTCGGAGGTACAAATTATGAATATGGTAAGAATTGTGGTTTGCACATCCAACCTGGACCTGATGGAGGTATAGTAGTTCTAGAGGATACTAGAATATATGATATGGCGGTAGCTATATTAGATGAGGAATCTAAGGATAAATAAAGTATGAGGAGATATGGGGAACTACGGTTCTGAATCTCTCCTCTAATTTTTTAAATAATGATTGCATCTGAACGATTAGTCACGTTAGCTATTCATACGTACGATAGAGGGGTAAAGTTAAAGCAGATTTTAGAGCATTATGGTATCGAAGCGGTAATTAATAATGTTAATCTGATTAGACAGTCATTCTCATCAGCGGTAAGGGTGCGCATTTGCGAAAAAGATTTATCTCGCGCTTTACAGATTACAGAGGGTAAGTCATTAGATGATTTATACCTATCTATATCTGAGATGGAGTGTGAGGAGAAGATGAAGATTCTAATCCCTGTCGATTTCTCAGAAAGTTCAATAAAGGAGTGTCAGATAGGCTTTGATTTAGCCGAGAGGTTTAATGCAGAGGTTGTGCTACTACACTCGTTCTTAGGTTCAAACCAAGGGGGAGGTTTGTTATTTAGAGGCAATAGCTATAAAATGCTAGATATTATAACGGCTAAAGAGGATGTTGATACTAAATTTGAGGCTGTAGATAAAATGGAAGAGCTTATTGATAAGCTAAATATATTGGTTGCTAATGGAAATCTCCCTAATATTAATTTTATTTTTGAAATA
>JAWXTT010000124.1:0-6365 GCA_044433325.1 Bacteroidales bacterium
TACTTCATCTAACATATACCCCCAATCGCTATCAGCGTGGGGCCATGATAGAAGGATTCCTGATTGTTCCTCCCATTCGGCAGGTAATATATATCTTAACTTTGTCATTATTCTACTGTTACTTATTTGAATAGTACAAAGATAGAAATAATTAGTTTAAAAAAAAATTGAGTAATTAACGGTGATGTTAATTACCCAATTTATCTTTACAGAGAAGTCAGTTAGATTACTCTGCTGCTGCTTCAGGAGCTGCTTCTTCAACTTCAGGAGCTGCTGCTGCTTCAGCCTCAGCTGCTGCTGCCGCCGCTGCTTCAGCGATTTCTGCTTTCTTCTTAGCTACTTCCTCAGCTTTAGCTTTGTTTTTAGCTACTTCAGCTTCAAAACGTGCTGCTGCGTCTGCTTTCTTAGCATCTGCTAATTTAGCGATAGTTGCAGTAGTATCTGCTTCTTTAGCTGTTTTCCAAGCTGCGAAACGTTTTTCTGCTTCCTCTTGAGTGAATGCGCCTTTACGAACACCTACGTTAAGGTGATTCATTAATAATACACCCTCTTTAGAAAGGATTGTACGTACTGTGTCAGTTGGTTGTGCACCATTTGCTACCCAATACAAAGCTTTCTCGAAATTTAAACTTATTGTAGCAGGATTAGTGTTCGGGTTGTATGAACCAATTCTTTCAATAAATTTACCATCTCGTGGTGCTCTGCTGTCAGCGATAACAATTGGATAGAACGCATAGTCTTTACGACCGTGGCGTTGTAATCTGATTTTTGTTGCCATTGAATTTGTTGTTTAAATTTGTTTATGTTCGTTTTAACGTGTGCAAAGATACGCTAATTATCTGATTTGACAAACTTTATTGCTAATAAAAAGAGGAGTAGGGATATTTCTTTGCAGAAAAACACCTACTCCTTACTTTTTGTACTCAATTTTGTTGCCTGGGAAAGATTCGAACTCTCACAGGCGGAACCAGAATCCGAAGTGCTACCATTACACCACCAGGCAAAATTTCGTTACCGTTGCAAATTTAGAAAAGTTTTATCCAATAATCAAAATCAATTTCTGATTTTTTTTAATATTTGCCACTAATCTTTATTTTTTTGTTCTAAAGCTGATTGTATCTGACCATAACACTCTTTCATTATAGGATCTAAATCAATCTTATTGGAGTCATAGTTAGGGTAGATAGGTGGATGTATGGTTAGTGTTATTTTTCCTGGAGTAATCTGATAGGATGTGCGAGGAAGTACCTCAAATGAGCCATTGATGGTTAACGGAACTAGTGGAAGTTTAAAGTCTGTTGCTAGCTTAAATGCTCCACGCTTAAATGCTCGCATTTTCCCTGTGTATGTTCTAGCTCCTTCAGGAAATACTACTAGTGACATCCCCCCACTAAGGGTTTGTTGTGCTAACTCTATAGTGTGTAATAATCTTTTAGGGGATGACCGATCTACAAAAATATGTCCAGCACGTTTACAAGCGTAACCAACAAATGGAATATGTTGCAGACTAGCTTTCATCATCCACTTAAAGTCATGATACAAATACCCATAAATGCAGAATATATCATAAGCACCCTGATGATTAGATACAAATAGATATGATGTTTTGTGATCAATATTTTCACGTCCAGTAACTGTTACTGATACAAACATTAATCGGCAAAATAATTTAGACCATAGCATAGGTGGATAGTATCCCCACCAACGGCTAAATCCTAATATCGATCCTAGGGTGGTTGAAATAGCGGTTAATAGTGTTGCTACTAGTATGATAGGGTAGGCTATTAACCACTGGTATATTATATATAAAAACTTCATTAGCTCAGTTGTATATTCTACAAGTGAGGGCAACTAGTATTTACCTTGTTACCCTCACTATTGTTGTGTTACGTTTAATCGTTATCTATTTTGCGTTAGCTTCTACCTCTGGTGCGATTAGCTTGTAACCTTTACCATGGATATTAATGATTTCGATTGATGGATCATCTTTCAGGTGTTTACGTAATTTAGTGATGTAAACATCCATGCTACGTGCATTGAAGTAATTGTCGTCAATCCAGATAGTTTTAAGTGCAAAGTTACGCTCTAGGATTTCATTAATATGTGCGCATAATAGACTTAGTAGTTCTGATTCTTTAGTGGTAAGTTTAGTTATTTTTTCATCAGAAATAAGTACTTGTTTCTGAGTGTCGAAAGTTAATTTACCAATCTTGTAAGTTGTAACCTCTTTACCTTTTTTGCCCTTAACGCGACGTAGGATAGCTTCAATACGGAAAACTAACTCCTCCATGCTAAATGGTTTAGTGATATAGTCATCTGCACCAATTTTGAATCCCTCTAGGATATCCTCTTTAAGTGATTTAGCTGTTAAGAAGATAATAGGCACTTCACCATTTACGGTACGTATCTCTTGTGCTAGAGCAAACCCATCCTTTTTAGGCATCATGACATCTAGTACACATAAATCATATTTCTCCTTTAAAAATGCTTTGTGTCCAGCATCTCCATCAGGAAATAGGTCTGCGTTGTATCCCTTAGCTTGTAAGTACTCACGCAATAACATACCTAAGTTTTCATCATCCTCGCATAGCAAAATACGCAATCTTTCTTCCATAATTTTAATTTTTTATTAGTGGTAATGTAATTATAAATGTAGTTCCCTTATTGAGCTCACTCTCAACATGAATATCACCTTTTAGTTCGGTTACCATCTTATGTACGTAGGCAAGACCTAGTCCGAATCCTTTAACGTCATGTCGGTTACCAGTTGATACTCTGAAGAATTTCTCAAATATTTTCTTTAAATCCTCTCGTTTGATACCTATACCATTATCTTGGATAGATATTTGGATTCTATTATTAGCAATCTCTTTGGTGTAAACGCTTAATATCAATGGCTCCTCTTCGCGGCGATATTTAACGGCGTTATCTAGTAGGTTGAATATAACATTAGTGAAGTGCATCTCATCAACATGCACTGTTGACTCTATTGCATCTAAATGTGATTCTATCTTGCCACCATATTTCTCAACCTTTATTTTATATGTATGTACTACATTAGCTACTACTGTGTTTACCTGTACATCTTGTAGCTTTAGGGTTGCTTTTTGGCGTTCAAACATTGACATTTGTAGCACCTTCTCAACTTGGAAGCGTAATCGTTTAGTCTCGTCATTTATAACGGTCGAGATATGTTGTAACATAGTGTTGCTTTTACGTACCGAATCATCATTTAGCATTTGTGCGGCTAACGAGATTGTTGATATTGGTGTCTTAAATTCATGTGTCATATTATTAATGAAGTCATTTTTCATCTCCGTTAGTTTCTTCTGCTTAAATGCTATAATAATAGTATATAGGAATATTACTAACAATATCAATGTGAATGCAAATGACGGTATCATAAACTGTATTGATGAAAATATATATCGTGTCTTAAATGGGAAATATACTTTCAAATAGTGCAGATTGCTAACAGGATCATTCGTAAATAATACTTGAGTATATTGACGATTAGGGTCGATATTCTCATATCCATTTGAGTTATATACTATTTGGTTCTGTCTATTCAGCAGAGCATATTCATAAGGGATGGTTATACCATTGTTCTCAAACTCAATATCTAGGTATTCTTTTACTACGGCTGAGTCTGCACGCTCAGTAATAGGGCGACTACTTGAGTCACTTAGTATAGTAAGGATAACTTCATTTAATAATCCTTGTTGGTAAAGGTATAATCCTTTTATATTCTCTTGAATATTTTTATAACTGTCAATGCTGCTCTCTTGGTTTGGACTTACACTTAGATTGAAACGTTTAACACTCTCCTCAGCTTCTAATAATCCTATAATTGATTTTTCAGGGGTAGATGTCAGTTTTGATTCCTTTATCTGTTCTTTCCAATTTAAATAGTTTGAATAGATAGATTTTTCGATATCCATAAGATCCTCGATTAGATAATATTTAGTTTCATCCTTTTCGAGTTTATTAGATACATTATAGAGGCTTCTCTTCACCGCCTCTGAGAAGTGACCATTACGCATTTTGATCATATTCTCCATGTACATAATTTGTACATAAAGCAATCCCATAAATGTTAATGCCATTATTATTGTTAATATCCAGATTGTTGATTTTCTCATTTTCTATCGTTTGTCAATCTCTTTTTTTATCAGAAATTATTTAAAATTTAAACTATTAACAAATTGAATAGTTCTTTGTTTATCCTATCTTATATTAATTACAACTAATATTATGTTAATTGACTTCACAAAATTAACAAATAAATGTAAAACCACAAAATTTTAGAGTGTAAAATTTAATTAAATTAAGTTTAATTGTTAAATTTCAATCTGAAATAGGTGATTTATATATATAAATAGGGTGAACAGTTGATTTACTGCTCACCCTATGGCTATTTTTTTAGTAGAATTCTAAAATCTTATTATTTATTCATCAGCTTCAGTTTCAGCATATGCTTTTAATAATTTCTCTTGTACATCCCCTGGGACTAATTCATAAGCGGCAAATTTCATACTGAACGATGAACGACCACCTGTTATTGAACTTAGTGATGTTGAATAGCTTGACATCTCTTTCAAAGGAACTTTTGCAGAAATTTTTTCAAATCCTTTTTCGCTCTCCATACCCATAATGATTGCGCGACGACCTTGCAAGTCACTCATTACGTCCCCCATCTTATCAGCAGGAGTTAGTACCTCAACGTCATATACAGGTTCTAGAATCTTAGGATTAGCGTTGCGGAATGCCTCGCTAAAGGCGTGACGACCAGCTAAACGGAACGAAATTTCGTTAGAATCAACTGGGTGCATTTTACCATCATATATACATACGCGTACATCACGTGCATAAGAGCCTGTCAATGGACCCTGTTCCATACGGTCAACTAACCCTTTGATAATAGCAGGGATGAAACGTGTGTCAATAGCACCACCAACGATACAGTTGTAAATAACTAGCTTGCCACCCCAATCTAAAATAATCTCTTGCGTATCGCGTACATTCATACGGAATTCCTGACCATTGAATTTATAGATATCTGGTTTAGGCATATCTTCTGTGTATGGCTCGATGATTATATGTACTTCGCCGAATTGTCCTGCACCGCCCGATTGTTTTTTATGGCGATAGTCAGCTCTAGCCGCTTTAGTGATAGTTTCACGATATGGAATACGTGGTTCCATATATTCTACCATAAGTTTATCGTTGTTCTCAATTCTCCATTTTAGAGTACGTAGGTGGAATTCTCCTTGACCTGAAACGATGGTTTGTTTTAGCTCTTTAGATTGTTCAACGCACCATGTAGGATCCTCTTCGCGCATACGAGTAAGAATTTCACTTAGCTTTTCAGCATCTGATTCATTTACTGGTTTGATAGCACGTTGGAATTTAGGTGCTGGATATTTTATATGTTCAAATATATATTCGCAACCCTTTTCATTAAGTGTGTTACCTGTACGTACATCTTTAAGTTTAACTGTTGCACCTATATCACCTGCTGATAGTTTATCGACTGATGTTTTTATCTGTCCTGATACGCTATATAGTTGTGCAATACGCTCCTTACTACCACGATTCATATTAGTTAAGTCATCACCAGCCTTTAATGTGCCAGAGATTACTTTGAAGTAAGATATCTCACCAATATGTGGTTCAACAGTTGTTTTAAATACGAATACTGATAGTGGACCCTCTGAATCTGGTTTTACCTCGATACCATCCTTAGTGATAGGAGCTGGCATTTCATCAATAAATGGAACTACATTTCCTACAAATTCCATCATACGACGTACACCCATATCTTTAAGTGCGCTGATACAGAATAGTGGGAATATGTTGCGATCAATCAATCCTTTGCGGATACCTTCACGCATCTCATCTTCGGTAAGTACTCCTTGATCAAAGAATTTTTCCATCAATGTGTCATCATTTTCAGCAGCTGCTTCAACTAACTCTTGTTGCATTGCTAAGGCTTTTTCCATTTGCTCCTCGGGGATATCTGTAATAGTTGGTATTCCACCATCTGCTCCCCAAGTGTATTGTTTCATTAATAGGACATCAATCATGGAATTAAATCCTGCTCCGCATTGAATAGGGTACTGGATAGGGATAACTTTCTTTCCGAAGATTTCAGTCATTTGAGTTATTACGTTGTCGTAATCAGCCTTGTCACCATCCAACTGGTTTAAGGCAAACATGATAGGTTTATTCTGCTCTTGTGCTGTACGGAAGATATTTTGTGTTCCTACCTCAACACCATATTGTGCATCAATAAGTATTACACCTGTATCTGTTACATTCAGTGCAGTTATGGCATTCCCTACGAAGTCATCACTACCTGGGCA
>JAWXTT010000125.1:0-6310 GCA_044433325.1 Bacteroidales bacterium
TTTACTTCTCTAGTGTGGGGGTTAGATGTGGAGTAGCTCTCGCATCTTTAGGTATGCTTGCTCTAACCCTTCAGGGTCTTTACCTCCTGCTTGTGCAAAGTGTGGTTGACCGCCACCTCCACCTTTGATTAGCTTAGCTGCTTCACGGACTATGGCTGAGGCGTTAAGTCCACTTTTTACTAGATTATCTGATAACATTACTGTTAGAGTTGGTTTGCCACCCTCCTCTGTTGCTGCTATAAATACTGTATCAGGTTTATTGTCATTCTTAATGGCAAATGCTACTCCTTTGATAACCTCTGATATGCGTTTTCCTTTACAAGTGATAACGGTTAGACCATTTATAGTTTCAGCACTCTCAACAAGTTGTTTCTTTAAGTTCTTGATGCGCTCTTGTAGGAACTCATCAGCTTGTTGGCGTAACCCTTCATTTTCATTTATTGATTTCTGTAAAGCTACTATTACGTTAGGAGCGTTGTGTAACATGGAACTAACTTTCCCTAGCATAGCTTCCAGCTCATTCATTATGTTCTCAACATTCTCAGCAGTCTTAGCCTCGATACGACGAATACCTGCTGCTATGCTGCTCTCAGATGTGATACGTATCATACCTATATTGCCAGTGTTGCGAACGTGTGTACCACCACATAACTCGATAGATGTGCCATATTTTACGACACGTACTTCATCACCATATTTCTCGCCAAATAGTGCCATTGCACCCATTTCGCGTGCTGCATCTATTGATATGCTGCGATGTTCACACAGTTCAATGGCTTCACGTACCTTGCGATTAGCTAAGGTTTCGACCTGTTTAAGCTCCTCAGGAGTTACCTTCTGGAAGTGTGAGAAGTCAAAACGTAGCACATCAGTTGATACGAATGAGCCCTTCTGCTCAACGTGTGTACCTAATACCTCACGCAATGCTTCATGCAGGATATGTGTAGCTGTGTGGTTACAACATATTGCTTGACGAGCCTCACTATCTATCTTAGCTGTGAAAACACCTGTTAGGTTCTCAGGAATCTCTTTAGTGATATGTACAGCTAGGTTATTTTCACGTTTAGTATCTATAATCTGAATAGTTTCATTGCTATTGCTCAATGTACCTGTATCACCTACCTGTCCACCCATTTCAGCATAGAACGGGGTAGATGAAAGTACTAATTGATAAAATTCGTTATTTTTCTGTTTAACTTTACGGTAACGTAAAATTTCTGTTTCCGATTCAGTCAAGTCATATCCTACAAATTGGCTATCACCCTCTTTGATAGTAATCCAGTCACCAGTTACTACGGCTGCTGCATTACGTGCGCGTTGTTTTTGTGCATCCATCTGAGTATTGAACTCCTCAAGGTTGGCTGACATTCCATTCTCTTTAAGGATTAGCTCAGTTAAGTCTAATGGGAATCCATAAGTATCATAAAGTGTAAAGGCTACAACTCCGCTAATTACGGTTTTACCCTCAGCTTTGGTATCTTTAATTACCTTTTCTATTAGTTTAATACCTGTTTCAAGTGTGCGTAGGAATGATTCCTCCTCCTCCTTGATTACCTTTTTGATTAGTGTGCTTTGCGCTACTAATTCAGGGTATGAATCACCCATTGAGTTAATTAGTTCATCAACTAATAGGTACATAAATGACTCTTTACGAGCTAAGAATGTATAACCATAACGTACTGCACGGCGTAAGATACGACGTATTACGTAACCAGCCTTAGCATTTGATGGTAGCTGTGAATCAGCTATTGAGAATGCTATGGTACGGATATGATCTGAGATTACACGCATAGCAATATCAGTCTGTTCATCAACACCATATTTGCTATTAGTGATTTCACCTATCTTGTTGATTATTGGTTGGAAAACATCTGTATCATAGTTAGATGTTTTACCCTGTAAAGCCATACATAAACGCTCAAAACCCATACCTGTGTCAATAACGCGTGCAGGAAGTGGTTCAAGTGAGCTATCAGCCTTGCGGTTATATTGCATAAATACTAAGTTCCAAATTTCAATCACTTGTGGGTGGCTATCATTTACTAATGAACGTCCATCAATAGCGGTACGCTCCTCATCACTACGTAAGTCGATATGTACCTCTGAACATGGACCACATGGACCAGTTTCACCCATCTCCCAAAAGTTGTCTTTACGATTACCATTGATGATATGGTCTAGAGGAAGGTGTTTTTCCCACATTGCTGCTGCTTCATCATCGCGCTCTAATCCTTCAGGAGCATAACCCTCAAAGACTGTTGCATATAAACGGTCTGGAGATAATCCTAGTGTATCAACCAGATATTCCCATGCCCAATCTATCGCCTCTGCCTTGAAATAGTCACCGAAAGACCAGTTACCAAGCATCTCAAACATGGTATGGTGATAGGTGTCTATACCTACCTCCTCCAAGTCGTTGTGCTTGCCACTAACGCGTAAACATTTCTGTGAGTCAGCTATACGTGGATATTTAATAGGCGCATTGCCAAGAATTATATCTTTAAATTGGTTCATACCCGCATTTGTAAACATTAATGTAGGATCATCTTTGATTACCATAGGTGCTGAAGGGACTATTTGGTGTCCTTTCTCTTTGAAAAATTCCTTAAAGGAGGCTCTGATTTCTTTAGCAGTTAGCATATCTATATCTGAATAAATTATTTGAACTAGGTTTAAAAATATACTTGAAGTTACTTTTAGTATAAATTAATTCGCAAAAATAGTTTATTAATATTACTTTTGCAAATATAGTGTGTAATCATAGTGTTAAATGAGTAAGAAAAAATATTATAAATATAACGAGGAAACCTCCGAGTATGAACTAGTTTCGACCTCGCCGATGCGTAAGATGTGGATTTTTACACGTCATTTGTTGGTGGGTATCGTGATTGGTGTAGGATTATTTTTAGGGGTGGACTATTTTATGGATTTTCCTCAAGAACGTTTGATAAAACAGAAGTTGGAAGTTTTAGATGGACAATATAAAATATTGGAGTCGCGTCTGGAGAGTTCAATAGATGTTATGGAGGATATTCGTGAACGTGATGATAACTTTTATCGCGTAATGCTACAAGCTGATAGAATACCATCTGAACAGATTTATGCCGGGTTAGATAATAGTATGCGGTATAGTGAGTTAATATCGTTGCCTGAGTCGGGATTGTTGATAGGTCTGACTAAGAATATAGATATGTTGGAGCGTTTAATCTATACTCAAATTAAATCTTATGATGAGTTGGTAGATTTAGCTAAGGAGCAGGATGATCGCTTAGATCATATCCCATCTATTCAGCCTGTGCCTGAGAAGTGGCTAAAGCGTATGGCTTCGGGGTATGGTTATCGTTGGGATCCAATCTATAATGTACGTCGTATGCATGAGGGGATGGATTTTGCTGCTGATAAGGGTACACCAGTATTTGCAACTGGTAATGGTACGGTTATTAAAGCTGGTTGGAATGGCGGATTCGGTCGTCTAGTAGTTATTGACCATGGGTATAACTATAAAACTAAATATGCTCACCTTAATAGTATCGATGTAAAGGTTGGGCAAAAGGTTATGCGTGGTGATAAGATAGGTGAAGTGGGTAGTTCAGGTAAATCAACAGGTCCACACTTACACTATGAGGTGCATCTAAAGGATCGCCCTCAAAACCCTGTACATTACTATTTCCGCGATTTAACCCCAGAAGCATATAATGAATTGATAGAACGAGCTGAGAATGCAGGATATATGATGGACTAAATAATATTATGAATCATGACTGATACATTAAACAAAAAATATTATAAGATTCGTGAGGTGGCTGAGATACTGAATGTCCCACCATCAACATTACGTTTTTGGGAGAATCAGTTTACTATTATCAAACCTAGGCGTAGTGCTACTAATAGGCGTTATTATACTGCTGAGGATATAGAAACCATACGTATGGTATATTATCTAGTTAAGGAGAAGGGGCTGAAATTAGATGCAGCTCAACAGCAGATAAAGGTTAATCGTGAGAATGTATCGCAACGCTCAGAGGTGATTAATCGCTTGAAGTCTATCCGTACCGAGCTGAAAGGGATGCTAAAGGCATTAAATGATATTACACCCACATCATAAGGAGCAATTATTCAAGGCGGTCGGTGGCTAGGGTTAGGATGGATACTATTACACTATCGTTGTGACGTAAGGCTTTTACTCCATTGATTAGGGTTGCACCAGTTGTAACTACGTCATCGACTAATAGGATATGTTTTCCACTTAGGTCTATATCTGATTTAAGGATGAATTTATTCTTTTTCGATTCAGATATACGTTTTGCTAAGTCTTTACGAGTCTGGTGTAAAGGTGAAATTAATCTTGTCTGTAATGCTAATAGTACAGGGATAGAGGTGACTTGCGATATCCCCTCTGCTATAAATTCAGATTGGTTATATTCACGCTTATATTCACGCAATGGGTGGAGCGGAATAGGAACAATATAATCGATACTATCAAAAAATCCTGTTGTAATCAATTTAGCTGCAAATTGTTTAGCTAATTCACGACCTATTTCGGGTTGATTTCCATATTTGATATTTTTGATAATTGAGGCGAATTTACTTTCACGTGAGTAGTAGAAAAGACTACTACTTTTGTCAATCAAGACTTTCCCTCTAAATATATTATCAATTACTTGATAGTCATCCATAGATGTAGGGCGCGGTAGTAGGTATAGACATTTAAGACAGATGCTCCGTTCGCTAGCCATTAATCTGGTTTTACAAACGGGACAGAAACGGGGCGCGAAGCTGTCTTGGATGCTCCACAATATATCTCTAATCCAAATCTTCAAGGTTTTCAAATTTCAAGTTTCGTAATTCTCGCGATATATATTCATGCTCAAATCCTCGTGATATACAATATTTATATATTGCGTTGCGCTGTTCAATAGAGGTGTAATCGCGATTACTAATTGAGCGATGTTTGCTATCAATTATAGATTGTAGCCGTTCAATATATTCATTATCATCAATAGCTGCTAAGGCAGCTGTAATATCCTCACTAGATAGCTGTTTTGTCCGTAGCTTATATCTTATTTTGATACGACCCCAACCATCAAAGCGATATTTATCACGACTAAATGCGATGGCGTATCTGGTGTCGTTAATGTAATTTTCATCGATTAAATGGTCTATTATAGTGGAAATCTCGTTACTATTTAATCCCCAACGTTGTAGCTTAATGCGGATATCATAGCTACAATACTCGGCTGTTGAACAGGCAAAGGCTACTTTGCTTAATGCGTCGGTTGGTGTTATCTCTCTCTTAGCCATATATGCGGATTAATCGTTCTTTTTTATTGCTGAGGTAAAGCGATATTCATTATGGATATCACGTATTAACTCAGTTTGACTATAACCATATTTTTGTAACATATTTACTGTTTGAGTAGCATATTTGTTATTAATTTCAAAGTATAATTTACCGCCATCCTTTAATGCTTTTTGCCCAAATTCTGCGATTGTTCGGTAAAAAAGTAGAGGATTATTATCTGGTACGAATAGTGCCAAATGTGGTTCATAGTCTAGGACATTACTCTCCATCGCTTGCTTCTCATTTTCGCAGATATAGGGTGGATTACTTACGATTATATCGTACTTTTTTGATGGTGGTGGTGTGGTTAATATATCAGCTAGTTGAAAGTTTACACGTGCTTTTAGTGTAGTTGCATTTTGTTTCGCAATATCTAATGCTTTAGAGGATATATCCATGGCTGTTACGATCGGAAATTTCATAGCCATTGCTAGTGAGATGGCTATTGCACCTGAGCCTGTTCCTATATCTAGCAATGATAGGTCACTGTTACTGTTCTCATCAATAATCCTATCTACCAACTCCTCTGTTTCGGGTCTAGGGATTAATGTATCAGGTGTTACTCTGTATTGGTGACCATGGAAGTATGTATTGCCAAAGATATATTGAATAGGTTTATTCTGTTTTAGTTCAGCAATAATTTTATCTATCTTAGATGATATAAAATCTGACAATTCATTATCGTCATGCATAATAATATCAATAGGCGAATAACCCAATAGGTTATAAAAAATTATTCGTATATATGATTCAATGTCACGTTTACTAAATTGTGGAGTTAACTCCTTACGTATCTTGTCAATATTCGATTTCATCGCTATTTTTTTACTGTTTAGCTACAAATATAGGTATTGTTTACCAAAAATACTCAAACTGTAACCCAAAAGTGAATCCATTGGTTGCATCAATGTAGCTATCAGCTCCAGTTGGAGATGTGCCGATATATCCTTTTAGACCATCACTCCATAG
>JAWXTT010000126.1:0-6269 GCA_044433325.1 Bacteroidales bacterium
TTACGTACCATACAATGCACCTCACGCACCATATCAAGTTCCTGACGAGTATTATAACAAATATGCTTCCTTAGATATAGATGGTGCGGATATGACACCAGCAGTTTATGCAATGTGCGAGAATTTAGATTATAACATTGGACGATTACTTACACATATCAGAGAAAGTGGAGCAGATGATAATACGCTAATTCTATTTATTAGCGATAATGGACCTAATAATGAGCGATATAATGGCACATTGAAAGGCTTAAAAGGTAAATTATATGATGGTGGATTTAAAGTTCCTTGTTTGGTTTACTGGAAAGGTAAGATTAATGCAGTGGAGTTACCACAAGCTACCTCTTATGTGGATATAATGCCAACAATATTAGATTTATGTGGTATAGAATCAACCCCTGTTGATGGTCGTGAACTAACAGGTGTATCTTTGAAAGATATAATTACTAGCAAGGAGAGCAAACTATCAGATAGATATTTATTTACGCATCGCTCAACAACTGATCGTGAATTGTATAAAAACGATGGTGCAATATTTAATGATACATATAAGCTAATTGCTTTTGGTAATGAGCGTTATGAATTATATAACAAGATTGATGATGAATCTGAAACAAATAATATCCTCGCTCAAGAACCTGAGTTAGCTGATTCTCTGATTGCATTATACAAGCAGTGGTTTGAGTCCGTTTTGCCTGAATATAGTCGCTCGATAAGCCGTACGGCACATATAGGAATACTAGATTCTCCTATTGAATTGCCAGCACATGAGGCTTTAATGACAGGTGATACACGTTACTACACTAATATACATGGTTGGGCAGGTGATTGGTTGGTTGATATGGCACCAAAGGATAGCATATATTGGGATGTGGTAGTTGACAGTGAGGCTGATTATCAAATTACTCTACAATATGCGTCAGAGGGGAGAAAGAAACATCAGATATCATTAGCTAGGGGAGAGGTTGTAACGCTTGAACCATTTAAAGCTGTTGAGATAGATAGCCCAGACCGTTCACCTCGTGTTGAGGCTTATGAACAGTTGTGGGGAGCACAAACGATAGGAACAACCCATTTAACTAAGGGTGAGAACAAAATTATTCTTCTTTTTGATTCTAATAAATCATTAGATAAGGGGGGACTAGAAATTAAAGGTATAGAGATAGAAAAATTATGAGAAGAGAAGTAATACAACTAATATTAGCCATACTATTTGTCACGAGCAGTTATGCTTCGCCACTTATCCCTGTGGATAGTTGTGCTACGGAGCAAACAGTTGCTCTATATAATAACTTGCATGCTATTCCTACTAAGGGCGTTTTATTTGGTCAGCAAGATGCTACCACCATGGGGCATATATGGGCAAGTGTAACTAATGATAGAAGTGATATTAAAGAGATGTGTGGTAGTCATCCTGCAATGATAGGAGCAGATTTTTCAAAGTTGTGTTCTAATGATCCATCAAAGGTTACTCAGGCTAAACTTGCACTAGTTAATCAAATCATTGCTACCTATAATCGTGGTGGAATTACAACTATATGTTGGCATATGACTAATCCTATGAATGATGGTAGTTTCTACTGGAAAGACTCTAAAAAAAGAGCTGTTGACGAGATGTTGCCAGGTGGAAAGGTAAATAAAAAATATAAAAAATGGTTGAAGAATGTAGCTGATGTCATGAACTTAATTAGTGGTAACGAAGGGGAGATGATACCAATTATATTCCGTCCCTTCCATGAATTTGATGGTGATTGGTTCTGGTGGGGAGCTAGCCATTGCAGCACTGAGGATTTTATCGCCTTATGGCGTTATACGGTAACCTATTTAAGGGATGAGCTTGGGATACATAACCTGCTTTATGCATTCTCACCAGATTGTAGATTTGAAACTGCTGAGGAGTTATTAGCTCGTTATCCTGGTGATGAATATGTGGATATAATAGCTTTTGATGAATACCATGACTTTAAACCAGGTAAATCATATAATCCTGAACTTGCACAAAAGAAATCAATAATAATTTCAGAGGTTGCACGTGAGCGAGGTAAGATATCAGCTATGTCTGAAACAGGGCTAGAGGAGGTTACAGACTCAACATGGTATAGTCAGGTGTTATTACCGATTCTTAAAGATGAGAGGGTAACCTTTTCATACGTTATGGTATGGCGAAATTCTAATTATGGAAAGACGCACTATTACGCACCATTTAAGGGACACCCTGCTGAATCAGATTTTATAAAGTTTTATGATGACAATTATACAATCTTTGAAGATAGTATAGGAAATATATATAAATTACCATAATATTAAACAAGTATGTATCCAATGAAATTTGAGCCAACTCTTAAATCAACTATTTGGGGTGGCGAAAAAATTGTAAAATATAAGTCAATAAATACAACTCAGACATCTGTTGGTGAGAGTTGGGAACTGTCGGGCGTAAAAGGCTCAGAATCAATAGTCAGTAATGGTGAGTATAGCGGTATGAGCATAACTGATCTACTAACAGAATATGGTGCAAAGTTAATAGGTAAGAAGAACTATTTACACTTTGGGAATGAGTTTCCGTTGCTTATTAAATTTATTGATGCTAAGGATGATTTATCTATTCAGGTACACCCCGATGATGAGTTGGCGGCAAAGCGTCATAACTCAAAGGGGAAAACTGAAATGTGGTATGTCGTAGATGCTGATGCTGATGCACGTTTACGTTCAGGATTTGCTAAAGAGGTAACTGCTGATGAATATGTGGCAAGTGTTGAGAATAATACCGTTACTGAAATACTAAAGGAGTATAAGGTTAATAAGGGTGATTTATTCTTTCTTCCAGCTGGTCGTATTCACTCTATCGGTACAGGTTGCTTTATCGCTGAGATACAGCAGACATCAGATATTACATATCGTATATATGATTTTAATCGTCGTGACGTAGCAGGTAATGCACGTGAATTACACACTGAGCAAGCTAAAGGTGCAATAGATTACACACTTTTAGATGATTATAGAACTCATTATGATGAGCAAGCGCATGATAAACGTGTTGAGTTAGTTGAATGTCCATATTTCACTACTGCGCTTTACAATCTGAATGGTGTCAGACGTATAGATATATCCTCGTTAGACTCCTTTGTGGTTTATATCTGTGTTGAGGGTGAGGCTACAATCAACTGTGATAACAACATAATAACTATACAACACGGTGAAACAGTGCTAATACCAGCGTGCTCCAATTTTATTGAGATTACGCCTAATAATAAATGTAAAATACTATCAACTCATATTGATAATAATTTCTAATAACTAAAAATTAAAAACATGAAAACAATTACAAGAATTGCAGCATTAGCAGCATTAATGCTAATGACAACAGCAACAGTTAGTGCAAAAGAAAATTTGCTTGATAGCGAGAAAGCAAGTTTTGAACTAGAGGGAGCTAAACCAGGTAGTGTCAAAGGTTGGGTTAATTCAGCAGAAGGATATTACGGTTACTCTACTGAGAAAGCGTATGAAGGTAACGCCTCAATGAAATTTTATATTGATGATACTACCGTTAAGGATGATTTTAAGAACTCTATTATAATGAAAAGTTCAGACAAAATTGCATTAGTAAAGGGTGAGAAATACAAAATCTCTTTTTGGATATATATAGATAAAAAAGAGAGCAAAAAGCTATCAGCAATATCAGTAGTACAAGGAACACCTTGGAAAGAACTGTATAAAATTCAGACTTCAAAGATTGCTAAGGATAAATGGGTGCAGGTAGAAACTGATGAATTTGTTTATGATGGAGATGCAGCATCTACTCCTATTGTTTTCAAACTGTTTGCTAATGGAGGCTCTAAAGCTATTAACGTTTCGTGTTATATAGACTGTGTTGAGGTAGTAGCAGCTAAATAATTTTGATTAGCCATTTTTTAAAACATATTATTAACTTGAATCCAGTCAAAATAAAAGACTAGATTCAGCAAAAATTAAACAACATGAAAATAATTACAAAAATCGCTACATTAGTAGCATTGTCATTAATGGTGACAGCAACAGTTAACGCACAAGGTAATATCCTATTTGACGCAATAGGTGAATCTCAAGCAGGGTTTGAAATAGCAGCAGAAGATGGAAGTGCTGATGGATGGAAAGCATCAGCTGATGGATTCTATGGTCGTACAACTGATATGGCTTATGAAGGTGATGCATCAATGAAAGTATTCCTAAGTGATGATATCGTGTCAGGAACTACCTATAACAGCTCTATTCTAGTAGCTTCAACAGGTACTATGACATTTGAGCAAGATAAAGTATATAAATTCTCTTATTACATTTATATTGATGAAGTAGGTAGTGAAAAACTTTCAGCTATTTCTATTGCCAAATCTTCTACTTGGTTAGAAATTAGTAAGATACAGACTTCAACTATTGAAAAGGGCCAATGGGTAAAAGTAGAAACAGGTGAATATACATACACTGGTGAAACTCAAGCATCTGCAATTACAATTAAATTATTCTGTAATGGAGGTTCTGAAACAGTTGACGTTTCATGTTACATAGATAATGTTGAGGTAATTGATGTTGAGGCTTATAATGCCTCTGTTTCAACTTCTGTGGAATCAGCTGTTAAAGTAATAGCTTCAAATGGAGGTGTAACTGTTAAAGGTGCTGAAATGGGTGCATCTGTAGATGTATATGCTATGACAGGAGCTAAAGTAGTTTCATCTACAATAACTTCAAACTCAGTTTTTGTACCTATCGCACCAAAAGGTATTTATATCGTTAAGGTAGGTGATGACGTGGTTAAAGTTGCTTTATAATAAGAAAGCTCTATGAAAAGGTAATTTGGTAAAAAAGAATTGTTATTTTGTATTTGCACATTTTTAATTAAGGTATGACATTGAAATTGTCATTAAAGTTTATATTAATTGTAATTACCTTTGAAATATAAAAGTTGTATCTGTAAGTGGTCAGTAATATACTTTATATTTATAGAGCAGAAAGGGGTTCGACATCGAACCCCTTTTCCTTATTGGGGACTTCTATCCCTTAGTTTTAATCCATTGCATAACGTTTGCTGGAGGGCGGTTATTTAGTAGTTCATTTTTCATGAAATCCATATCTTCGGCTACGTGATGGAAAAATTTATGGTAGCCCTCACACAGGAAACTCTTATTGTTACCTAGTTCTGAAGTCTTAATAAAACGGTCTTTAGGGCAACCACCATTACACGCAAATAGATATTCACATTCACGACATTCACGCGGTAGCATCCCACTCTTAGCGGTGCTAAAACGCCCTTGACGGTCGCTATTAGCCATCTTTTTAATAAACTGAGTATCTATATTCCCTAGCTTATATTCAGGGAAAACATAATGATCACATGAGTATAAATCACCATTATGTTCCATAACCAAGGCGTGACCACAATCCTTACACATAGTACATACTGATGGGGGAGCACCCACCCAATTAGCCAATGTTGAATCAAAAATCTGAACAAACACTTTGCCTACATCCTCCTTGACCCATTCATCATATACCTCACATAGGAAGTTACCCCATTGCTTTGCCGACACTGTAAATGGAGCTATCTGGCTCTCATTCAATTGTTCAGCGGCTGAGGCTAGATGGCGACCATCCTTGTGTTGTAGGATACGTTCAACCACTGGTGTAAATTGCAGGTATTGGCAATTGATGCTTTTGAAAAATGCATAAAACTCCTTAGGGTAGTCCGCATTATAGCTATTAACCGTTGCCATCGCATTCCAATCAACCTTGTGTTTATTCAGTAAATTAACACCGCGCATAACTTGATCAAAAGTTGAGCCACCACCCATATTATGCCTATTAATATTGTGCATGGTTTTAGCTCCATCTATTGATACACCTATCAGAAAATTGTTGCGTTTAAAGAATTTACACCATTCATCCGTAATCAGTGTACCATTCGTTTGCAGCACATTCTCTATTTTCTTTCCATTTCCATATTTCTTTTGTAGCTCAATCGCCTTTTTATAGAAATCCAGCTTGTGTAATAGAGGTTCACCTCCATGCCATGTAAAAACTATTTCAGGAGTTGGCTGTGCATCTATATATTGTATAATAAACCTCTCTAGCAACTCCTCACTCATAAGGTAATCACTAAGTTTTCGTTTATTATACATGTAACTCTTCTCCAAATAGTAACAATATTTACAGCGCAGGTTACATTCAGCTCCAACAGGCTTTACCATTACATACAGAGGTTTACTATTATTCATGTGTAGTATTTATTATTAATTTAA
>JAWXTT010000127.1:0-6205 GCA_044433325.1 Bacteroidales bacterium
CTGGTGACTATGATACTCAGGAGTATAATTATACTAAGAGTAAACTCAGTGAAATTAGATCATATATGGATGGTTCTACTATAAGTAATGTATCTCAACGTGGCTTCTCTACTACTGGTGTGCAGACTGCTTTACTTATGAAGACTGATGATGGTATATTTATTAATATACATGAAGCTGCATTGGTTAATTACGCTTGTATGCACTTGAACTTAGATGATAAAAACATGATCTTTACATCATGGTTAACACCTGATGCTAATGGTGATAAAGGTTTAATGCAAACTAATTGTAATACTCCATGGAGAACAGTTATAGCTACGGATGATGCTACTGAAATTCTTGCCTCACGTATTACTTTGAACCTAAATGAGCCTTGTAAGATTGAGGATACTTCTTGGATTAAACCTACTAAGTTTATGGGTGTATGGTGGGAGATGATTACTGGCAAGAGTAGTTGGTCTTACACTAATGATTACCCTAATATACATTTAGCTACTACTGATTATACTAAAGCTAAACCACATGGTCGCCATGGAGCAACTACTGAGAATGTCAAACGTCATATAGACTTTGCAGCTGAACATGGTATAGATGGAGTGCTTGTTGAGGGATGGAATATTGGATGGGAGGACTGGATTGGTCATAAGAAGGAGAAAGTATTTGACTTTGTTACTCCTTATCCAGACTTTGATTTAGATGAAATAAGGGATTATGCTAAGAGTAAAGGTGTAAAGATGATTATGCATCATGAAACATCTTCGGCTTTGAGAAATTATGAACGCCAGATGGATAAAGCATACCAATTTATGAAAGATAATGGATATGATGCTGTCAAGAGTGGTTATGTAGGTCCTATTATTCCGAATGGAGATAATCATTATAGCCAACCCTCAGTTAATCACTATTTATATGCAATAGAAAAGGCTATTGAATATGAAATTATGATTGATGCACATGAGGCGGTTCGTCCAACTGGTTTATGTCGTACATATCCTAATCTAATTGCTAATGAATCAGCAATGGGTGGTGAATACCAAGCTGCAATTAATGTAGGACACACTACTTTATTGCAATTTACACGCCTTATAGGTGGTCCTATGGATTATACTCCTGGTTTATTTGAATTTGATTTATCTAAATATAATCCTAGATCTAATGCACATGTTAACTCGACATTGGCTAACCAATTATCTCTATACGTGACTATGTATAGCCCGTTACAGATGGCTGCAGATTTTCCAGAAACATATGAGAAATATATGGATGCTTTCCAATTTATTAAAGATGTAGCACTAGATTGGGATGAGAGTTATTATCTTGAGGCTGAACCTATGGAGTATGTAACTATTGCTAGAAAAACAAAGGGTAAGGATGAATGGTTTGTTGGTGGTACTAATAGCATAGAGGAGAGAACATCTATTGTTAATTTAGATTTCTTACCAAAAGGAGAGAAATTTGTGGCTACCATATATGCAGATGCTAAGGATGCTCACTATAAAACTAATCCTACTGCATATAAAATATGGAGTGAAAATGTAAGTAGTAAATCAAAATTGAAAATTTTCACTGCTTCGGGTGGTGGTTACGCAATTAAGATTGAACCAAAATAGATAAAGTGTGTTTACATTTTAAGTTGAGGGAATGGCTAAAACTAAAGTCATTCCCTTTTTTGGTAGAAAAATTATTTATTTCCATTGGAAATTTGTTATATTGGAAAATAGTTTGTAAATTTATAACATAATTAAATTTTATACATATGAAAAGAGGAATTGGTATTGTTTTAGGGTTGGTTTTGGTGCTTAGCATTAGTTGCAATTCGCAAGCTAAAACAAATGAGACGAGTGAAAATACAGTTGAAGTTATTAATCAAGAAAAAAAGGAGGCGAATATGAGTAATGTAGTTAATATGAACAAAGAGATGTTTCTAGCTAAAGTGGCAAACTATGAAACAAACCCTAAAGAGTGGAAATATTTAGGTGATAAGCCTGCATTAATTGACTTTTATGCAACATGGTGTGGTCCATGTAAGGCTATTGCTCCAGTGTTAGATGAATTGGCTACTGAATACGGTGATAGTATAGTTATATATAAGATTGACACTGATAAGGAGCAGGAGTTGGCAGCACTGTTTGGTATTCGCTCAATCCCATCGTTGTTATTTATCCCTATGGATGGTCAACCACAAATGTCGGCTGGTGCTATGAGTAAGGCTCAGTTAAAGGAGGCAATTGATAATATACTTTTAAAGAAATAGTAATTATGCCAGCCATTATTGATAAACAACTATGCCCACAGAGCCATAAATGTCCTATGGTAAAGATTTGTCCCGTTGGAGCTATTCATCAGGTAGGGTTTAGATTACCTACAATTGATGAAGATAAGTGTATCAAGTGTGGTAAATGTGTTAGAGCATGTGGTATGGGGGCAGTAACTATTAATTAACGATGGAACTACTGTGTAAAATACGTGAATTGCAGAGGAGTGTAATGCAATTTGAGGTTGCTTTTGAGGCTCGTTATGGGGTTTCGCTCAATGGTGGGATGGTGTTATGTAGCTTATCAAAGGTTGAGTGTCTAACTTCGGGAGAGATTAGCTCTAAGTTGGGAATTACTAATTCAAATGCATCAAAGGTAATAGCAACCATTGAAAAATTAGGCTACATCAAACGCAATATAGGTACAGTCGATAAACGTAAAATGTGCTTTCAACTAACAGAGAGAGGGGCAGAGCTACTACGTAGAATTAATAATGACGAAATTGATATTCCAGAACATATTATAAGAATATTGAAATAGTTACAGAGTTTATCATTTTAACATCTATTTAAAGGATACTAAAGTATTTTTTCAATTTATTGAGAAATATTTTAGTATCCTTTATTATATATTTAGTTTCATAATTATATCTAGTTGTAAAACCTTGAATAGTATAAGCTAATTTTGAATTAAAAAAATTATGGCGAGCATTAGGGTTAAATTTAGAGAATCAAAAGTAGAGGGTAGAGAGGGTGTTATTTATTATCAAATTATTCATGATTGTGTCATTAGGCAGATAAAAACTGAATATAAACTATTTGCAAATGAATGGAGTCAACTATTTTCAAAAATACTAATTACATCATATACAGATAAACGCAGCATGTATCTTATGAGAATGAGGGATTGTGTTAAATCGGAGGTTAAAAATATTGAGAATATAATCAAATCACATGAAGGTTATAATTATGGAGTAGATGATATAATTAAGGTAGCTGAAAGCTCGAAACAGAATATTACATTATATAGCTATATAAGAGAATTGATTTCTAAACTTGAAGAACTCGGTAAATTACGTACAGCAGAAACATATTTGTCAACGATGAATAGTGTAATGACTTTTCTGCAAGGTGAAGATATTACAATAGGTATGATTGATAGTTATCTTCTAGAGAGGTATGAAACCTTTTTAAAAGATAGAAATGTATCACTTAACACTATTTCATTTTACATGAGAACTTTACGCGCTACCTATAATAGAGCTGTTGAAGATGATATTATTGAACAGAAATTTCCTTTTAAAAGGGTATATACTAATATTGAAAAAACAGCTAAACGAGCGCTTCCTCCTAACTGTGTCACTAGACTTAAAGAGTTGGAATTTACCGAAAGCTCTAGTTTAGAATTTGCTAGAGATATATTTATGTTTAGTTTCTATACACGTGGAATGTCTTTTATTGATATTGCATACTTACGTAAGAAGGATATTAAAAATGGAGAACTTAAATATAGACGTAGAAAAACAGGACAAATGCTAATCATTAAATGGGAGAAATGTATGCAATTATTGGTAAATAAATATCCAAATGATAGCACTGAATTCTTATTTCCTATTATATTAAATAATGAATTGAGCTATCGAAAACAATATCTTAAAGGCTTGGCAACGATAAATCGTCATTTGAAGAAGTTAGCAGAAATAGTTGATATTCAAAGTCCACTGACTATGTATGTCGCCAGGCACTCTTGGGCATCAATAGCAAAACAAAGGAATATTCCTATCTCAGTTATTAGTGAAGGGATGGGTCATGATAATGAAACAACGACACAGATATATCTAGCATCTTTAGATACATCAATTCTGGATAATGCGAATAAATTAATATTGGAATCAGTCTGAATTTAATTCGTTTTTTAAGCGATGTTAAACCTTGAATTATGACTGTAAAGGTAATGTTATTTTATAATATGACAAAATATTTTAAATGAAATTTAGCATTGATAATCATTTATTATTACTTATCCCCTAATTAACAGACAATTGATACAGTTTAACATCGCTTAAAAAGCGAAATGAAAAGAATTATATTTACATCTAACTAACTCGTAATCAGGTCTATATATTGATACGAGTGTCCCCTTAGTATATTCAATTGATACGTATTTCAATAAAAAAGTGACTACAAAACTGGAACAAAAAAGGTGGTTTGCAATGCGTGCAACGTATAGTCAAGAACTAAAATCACAAAAAATTTTAGAACAATTAAATATTGAGTCATTTGTTCCTTTGATATATAAGGTCGTTAATAAAGGTGGAAAGAAGATTAAAATTCTAGCACCTACATTAAATAACTATATTTTCATTCGTGGAACCGCTAAAGATATATATGAAGCTAAAACTCGTATATCATATTTACGATATATAATGGATTATAGTAATAATAAGATAATAGTACCAGATGAACAAATGCAAAATTTTATTCGTGTTGCATCTGTTAATGACAATAGATCAATATATTTTACTCCTGATGAGATAAACTTTAAACAAAAGACACGTATCCGTGTGCTTGGAGGTCCATTTGATGGAGTGGAGGGCGTTTTTATTAAGATTGAGGGGAAAAGAAATAAAAGATTATTTGTAGCTATTGATAATCTACTAGCTATTGCAGCAATAGTTGACCCAGAACTAATTGAGCTACTTGAAGAATAATATTTAATCCTAATAGATGAAAGGGATAGTATTGGCTGGGGGATCTGGTACGCGTTTGTATCCGATAACTAAGGGGGTTAGCAAGCAGTTGTTGCCTATTTATGATAAGCCTATGGTTTATTATCCAATTTCGGTTCTTTTGTTGGCTGGTATTCGTGAGATTTTGATAATCTCTACACCTGATGATTTGCCCTGTTTCCGTCGCTTGTTGGGTGATGGTTCAGATTTTGGGGTGACGCTAGAGTATGCTGAGCAACCTTCGCCAGATGGATTGGCTCAAGCATTTATTATTGGAGAGGATTTTATCGGTGATGATTCGGTTTGCTTGGTCTTAGGTGATAATATCTTCTATGGAAGTGGATTTACTAAGGCTTTGACTGATTCGGTTCGTGTAGCTGAGCAGGACGCTAAGGCAACAATCTTTGGCTATTGGGTAGCAGACCCTGAACGTTATGGAGTAGCTGAGTTTGATGGAGAGGGTAATTGCTTGTCAATAGAGGAGAAACCAGAAAAGCCAAAATCAAGTTACGCCGTAGTGGGATTATATTTCTATCCTAATAAAGTTGTAGAGATTGCAAAAGGGATTAAACCATCAGCTCGAGGTGAATTGGAGATAACAACAGTTAACCAACATTTCTTAGAGCATGATGAGCTAAAGGTTCAAACACTAGGGCGCGGTTTTGCATGGTTAGATACAGGCACACATGATTCGCTGAGTGAGGCATCTACATTTGTTGAGGTTATCGAGAAACGCCAAGGATTGAAAATAGCATGTCTTGAGGGGATAGCATATCGCCAAGGCTGGATCTCAGAGGAGAAGATGCGAGCTTTGGCTGAACCAATGAAAAATAACCAATATGGTCAATACTTACTAAAGGTTGTAGCGGAACTGAAAGCTGCAAAATAATGGAGGTAATCAAAACAGATATAGAGGGAGTGGTAATTATTGAACCACGCATCTTTAGCGATGAGCGAGGATATTTTTATGAATCATTCTCAGAACGTGAATTTAGCGAGAGGGTTTGTAAAACCATTTTTGTTCAAGATAACCAATCCAAATCATCATATGGAGTACTTAGAGGTTTACATTTTCAGCGACCTCCATATGCACAGAGCAAGTTAGTCCGTGTAGTACAAGGTAAGGTTCTAGATATAGTAGTTGATATCCGCAAAAGCTCACCAACCTATGGTAAGCATCTAGCGGTTGAGCTGAGTGAAGATAATCACCGACAACTAT
>JAWXTT010000128.1:0-6185 GCA_044433325.1 Bacteroidales bacterium
CTAGTGACTTGAATGATTTATATCGTCGCGTTATTATACGTAATAACCGTCTAAAACGATTAATTGAAATCAAAGCTCCAGAGGTAATCTTACGTAATGAAAAACGTATGTTGCAGGAAGCTGTTGATTCACTATTAGATAACTCGCGTAAGTCTAGCGCAGTTAAGACAGATGCTAATCGTCCATTGAAATCACTTTCAGATAGTTTGAAAGGTAAGCAGGGTCGTTTCCGTCAGAACTTGTTAGGTAAACGTGTGGATTATTCAGCTCGTTCAGTTATCGTCGTTGGTCCTGAACTAAAAATGCATGAATGTGGTATCCCTAAATATATGGCTGCTGAACTTTACAAACCATTTGTAATCCGTAAATTGATTGAACGTGGTATTGTTAAGACAGTAAAGAGTGCTAAAAAGATTGTTGACCGTAAAGAGCCTGTCGTATGGGATATCTTAGAACACGTTATGAAGGGTCACCCAGTGATGCTTAACCGTGCTCCTACTCTTCACCGTTTAGGTATTCAAGCATTCCAACCTAAGATGATTGAGGGTAAAGCTATCCAATTACACCCATTGGCATGTACGGCGTTCAATGCCGACTTCGATGGTGACCAGATGGCGGTACACTTACCATTAGGTAACGAGGCTATTCTTGAGGCTCAAATGCTTATGTTAGGTGCTCATAATATCCTTAACCCAGCTAATGGTGCTCCTATTACAGTACCATCTCAGGACATGGTATTAGGTCTTTACTATATAACTAAGTTACGTAAAGGTGACAAGGGTGAAGGCTTGAAATTCTACGGTCCAGAGGAGGCAGAAATTGCATATAACGAGGGTAAAGTTACACTTCACGCACCAATCTCAGTTATCGTAAATGATATTGACGAGGATGGTAACGAAGTAACTATCCTTAAAGAAAATACATCAGTAGGTCGTATATTGGTTAACCAATTTGTTCCTAAAGAGGTAGGTTATGTTAATGAAATTCTATCTAAGAAATCATTACGTGACATCATCGGTAAAGTTATCAAGGTATGTGGTGTAAGAAGTTCAGCACAATTCCTAGATGATATTAAGAACTTAGGTTACAAGATGGCATTCAAGGGTGGTCTATCATTTAATCTTGGTGACGTACTAATTCCAGAAGAGAAGGAAACCTTAGTAAATGAGGGTTACGCTCAAGTGGAAGAGGTAATGAATAACTATAGTATGGGTTTCATTACTAACAACGAACGTTACAATCAGATTATTGATATTTGGACACACGTAAACTCGAAGTTGTCAAATACATTGATGAAACAACTTACTGAGGATAACCAAGGTTTCAACTCAGTATTCATGATGCTTGACTCAGGTGCTCGTGGTTCTAAAGACCAGATTCGTCAGCTATCAGGTATGCGTGGTTTGATGGCGAAACCTCAAAAGAGTGGTGCAGAGGGTGGACAAATTATTGAAAATCCTATCTTGGCTAACTTTAAAGAGGGACTATCAGTACTTGAGTACTTTATTTCAACTCACGGTGCTCGTAAGGGTCTTGCCGATACAGCATTGAAAACAGCCGATGCGGGTTATTTGACTCGTCGTTTGGTTGACGTTGCTCATGATGTGATTATCTCAGAACAAGATTGTGGAACACTTCGCGGTCTAGTATGTACTGAGGTTAAAAATAACGAGGATGTTGTTGCTTCACTTTCAGAAAGAATCTTAGGTCGTGTATCAGTACATGATGTAATAGATCCAATTACAGGTGAGGTGATAGTTTACTCAGGTGAAGATATTAATGAAGATGCTGCTAAACGTATCGAGGCTTCTCCAATAGAGCAAGTTGAAATCCGTTCAGTATTAACTTGTGAGTCTAAAAAGGGTGTTTGTGCTAAATGTTACGGTCGTAACCTTTCAACAAATATTATGGCTCAGAAGGGTGAAGCTGTTGGTGTGATTGCTGCTCAATCAATTGGTGAGCCAGGAACACAGTTGACACTTCGTACATTCCACGTGGGTGGTATCGCATCTAATATTGCGGCGGTATCTAAAGCGGTATCTCGTTATGATGGTATCTTAGAGATTGATGAACTTAGAACAGTTGATACTGCTGATAATCAAGTAGTAGTAGGTCGTCTAGCAGAAATGCGTATAATCGAGCCTAATACTAAGATGGTTCTGACTAGCACTAATATCCCTTACGGTTCAAAACTTTATAAGAAAAGTGGTGAGTCTATAGTAAAAGGTGATATGATCTGTGAATGGGACCCATTTAATGCAGTAATCGTTTCTGAGGTGTCAGGTAAACTAAGATTTGAAAATGTAATCGAAGGTATTACTTATCGTGTAGAATCAGATGAAACTACTGGTTTACGTGAGAAGATTATTACTGAATCAAAAGATAGAACTAAAGCTCCTGAAGCACATATTATAGATGCAGCTGGTGATATTGTTAAGACATATTCACTTCCAGTGGGTGCTCACTTAATGTTTGACGAAGGTGTTGATATTAATCCTGGTGATGTATTCGTTAAGATACCACGCGCCGTAGGTAAAGCGGGTGATATCACGGGTGGTCTTCCACGTGTAACTGAATTGTTCGAGGCTCGTAACCCATCTAATCCAGCTGTGGTTTCAGAAATTGATGGTGAAGTTATGTTTGGTAAAATCAAGCGTGGTAACCGTGAAATCTCTGTTACATCTAAGTTAGGCGAGGTTAAGAAATATCTTATCTCATTATCAAAACAGATTCTGGTACAAGAGAATGACTATGTACGTGCAGGTACACCTCTATCTGATGGTGCTACTACTCCTTCTGATATCTTGAATATCAAAGGTCCTACAGCCGTACAAGACTATATTGTGAATGAGGTACAAGATGTTTACCGTCTGCAAGGTGTGAAGATTAATGATAAGCACTTTGAGGTAATTGTACGTCAAATGATGCGTAAGGTAAATATCTTAGATCCAGGTGATACTCGTTTCCTTGAAGCTCAAGTTGTTGATAAACGGGATTTTATGGATGAAAATGATCGCATTTGGGGTAAGAAAGTAGTAATTGACGCAGGCGAGTCACAATCTGTACAAGTTGGTCAGATTATCACTGCTAGAAAATTGCGTGATGAAAATTCAGCTCTTAAACGTAAAGATATGAAGATTGTGGTTGTACGTGATGCTGTTCCAGCAACGTCAGAACAGATATTACAAGGTATCACACGCGCTGCACTTCAGACAACAAGCTTTATGTCAGCGGCATCTTTCCAAGAAACTACTAAGGTATTGAACGAAGCAGCTATTAATGGTAAGATTGATACATTAGATGGTATGAAAGAGAATGTAATCTGTGGTCACTTAATACCAGCAGGTACTGGTCTTAGAGATTATGATAAGTTAGTAGTAGGTAGTATGGATGATTTCCAAAACTAGTAACTAGCTTAAAACTATATTAAATAGAAGAGGGTGACTAACAATTATTTTTTGTTGGTCACCCTTTTTAGGAGTTGGGCAACGAGAGCCAAAATATTGCTTAAAGATTGATAAAACAGTTTCTTTTCTCCATTTTATATTGTTATTATTTTTAAGGGTCAGTTTTTAAGAACTCCCCTTTAATAACTTTGTTATGTTGAACAATAATTGATTAATGATGAAAATGATTAGAGCAGCCATCGTTGGCTATGGCAATATTGGTAAGTATGTGTTAGAGGCAATATTGGCTTCACCAGATTTTGAGGTAGCAGGTATCGTTCGTAGAAATGTATCTGAGATACCCAATGAGTTAAAAGGGTATAAGGTTGTCAATAGTATTGATAAGTTAGATAGGGTAGATGTTGCGGTACTATGTACACCTACACGTGAGATAGAACGTTACGCACTAGAGTATCTAGCTAAAGGTATTAATACAGTTGATAGTTTTGATATTCATAGTGAGATTGTAGCTTTACGTAATAAGTTAGATAGAGTGGCTAAAGATAGTAGTACAGTAGCAGTAATAGCGGCAGGGTGGGATCCAGGTAGTGACTCGGTAGTCAGAACCTTATTGGCTGCTGCTGCTCCTAAAGGCATTACTTACACTAATTTTGGTCCAGGCATGAGCATGGGACATACTGTTGCGGTTAAGAGTAAAGTGGGTGTTAAGGATGCGCTGTCAATGACTATTCCACTAGGAACTGGTATTCATCGTCGTATGGTTTACGTTGAATTGGAGGATGGTATCGATTTTGCGCAAGTAGCAACATCCATAAAGAGTGATTCTTACTTTAGCTCTGATGAAACACATGTTGTGCAGGTAACATCAATTGATGATATAAAGGATATGGGACACGGTGTAAATATGGTGCGTAAAGGGGTTTCTGGATTAACTCAGAACCAATGTTTTGAATTCTCAATGAGTATTAATAATCCTGCATTAACGGCACAAATCCTAATTGCAGTAGCACGTGCATCAATGCGCTTAGTTCCAGGTGCTTACACTATGGTTGAAATTCCCCCTATTGAATTGTTAGCAGGTGATAAAGATGAATTAATTTCTCTTCTAGTTTAAGGGGAGCTCTTAAAATTGCTTTGCATTGATTTTGAGTGAAATTTTGAGTAGATTTTTTCTCGACTTTGAATGAGCATAGCGAGCTATGTGAATGAAAATAGAGGAAAAAGATGCCAAAAGTCCACTTAAAAGCGATATAAAACAAAATTAATTATCATTCTATTGTTTTTAAAATTTAATTTAGGGCAATTTTAAGAACTCCCCTTAAAAAAATTAGGATTAATTGGTGTAATAATATAGCTCTTCACTATCTTTGTAATCTTTAGCAAAGTTAGAGAAGAGCTGTTTTTAGTATTAATTATAACTTAGAAGAGTAGTAATGTTAGATTTTGTAACTTGGAGTGTCAACCCCAATATAATAGATAGTTTTATCACTGTTAGGTGGTATGGAGTAGCCTTTGCAATAGGTTTCTGGATAGGGTATGAGGTAGTTTCACGAGTATTTAAGCATGAGGGCGCGCCTGAATCATGGTTAGGTACATTACTAATTTATGTAGCTGTTGGTACAATTATAGGCTCTAGGTTAGGGCATGTATTCTTTTACGGATGGGATTATTACTCACAAAATCTGTTAGAGATATTTATGATATGGAAGGGGGGATTAGCCTCACATGGTGGAACTATTGGTATAATCATTGCTGTGCTGATATTCTCACGTAAGGTAACACATAAATCTCCTATGTGGACATTTGATAGATTGGTTATTCCTGTTGGGTTAGTAGGAGGATTAATTCGTTTAGGGAACCTGATGAATCATGAGATTTATGGTCATGCTACTGATGCGCCATGGGGATTTCGTTTCGTGACTAATCTATACCAATGGATGGAGTTAGGAGCAGAGCCTATTTATTCACTACCATCGCATCCAACACAGATTTATGAGGCAGTTTGTTACTTTGCGCTATTTGCATTTTTGATGTTTATCTATTGGTGTAAGAATGCACAGGAGCGACCAGGATTGATTTTTGGTATCTTCCTAACATGGTTATTTATAGCGCGCTTAGTAATAGAGTTTGTCAAGAATGATCAAGAGGCATTCGAGGCGAATATGTTGCTAAATATGGGGCAACTACTAAGTATTCCATTTATAATTTATGGCATTTATCTAATAGTTAAAGCACTAAAATCACCTAGAGTAAAACTAAGCTATCCTAATGCATTTCCTGATGAGAAGGGGAAACGTAAATAGAGAATAATAAGAATGGCTATCACAGTGAAATTACCGTGATAGCCATTCTTATATATTCTAGCTACTAGTAGTTAAGCTAATGATGATACTATCTCTTCTGTATCTTTAGCGATAACAAATTCCTCATCAGTAGGGATTACTACAGCTTTAACTTTAGAATCAGCAGTACTGATAATAGTTTCTTCGCCACGTGTTGTTGCGTTATGCTCTACATCTAGCTCTAGTCCGATGAATTTAAAGCTTTCACAAATCTTGCGACGTATATCGCATTGGTTTTCACCTACACCACCTGTAAAGGCTATGATATCTACACCACCTAAGGCAGCAGCATAAGAGCCTATATATTTAGTGATGCTATATATATACATATCTTCAGCAAGGATAGCACGTTCATCACCTTTAGCGATAGCTGCATCTATATCACGCATATCAGAAGATATACCAGAAATACCCTTAACGCCACTCTCCTTATTAA
>JAWXTT010000129.1:0-6169 GCA_044433325.1 Bacteroidales bacterium
AACGTAGCACGTATAGCTAAAGGATTCGGCATGACAGTCAAAGCACTTGACCCATTTGTTAAGGATGAAGTACTAATCTCTGAGGGTGTTGAACCACTACATAGCGTTGAGGAGCTTTACTCACAAAATGATATTGTATCACTACATATCCCAGCAACAGCCCAAACACGTAACTCAGTAAACAAGGAACTAATCAGCTTAATGCCTAAAAATGCAATACTAATCAACACAGCTCGTAAAGAGGTTATTGATGAAGCTAGCCTAGCTGAAGCATTAAAGGAACGCACTGATATTAAATATGCAAGTGATATCAAACCAGCTAATGCAGATGAACTAATAGCAATTGCGTCTAGAAACGTGTTCTTCACACCTAAAAAGAGTGGAGCTCAAACATCTGAGGCAAATATCAATGCAGGTATAGCAGCAGCGGAGCAAGTAGTTGCTAATCTTAAAGATGGCTGGAATAGATTCCAAGTAAATAAGTAATAGCACTAAATATAAGTAATATTGGCGGAGTGATGTAAATATGTTTTACAACACTCCGCCTATTTTTATGCAGTTAAAGTCTATTCTAAATTTGGGTAATTACAGAATTGTTATTATATTTGAAAAGACCAAAAAATGCTAAGAGATATGAATAACAGAATAACTGATTTATTAAATTCACTCCTTAGCCAATACAGATCATCTGATTTGGCCGAGCGCGAGTTTAAAAAGTTACTATACGAAGATAATGAAATTAAAAATGAATATAACGAGTGGTGTGATGCACTAGGATACTCATACCGTTCAGGCTACTCAGAATATCTTGAGGAGCAAAAGGAGCAAGAGGAATCTCTCTGGGACTCAATTAATGAGTACGAGGATTACAATTAACCCCCCATAATTGACCTTAAACACACACAATATCTATAAATACGCTGTCATAAGAAATGAATAAATTCTTAGACAAAGTGCCATTCTTCCCTATTACTTTAGGAACAATATTAGGTATAATAACCTCCTATCAAGTAATAAATTCTACCATTGTAATTACGATATTAATTACAGTTGCACTGTTGACTATATTTTTTACTGTTTTTCATAAATATATATATCGTGATGCACATAGATATATATTATTTTTCATCACTACAATATTATTTTTCGGATTAAGTTACTACAATACTAATAATCATCTACCCACTGAATATGATTACACACCCTACTCCACTGCAACAATTATTGTAGATAAAATAAAATATAAAGATTACACATCGACCATTTTTGCTGAAGTGATAAGCGTTAGCGATACACTCAACAACATAACTAAAGTTGATAATCAAAAAGCAATTATATATGTAACGATATATCTTTTTTCACCATAAATAGAGGAGATAAAATTGAAATCCCAGCTAAATTTAGTCATTTAACTAATCGTAATAACCCATATGAATTTGACTACGTTAACTACATATACAATAACCAGATACACTATTCCACTCTTTGTGATGCTAATGAAATAAAGATAATAGGACACACAAACAATATTAAATATATTGCTAGCAAGCTCCGTAGTAAACTGATACTCCGCATTAGTCAATCATCTTTAAGTATAGATGCACAACAATTTATACGCGGAATAATCTTAGGAGAACAGAATATATATAGCGAAGATATCCGTTATCGTTTTGAGTCCGTAGGATTAGCCCATGTCTTAGCCGTGAGTGGCTTACATGTAGGTATAATATTTTTTATTATGAACACCCTACTATGGAGCATACGCATAACACGTAAACATAGATATATATTACTTATTCCACTATTACTATTTTATTGCTTCTTAACCGAAGAATCACCATCAGTAGTTAGGGCAACCATAATGCTATCAATATATCTACTATTTAAATTGAATTATAGGCAGGGGGTTACACTTAATAATACCTGTATTGCCGCCATAATAATATTAATGCTACAACCCTTACAGCTGTATAATATTGGATTTCAATTAAGTTTCTTATCAGTAATATCCATATCGTTATTTACACACGCTCTTAATCCATTCCATCAACGACATGCAATACTCTACTACTTAGGTAACATATTTTCAATAAGTATAGCAGCAATGGTTGGAACGCTAGCAGTTACAACATACTATTTTAATAGTTTCCCCATAGCATTCCTACTAGCTAATATCACTTTAATCCCATTGCTACCCTTTATATTTTTAATTGGAATAATATCTTTAATATTACCTAACAGCATATTTATATGTAACTTTTTTAATCTAATTTACCACACGCTTATTGATTATTTAAGTTGGATTATATCAATACCTATTTTAACCCCAATCAACTATATTAATGTAGATATTGCACAAGTCATACTATACACTATTGCAGTAGTGGGGATAGCTATTTATATGCAAAATAGAAAACTTAAAATACTTATCACATCCATTTTATTAATTATTGCATCTATAATAGGTGTATATCGGAATTACCACAATGATAGCGGCGAAAATCTATATATCATGAATGACAACTCCTCACTAACCATCTTTTATCACAAAAATCATAATGGTTTCCTAGTATTCAGCAATGAAGATAAACTAAATATGTTTAAACGAAACTATCACAATCTATTGGCACAAAACAATATCACTAACATATCAATTATAACTGATACTCTTAATAACAACGATATCTCAATTAATTTCCCCTATATACAATTAGATACTATTAGTCTGGTTATTATTAATAATCAAGTTGAGAAAATTTACAACACGAAAATCCAAATAGACACCGTAAACTACCAAGTTATTGAAGATGGATATTATGGAACTCTTAGAAATTTAAGGAGCTATATCTATGCAGATAGCACGATATTAACTAGCAATATGAATTATCAATTTGGTGGAAGAATGACTCATGAGAGCAAAAGAGATAGCATCCCAACATTTTACACAAAGAGCATGGGAGCATGGAATTACAAAGTAAAATAACAACTAACACCTATTTAACCCTAGCGGCTGTTTTAAAGTTTCTAACATAATATTCATTAGTCAAACTACTAACAATTACACCACTCGAACTTGAAGCATGCACAAATTTATCATCATATAAATAGATACCCACATGGTTTGCCTTTTTGCTCGTCGATGTTGCAAAAAAGACTAAATCCCCCTCTTTCAAACGTTTAAATTTAATTTTCCTGCAATCTTTATCCAGAATATCGTAAGTACTACGTTCCAAATTCTTTCTATAAACACTCTTATAAACCTGATTTACAAAACCTGAACAATCAACACCATCTTTAGTTAATCCACCATACTTATATGGTGTTCCTAACCAAGATTCAATAGTCCGTTCAAGACGCTTATTTTTACAATCAATATTATAATTAGTAGCCGTTTTAGATGAACCGCATGAACTCAATAGCAATGCTATAAATAGTGTTATAACTATTGATGATGGTGAATATATTCGTCTGGCAAATGGCATAATCATAGTAATATTAATGATTTAGGGCTTAATTAATCAGATTACTAATTAACTAAACCCCAAATATATAACATTATTCTTAAAAAAGCAACTCCTATTCAGCAGCAGTTTCCGCTTCTGGTTCATCAGGAGCTTCTATTTCAAAGTCAGTATTTCCACTCTCAACCAAAATATTATACCAAGTAATTATCTTCTTAATATCGTTATTGTAAACACGTTCACGATCAAAGTCTGGTAATATTTCAGCAAAGAATCCCTCTAATTCAGCAGGTTTTTGATAACTTTTAGCATCAATAACTTTAGTTTCAAATTTGGATCCAATAGTTTTAAACACTTCATTTAATGGCACTTCTCCTGAATCTGTATATATAGATATATCACCTAAAGATATAATCTTATCATGTGAATAAGCAGGTGTACGCTTATTAGTAATAAGATTCTCAACGATTACAATATTTTTACTATATGATATAAGTTTATATAAACCTGGTTTTCCTGAAATTGACAAAATTTGTTTTAACATAATACACGTTTAGTTATATAATTATTATTTATTTTATTTAGTGGCATTTTATAAATTACCCTAAAAAACTTATTGCAAATTTAGCATTGTTTTTGTTACATACCAACATCTTTAAGTTCTTTTAAACTCTTGCAACAAAATATTAATTTGTGGGATTAATGCTATATTATTATCATTCATAATAATTTTAGCATCATTCTCTAGGCTATCAGTAAGCTCACTATTCTGAGCATCAATTCGCAACATAACCTCAGCACTAGTTAAGTTATTACGTTTCATTACTCGCTCCACTTTAAGCTCAGTTGGTGCTGATACATTCCACTCTTGCTCAACATATTTTCTTAAACCACTAGCATTTAGTATAGCAGTTTCAATAAAAACTAAATCCGCGCTACTACTATTAGCCCAACTGATAATCTGCTCAGTTACAATAGGATGAACCAATGCATTTAAAGATTTCAGAGCTTTTTCATCATTAAAAACAATACTACCCAGCAGCACCCTATTAATTGAATTATCAGCATTTAATATATCCGCGCCGAATAATTCTCTCAATCCTATTTTAATAGAATCAGAATTATCCATAATAGACTTAGCAAAACTATCAGTATCGCATACCGAGTATCCCATCACTCGCAAAATCGAAGACACTACGCTCTTCCCACTACCGATACCGCCAGTTATAGCAATTATACGTCCCATGAATTGTTAATTTTTATCAATAATAAACTCGACACTATCCGTCATTAGTGATAATTGTTTATACTCATCAGGAACATACGATACATTAATCTTAATTTTATTACCTTTAGTTCTTTGAATATCGTTATAATCCACATCAGCCCAAATATCATCAATCAGGTTATATTTACTTTTAGGGACTAGATATGTAGCCATAACTTTTGATGGGAATGTAATCAGTTTAACACTATCAGGCACATTACTTGCTATGATTGAAACATTCTGTTTCTTTGTAATCAACTGTTCAACAGGTATCATAATCTCTACCTCGCGAGGTGATATTCTAGCATTACTAAGCCCCGTAAGTTTAATGCTCTTATATAATGAATCCTTTAACTCCTCAGCGGCAAATAGCTCAGTTTCAATTGAATTAACAGTAGCTAACACTGCTCCCGATGCATATACAGTCACCGAGTCAGGTTTAATCTGAACATTATCCCACTGTGTATATTGATAATTAGTAGATATTATCGAATTTAATTTAATAGGAACTACCTTACCTGGCATATTGGTAAACATTGCATTAACCGAATCAGGTTTAAAAGCAAGGATATTAGCACTACTTCCAAATTCATCACGTATTAAGGTTTGTAATACCGAAGCAGAAATTCTAAAATTATCATCATCTGCAAAATCTGCAAATTTAATATCTAATGTAGGAGTATTACCAAATGCGTATCTTAATAATGCAGCACCCTTCTCCTTAACTGAAACATTAACCTCTTCGGGTATGTTATTAATAAATGTGACCTCTTCAGGAACACCTGCTACATTTATGTTGACACTAACATCCTTATGGATAACATCATTTAAAGTTAGTAATAACCAAAATAGAAATGATATAGCTACAAAAACTAAATAGAGAAAAATATTCGTATTCCAGAACTTTCTCTTACCATTATTAGAATCACTTTTATTTTCCATAATTACTTACTATTTTTAAGGTTAAATATTAAACTACCCTTAATTAAAATATGGGTGACTAACATTAAACTGTTGTCACCCCACATTTAGCCCTCTAAAGGATATTAATTCCTATTTTCTGTTAGCTTCAGCTGCTTCAGTTGCATTAGGGAAAATAGAACCCTTATCAATTTTAATTCTTACGTTATCCGCAATCTCTAAAATATAGCCATCCTCTTTAACATCCTTGATTTTACCATGGATACCACCAGCAGTAATTACCTTATCACCAACGGTTAATGCTTCACGGAACTTTTTAATCTCTTTTTGTTTTTTTGATTGTGGTCTAATCATAAAGAAATAGAAGATAGCAATCATTGCTACAATCATAACTATATTAGCTACACCACCACCCATAGCTGTTTCTGTACCAGCCGCTTCTTGAAGTAAAATTGAATTTAACATCATATTATTTTATTTTTAAGTTTAATATTTTTTTAATTATCAACAAAGATAATAA
>JAWXTT010000130.1:0-6162 GCA_044433325.1 Bacteroidales bacterium
AGGCGTATTAACGATGCCGATAATACGGTGTCGAGTAGTTTGAGCCTTAGCGGTAATAATAGAGATACGTTCCCCCACCAATTCATTCATCAGTGTTGACTTACCCACATTAGGGTTACCCACTATATTTACAAAACCAGCCTTATGTGTTGTTAAATCCATTTCTTTCAAATAATTAAGTCTGCAAATATACGACAAAAAAATGGGATAACCAAAAATACTAGTCATCCCATCCCCTTACGCCCTTATTCAGTTAGCGTTATTCCATTTTTTGATTATATATCCCAAATTAGGTAAACCGAACCGAAAGTAAACCCAGCACCGAAAGCAGTTAATACAATCTTATCACCCTTTTTGAATTTATCTTTAAACTCATCCATACAAATTGGAATTGAAGCTGCGCTAGTATTACCACGATTAGTTATATTAACCAAAATCTTGCTAGTATCAATACCAACACGTGAGCCAACCGCCTCAATAATTCTTAGGTTAGCCTGATGAGGTATAAACCAATCCACATCCTCCAATGACAAGTTATTACGGCTCAACACAGTGTTAGTAGCCTCAAGCATACCATTAACTGCATTTTTATAAACAGTGCGACCCTCCTGATAAATAAAATGCTCCTGAGCATCAACCGTTTCATGAGTAGTAGGTTTAGCTGAGCCACCTGCTTTCATAAGTAGATAAGGCAAGCCTGTACCATCTATTTTGAAAACACTATCCACAACACCAGTATCCGCGGTAGTCGGTTCCAATAGTACAGCCGCTGCACCATCACCGAATAGTGGACATGTTGCTCTATCAGTATAGTTGGTCATGCTAGACATCATCTCTGCTGCAACCACTAACACCTTTTTATATATACCACTTATAATGTAAGCTGTACCCAGCTGCAACGCTTCAAGGAAACCTGAACAAGCTGCTTGTATATCATAAGCATTAGCATTTTTCAGTTTACTATTACCTACAATAACAGATGCTGTTGATGGGAAACGATAGTCACCTGTTGAGGTAGCACACACCAACATATCTATTTCATCTAGGTTAACACCAGTTTCAGCCATTAGTTTAGCTACTGCTTTAGTACCTAACACTGAAGCTCCTACTGTCTCCCCCTTTAATATTCTTCTCTCCTTAATGCCAACACGTGTAGTAATCCACTCATCATTAGTATCAACCATTGTTGATAGTTCATCATTAGTAAGACGATAATCAGGCAAATATGAAGCAATACCGCTAATTTTTGCTTTAAGCATCATAAATATGAATTATTTATAGATATAAAAATATATCCTAAAAGAAACTAACTTAAAGGATATATATAACTCAAACTCTTTTACGCCCCTTTAACAAGTGCAAAAGAGTTTGTTAAGTCACTGCTACATATTAGATAGCTTCGCTCTTCTCAATAGCTACTTTACCGCGGTATTGACCACATTCACCACATACAGTGTGGTATAGGTGCCATGCGCCACAGTTTGGACAAAGTGCCAATGTAGGAGCTACAGCCTTATCATGAGTTCTTCTCTTAGCTGTTCTAGCTTTTGATTGTTTGTGTTTAGGATGTGCCATTTTATTTTAATTTAATTTGTTGTCTTCCTTATCTATTTATTATCACTATCTAATTTATCAGTTAAGCTAATCTTTATCTGACAATTATTTTTTCAATTTCATTAGAGCCTCCCAACGTGGGTCTATCGGTTTAGAAACCTCTTCACTATCTAGCTCACCACCATCTAGTTCGTCACCATCTTCATCCTCTAGTGCATCTATCTCACCTGCGATATGTTCGCTAAGATAAGCCCTCATATCCTCGTCACACTCACCATCAATATGATTATGTTTTAGCGGGATAGTCAGTACCACCGAGTCATAAATTAGAGAAACCACATTCAGTTCCATTTGGTTGTCTGGGATAATAAGTAATTCATCGCTCTCATCCGAGAACTCCTCACCATGCTTTACACACAAGTGATATTCTGTATCAACCACATGCTCCAAGTCACCTAAGCATCTATCACATGAGATAGTCACCACCCCATTAATTTTAAAACTAAAGTCATAGATACCATTACTATTCTTAACGGTTAGATGAACTTTCACCTCACCACCCTGAATATCTTGGCTCTCTATATCTTTAAAAAAATCACCGTCAATAGCATACTCAATCACCTGAGTATCATCTATTAAACCCTTTAGGGATATATCGTAAGCAGTAAATTTTCCCAAAGTACCCTCTATTTATTTGGCGCAAAGGTATAAACAATCCATTTAATAATCAACCATTTCACCCCAAAAAATATCAAAAAAAACTAAAACACCACTTTTGAAGGTTAATGTGTGAAGATATAAAAGCGTAAAAGAAAATAGCTCATCGCTCACTACTCATCTTTCAAAAGCCTTTTAAGGAAATGCGGATGGTTGTTCCTTTTTCTAGCTCTGATTCTTTGACGTAGATTGTGCCTGTATGGTACTCTTCGACTATTCTTTTGACTAGGGTTAAGCCTAAGCCCCATCCTCGTGCTTTGGTGGTGTAACCTGGGTTGAAGATGTTTTTGAAGTTCTTCTTAGCTATCCCTTTACCTGTGTCGCGTACATCTATATAGATATTAGATTTCTCGGAAGTTAGTGTAATTGCTAAATCCCCTACCCCTTGCATTGCATCAACGGCATTCTTCATAAGGTTCTCGATAACCCATTCAAATAGAGGACGACATACCATAACGTTAGCACCATCGGTCATATCCACTAGAGTGACTTGAACGCGCTTAGAGATGCGTGTTTGCATATAATCAACACTGGTGGCTACCACATTGCCAATAGAGAGAGATTGACGTTCAGGAGCTGAACCTATCTTGGAGAAACGTTCAGCGATTACGGATAGTCGGTTAACATCCTTACCCATATCTTCTACCATAGATTTATCAACACCATTAAGCTCTAACAACTGTACCCACGCCATTAGTGAGGAGATGGGTGTGCCTAATTGATGGGCTGTTTCTTTAGAAAGTCCTACCCAAACCTTGTTTTGCTCTGCCTTTTTAGAACTAGTTAATGCGAAATAAACCACCAATATAAAGGCTAGCATAACTATTAACTGAACATAGGGATAGTAGGATAGGCGTTTAAGCAATATCGAATCTTCATAGTATAGATATTGGTTAACCCTAGGTGCTATATTTATTAATATCTTATTGGGGGTCTGTTGAAGTTTCTCTAATTTAGATTTTAGGAATTTTTCGTTAGCTGCGGATAGGTTGTCTGCATCTATAACATCCACCTTGTCGGGAAGACTAAAGTTACGTTGTAATAATATCTTGTCATGCCTATCAACTAATAGGACTGGGATATTACTATTGGTTTCTAATATAGAGAGTAGAAAGTCAATGTTTTTCCCATCGTCATCTTTACCGATATTGGCTATCTGTTTGGTAGCAGCAGCCCAAATCTCCATCCTATCGCGCTCTTGAGCTGATAAATCTTTGACCAAATTGCTAGATATATATAGGAATAGTAATACCAATATTAGTGATACTCCTATAAATAGTATCATCCATAAGCGACGCTTGTCATATATATTATTCATAATGGGTAACTGTTTTCGTTTGTGATATTAACGTTATTTCCTCTATATTATTGTCTTATGTTGTTTGTCATTTGCTCTAGCCAAAAAAACTTCGTACCTTTGTACTCTTATAATATAGGGGACTTCATAAAATATGAGCAGCAAGATTTACAATGAATCAGAAAGACTAGCAGCAGTAGTCAATAACCTATCAGCAAGTGATGGGGATGGTAAGATGTGCCATTTAAGACTTAGCGGTGAACCGCTTCCATCGCAATCTAAAATTATTGAGATTGTGGAGCTATGTCGTTCGTTACTATTCCCTGGTTTCTTCGGCAATAGTAATGTTACTAAATTTAATCTAAAACATAATATAGGAATACAGTGTGAACGCCTAAAGATATTGTTGACTAATCAGATATCAGCAGGAGTTATTTTGCATAGTAACTGTGACGCTTCAACGTGTATAGATGAAATTAAGGGGAGAGCGGAAACAATAGCAATAGAGTTTATTGAAACATTGCCTCAACTTCGCGAGATATTATATACTGATACCGAAGCTACATTTAATGGTGACCCTGCAGCTACATCCTTTGAGGAGGTGATTTATTGCTACCCTGCAATTCGTGCAATATGTAATTATCGTATTGCTCACTCGCTACTGAAATTAGGTGTACCTATTATTCCGCGTATCATTAGTGAATTAGCACACTCGGAAACAGGTATAGATATTCACCCTGGTGCCACTATCGGTAGATATTTCTCTATTGACCATGGTACAGGTGTGGTGATTGGTGCTACATCTATCATAGGTGAGAATGTGAAGATTTATCAAGGGGTTACGCTGGGTGCTAAGAGTTTCGTTACAGACGAGAATAATAACCCGATAAATATCCCTCGACACCCTATGATTGGTGACAATGTGGTGATATACTCTAATGCTTCTATCTTGGGTAGAATTAACATTGGAGCTAACTCGGTAGTTGGTGGTAATGTGTGGGTGACAGAAGATCTCGCTGAGGGGAGCACTCTACTACAAGCAAAAGCAAACAATATAATTAAGAGCAAATAACATAATAAGAAAAATAGAAAGAATGAATAATCGTTTTGAGATGGTAGCGAAAACTTTTCAAGGACTTGAAACTGTTTTAGCTAAAGAATTGGAAGCCTTAGGTGCGGAGGATATTGAAATAGGACGTCGTATGGTAGCCTTTACTGGTGGTAAAGAGCTAATGTATCGTGCTAACTTCTGTTGTCGTACTGCCCTACGCATATTAAAACCTATCTATAAGTTCAAAGCTACAGATGCTGAGGCTCTATACGATGTAGTTAAGGGTTTTGATTGGGAGAGGGTCTTCACTAGCGAACAAACATTCTCGATAGACTCAACGGTTTATAGTGATGAGTTCCGCCACTCAAAATTTGTTACTTATAAGGTGAAAGATGCAATCGTTGACTATTTCAATGAGAAATATGGCAAACGTCCATCAGTACGCATTAGTAATGCTGATATTATGCTTAATATACATATAGCTGGTGATCAAGTAACTATCTCACAAGATAGCTCGGGCGAACCGCTACATAAACGTGGTTACCGCGTAGCTCAGACGGAAGCTCCTATTAATGAGGTCCTAGCCGCTGGACTAATAATGATGACTGGTTGGAAGGGTGATAGTAACCTGATTGACCCTATGTGTGGATCAGGTACATTCTTGATTGAGGCGGCACTAATTGGTGCTAATATTAATCCTGGAGTGTTCCGCTCTAGCTTTGCTTTTGAACGTTGGAGTGACTTTGATAGAGAACTGTTTGACTCGATATATAATGATGAGAGTGCTGAGAGTGATTTCCAATTTAAAATTTATGGCTCAGATATCTCACCTAAAGCTATTGATATAGCAACTAAAAATATTAAACAAGCAGGGGTTAGTAAATATATTGATCTATCAATCCGCCCAATCCAAAGCTATGAGGAGGCTCCTGAAAATGCAATGCTAATAACTAACCCACCTTACGGTGAACGTATATCGGTTGAGGATATGGAGGCTCTGTATGAATCTATTGGTGATAGATTTAAGAAGATTTTCCGCGGCTATAATGCTTGGGTTATCGGTTATAAAAATGAATTGTTTGATAAGATTGGATTGAAACCATCGGTTAAATATCCTATCTTGAATGGTGCATTGGAGTGCGAATTACGTCAATATGTAATTTTTGATGGTAAATATAATGATTTCCGTCGTGATGGTGGTAGCGTGAAAAATGATAAGTTTACACGTGATGGCAATAAGGTGGTTATGAAAAATGACTACGACAAGGCACGCCCATTCCGTGCATCTAGCGATGCTCCACGTGGCGGTGGTAGAGATAAATTCCGCTCATCTGATAGCCGTAAACCACGCAATCCACTTGAAGAGCGTTACCAAAAGAGTGAACCACGTAGATTCCGTGAAGATGGTGAGAGGGGTGAACGTAAGTTTGAACCTCGTGAAGAGAGGGGTTTTGAACGTAAGTTTGATAGAGGTTCAGATAGAGGAGAGCGCAAGTTTGAACCTCGTGAACCTCGTGAAGGTGGCGAACGTCGTGTACGCGAA
>JAWXTT010000131.1:0-6148 GCA_044433325.1 Bacteroidales bacterium
ATGAACCACTATCTTGTGTATGTGGTATTAACTGAGCAAATTCAGCTGTTAAACTAATTGACGATGGAGCTGTTGCATTTACCGTTGGGATAGCATTTAGCGCATTTGTCAACCACATAAAGCTCTTATTATATGATAGGTTCATCCCCCATATTGTATTATTGATAATTTCATTTCCGACACTAACCTTTTCTGTCACAGACTTCTCCGAGAAGTGCATTATAGTGCCACCAATATTAAGATTCTGATTAACCTCATAATTAAGGTCTAATCCTAATAAAGTCTTACGTTGCATACTAAATACAGATTGATTCTCCAGTGAAACACTAACATTAGTGCCTGCGTCGATAATACTTTGGTTAATAATAGTAACGACACCCATATTGTAATCTACGGTATAGTCACTATTTTCAGTCAAAGTAACCCCACCAGCCGTAACTACCACTGAACCTCTGGATACATTCATAGCATTCAGCGATATTTGTGAACCTGACGATGCTTGATATTCACCAGTTAGCACAAATTTATTCTTCTCCTGCAATTGTTGAGCCACAGTTAATGTTGAGTCATATAGCTCCTTATAAACATATCCACTAGCAATAGAGGCATCACCAATCTTCTCCTCCAGATATGTACCGAAAGGTTCAGCTACTGGGAAAATAACCCTACCCGTTGATGAATTTACAGTATAACCATCTAAATAGTCAAAGAAACCATCAGGATTAGATTGATCAGTAGCATCCAATCTATCTAAATTCATTACCTGCAATAGTGGAGTAGAGCTAATCTGGCCGACAGGTAGATACAATATCTCAGTACCTATTGAATCACTCAAGTATTTAATATTCAGCGTAAAATTACTCTCTTGTAACTGATAAGCTCCCAAAGAATACACATTCTTCATCATCAACCTCCACATAGGCAGTTTAGGATCAGCAGTAGTACTTTTAAGCATCTTCACATATAAAGCATTATCAGAAGTGGTAATATCACTTGAAAATTCACCAACCTTATATACTACACCCTTATATGTATATTCAAAAGCTACTGCTAGCACTTCATCAGAACTCAAAGCACTCTTTAGAGAGATATAACCTAACGAAGCATTTAATGTATAATCTGATGATGATAATAACTGAGCACTTTGCAATTTCTCATAATCTTCTCCACCATCAATTCCATAAATGCTTAATGGAGATAATGTTTCAGTGACCGAATTTATATTTCTAGCCCCATCGTAGCTACTTTTAATGGTAGCTAGCAAATTATTTGAGCTACTACTAGGGTTATCCATTGACATATCAGGTGTCCAGAAATCGTTAGCTAGATATTTATTCTCACCCATATCCGTAAATGCCACAATATTTCTAGCCTCGTCATAATCGCCCTCCTTATTAGTAACCCAAACTTCAATCTTACTGATTGTTATACCTGATAATACATAAGGCAGGGATGAGGCAAAGTCATCATAATTCTCACGAAAGTAATGAGACAAGAAGAAATGCCTATCCGCATCATACTCATCACAATTAATAGAGAAGGCTGAAGTTTGCGCACCCCCACTACTATTTACCGTTTGAGATTCTGAGTTTTGTTGAGAAACTAAAGCCGTAGCTGTTAATTTACCAAATTGCATAGTGCTTTTTATACCAAATAGCGAGGTACTCCCCTTTATCAATGACGAGCCAGTAGTCATACTTACATTACCAGCCTCAATATTCTTAATAATATCATCCTCCTCACCCTCAAATTGTAATTTTAAGCTTTGAGAGTCAAAATCAAAGGTAGCATCCGTATTATAAGTCATATTAAAACTCATCTTACTACCCACAGTTGCATTGATAGATGCCTGAATAGTTTGGTCAAAGTCAAAATAGCTCTTAGTCCGTGAACCTACCGACACCGCAGGGTTATCAGTAGTATTGGTTTTGATACCCGTTTTAAGTTGAACAGTACCCTGCATCTTCAATTGAACACCACCAGCACCAAAAACCTTCTCCAATGGACCTAATGAAAAGTTCATATTCATAAAATCGAACTCCTTTTTATTCTCGTCAGCCACCAATTCAGCATTACGCATACGATAATATTCAGTCATAGATTTACGTAGCTCATTATCGCTATATTCATCAGCTGTTAACATAAATGGAGTTGATATGTCAGTATCACCCAACTTGGTACGTACTACGTAAACCCCAGTTTCATAATCATACTCAGTGACGGTAGTGATATTTTTAGGAGTACTTAGATCAATAGCAGTCCCCTCGGTGAACATATCTTGATAGGTTGTAGGGATATCACTCTTAACAGGATATCTAACAGCTGAGCTGTCCTCATCGGCATTATATTCCACCTCGCCTTGGATAGGTGGAGGTGGAGGCAGGGTTGACTGTTTATATTGTGCATGCGCATAGAAACTATATATAGAGCATATTAACACTCCACATATAGCTATATATAATAATCTAAGCGATTTATTGCGCACTCTACTCATTCAACTTTTCGTTTCCGCTCCTCAAACTTTTAGCGAAACAGAAAGAATCGCTACATCATTTTCAGAGCATTTTTAATAGCTACCTCGACACTCATATTTGGCGAGCTAGCCAATAGTTGTTTGACAACTTTTAGAGATTGATTTTGTGCAAAACCTAGCATAACCAAAGCAGCTACAGCCTCGTCACAAACCACACTCGTATTAGTCACCTGTACTATTAACGGACTATCAGTGCATTTTATTTTATCTTTAAGGTCAACAATTATCCTTTGAGCCGTTTTTGCTCCAATTCCTTTCACCGCTTTCAATAAATTAACATTTTCAGTAGCAATAGTCTGCTCCAATTCAGCAGTTGAGATAGATGAAAGTATCATTCGCGCGGTATTAGCTCCAACTCCTGATACCGAAATTAATAGTAGGAATAATTCACGCTCACGTTTCTGAGCAAAACCATATAATAGGTGTGCATCCTCACGGATTGCCTCAAATATGTATAATTTAGCCTCACTCTTAGATTGCAAATATGAATAGGAGGTTAAAGTTATATTTATCATATAGCCAACTCCCCCATTATCTAATACCACGTATGTTGGTGTTAATTCATTAACCGACCCACTTATATATTCGTACATTCTTCTAATTGTTTATTTAATTACTATTTTGGCAGAGTAATTTACTTGACTACCCACAACCTGAACTATCTTAATACCAGCTGAGCCTAGCTTACCACTAGCATCAATATTGATTACGTTACTACCATCAGCTACGGTTGAATATAAAAGAGAACCTGAGATATCATAAATATTCACCCTTACTGTTTCTGTTTCGGATGGTACATATAGATCAAACGTTTCACTTCGCTGATTGTAAATAAGCACGTTATTAATCTTTTTACTATCTATTACACCCTCAACAGAGGCACTCTCCAATACAGCTACTAATCCTGCATAAGCATCTATTTTACCTGCACCCCATCGCCTTGGGTCACCTTCAGTCACATAGCTATCACGGATTGATGTTTCATCAAAAATCTCCTTTATTCTAGCAGGGGTAAGTGTGGGGTCAGCCTCTAACCATAATGCAATAGTACCCGTAACTACTGGAGTTGCCATTGATGTACCATCATAGGCTATCCAATTATAAGTTCTACCATCATACTCGGAAACAGCCTCAGCACAGACATCTTCATTCTTTAATGAATATGAATCATAGCTATTCATTGATGATATTACATACGACCCTGGTGCTACAACATGTGGATTTGAATACTTGCCATCAACTAATGGTGCATAACTGGAGAAAGGTGATATATCACCCTCTAAAACAGAAGTACTGTTATGAGTAACACCATCTAAAGTTGTGTAACTAAGTTTACTATTATATGAACCTACTGATATAACGTTTTCACCTGTTGATGTTGCGCTTACTGAGAAATCTGATGTTCCGTCAACAAAATCAGATATACCTTCAGATGATAAATAAATAACATTATTATCTACCCACATATCTATTTGGTCACCATCCCCACCTATAAGTTCAAATCCTAAACAGTAATCAGGGGCAGCATCTGAGTTATAATTATCAGGAATCATATTAATCGCACACACTATTTCGTATTTATTATTATAACTACTGACTCCTGTGTTAAGAATAACATATCCATCATAATATTCATCTAGCTCTGGATCTTCATCAGTATTTATAATAAATGAATCTGAACTCTCAGACTTAAATATTTCCGATTCATAAACTATCTCTCCTTTACTAAAGCTATAAACAAAAATTCTAATCCCTATCGCATTATCACTATTATTCCATGCTACCAGATCACCTTCTGGATATGAATATTTTTCAGAATAACCCACTATTAATGTTTTTAATGAGGTATCATCATCAGTAAATTCTTTATTTATATATAATTTATCCCCCCCTTCATTACCAGCAGCTGCTGATAGAATCTTACCTGCACCTGTTAGCTCATCAATAGCTCTGCTTATTAATGATGATCCATCATGGGCTCTATCATGAATACCCATACTATAATTTACAGACACTGGCAGACCTAATTTTTCTGCCTCATCCATAATATATTGCATAGCACATATAATATTGAAGTCACTTAAATAAGATATATCAGCAAATAACAGACTAGACTCAGGAGCCACCCCATAATAGTCATTCCCCATATATGAGCCAGCAGCAGTTCCCGCAACATGAGTCCCATGTGATTCATCATACGTACCTGTTGTAAGTGAACTAATATCAGTAGGATTATCATAAGCTGAACCAACTAAAACTGTTCCATCTGATAGTACTGGTGCTGTCCCCTCTTCATCTGCTGGTAGATATGCTCTTTTCGCCCTACTATCACCATTTTCATCCATAAATGTAAGGTGATTAAAATCTATACCTGTATCACAGATAGCTACTAAAACACCATCACCCTTATATGGATTAGATAGAGCAGTCCCATTATGTGCAGCATCTACTCCACTCTTACTTCTAGCTTTATCATTTTTAGCCTGAACAAGTCTCTCTACTTCAACACGTTTAACCCCCTTTAATTCAGATAGAGCTGTTAGCATATCCACAGGAATACGGGCAACTACAATATCATTCTTGGCAAAGTTAACCAGACCACCTAAAGACTCTATTTCAGAGAGTATGCTTAAATCTTCTACTGACATAAATACCCCTATATACTCCTCACCAGTAGTAGCAGATATCCTAGTTTTAGCGTAGGAGCTGTTTAATTTATCACTTTTATTATTTAAACTATCTTTAGCTTCTCTATTTTTATTATAGATCCAGGCTCTGGTGTGTGGAGATAATTTATCACTAGCAAATACCTCAACGATATATGTATTAAGCATTACTATTAATGATAGTACTATAATTGCCTTTTTCATATCCATATAGTTCTTATTTTATTAAAATCTTAGTAGAGTAATTTACTTGAGAGCCTACGACCTGAACAATCTTAATACCAGCTGAACCTAACTTACCGCTAGCATCAACATTAATAACATCTGTGCCATCAGCTACGGTTGAATATAATAGAGAACCTGAGATATCATATATATTCACTCTTACAGTTTCTGTTTCGGATGGTACATATAAATCAAACGTTTCTCCTAGCTGATTATAAATAAGCAGGTTATTAATCTTGTTACTATCTATTACACCCTCAACAGAGGCACTCTCCAATACAGCTATTAATCCTGCATAAGCATCAATTTTACCTGCACCCCATCGTCTCGCGTCACCTTCGGTCACATAGATATCACGGATTGATGTTTCATCCAAAATTTCCTTTATTCTAGCAGGGGTAAGTGTGGGATCAGCCTCTAACCATAATGCTATAACACCTGTAACTACTGGAGTTGACATAGATGTACCAGCAGATGCATACCAATTATAAGTACTACCATCATACTCGGAAACAGCCTCGGCACAGGAAGATCCATTCTCTAATGAATATGAATCATAGCGACTCATTGATGATATCAAATACGCACCTGGAGCTACAACATGTGGTCTTGAATACTTGCCATCTACTAATGGTGCATATCCTGAGAAAGGTGAGATATCGTCTTCTAAAGTAGTGGTAATAGTATGAGTAACTCCATCTAAAGTTGTATAACTAAGTTTACT
>JAWXTT010000132.1:0-6137 GCA_044433325.1 Bacteroidales bacterium
GGCTGCAATGAATACTTCAAAGGCAGCAGCATGGAGTAACTTCATTGATTATTATAAAGTTGCATATAAAATGGCTATTGATAGTGCAAAATTGAGAAAAAATTAATATATTGCACCCGTTTTGTGTTTAATGGATAAAATTTGAGTATGTTGTAGTTAACATTGTATCTGTTAAATATCAAATGGTGTTGTTGTTTAAATAGATTACTAAAACAAAGCTAGTTATTGATAATACTAGTATTAAAGGAATAAAAAGATTGACTTATGAAATTAGAAGTTAGTAAAACAAATGCTCCTTTATGGAGAGACTTGACAATCAAGAATGAGTTGCCTGCTGAACTTAAAGAGTTAGAGGTTATCTCGAAAAATTTATGGTGGGTATGGAGTAGTGAAGCTCGTACGCTTTTCAATGATATAGATCCTGAAATGTGGCGTGCAACAGGTGAAAACCCAGTATTATTATTGCAAAAATTAGGCTACGATCGCCTAAATGAAATTATAGCTGATAAGGATTTAATGGCGCGTAAGGATAAGGTATATGCTGATTTCCAAAAGTATATGAGTGTACCTATGCGTAAAGATATCCCATCGGTATCTTACTTTAGTATGGAATATGGTCTATGTAGCGCATTGAAAATTTACTCAGGTGGTTTAGGTGTGTTAGCAGGTGACTATATTAAAGAGGCTTCAGATTCATGCGTGGATATGACTGCTGTTGGGTTCCTATATCGTCATGGTTATTTTACTCAAGGTCTTTCTATTGAAGGTCAACAAATAGCTAACTACGAGGCTCAAAACTTTAACCAACTACCTATTGAACAAGTAGAGGATGAGAATGGTAACCATATGGTACTAGAGATTCCTTACTCAACTCATATGGTATATTCACACGTATGGCGTGTGAATGTTGGTAGAATGAATTTATATCTACTAGATACTGACTTAGAGTGTAACTCAGAATATGATAGACCTATCACATCTCAATTATATGGTGGTGACTGGGAAAACCGTATCAAACAGGAGTACCTATTAGGTATTGGTGGTGTATTAATGCTTAATCGTTTAGGTATTAAGTCTGATATTTATCACTGTAATGAGGGTCACGCTGCACTGCTTAACCTTCAACGTTTAGTTGATTATGTTCAAAACGATAAATTAGATTTCCGTACAGCTTTAGAGCTAGTTAGAACATCTTCGTTATACACTGTTCACACTCCAGTTCCTGCTGGTCATGACTACTTTGAGGAGTCATTATTCGGTAAATATATGGGTGAGTTCCCTGCTAAACTAGGAATTAGTTGGGCTGACCTTATGAATATGGGTCGTGAAAATCCAGATACGCAAGAGAAATTCTCAATGAGTGTATTTGCATTAAATACTTGTCAAGAGGCTAATGGTGTAAGTTGGTTACATGGTGAAGTATCTAAGAAAATGTTCCAAGGTGTTTGGAAAGGTTACTCTGCTGAGGAATCTCACGTAGGTTTCGTAACAAATGGTGTTCACATGCCAACTTGGGCTACATCAGAATGGAAAGAATTCTATGATAAGACTCTAGGTGAAGGTTACATGGATGACCAATCTAATGAGAAACTTTGGGCTCCAATCCTTAAAGCTAAAGATGAGGATATCTGGAATCTTCGTATGGATATGAAGAACAAATTTATCAATTTCGTTAAGGCAGAATTTACTGAATCATGGTTGAAAAATCAAGGCGATCCAACACGTATTATGTCATTGATTGAGAAGATTAATCCTAATGCGTTGATTATCGGTTTCGCTCGTCGTTTCGCTACATATAAACGTGCTCACCTATTATTTACTGACTTAGATCGTTTATCTAAGATTGTAAACAATGAGCAGTTCCCAGTACAATTCGTATTCTCTGGTAAGGCTCACCCTGCTGATGGTGCAGGTCAAGGTCTTATCAAACGTATTATCGAAATTTCACGTATGCCACAATTTATTGGTAAGATTATCTTCCTTGAAAATTATGACATGGTGGTTGCTAAACGTTTAGTTTCTGGTGTTGATATTTGGTTGAATACTCCTACTCGTCCACTAGAAGCATCTGGTACTTCAGGAGAAAAAGCTGAAATGAATGGCGTACTTAACTTCTCAGTATTAGATGGTTGGTGGTATGAAGGTTACCGTCCAGACGCAGGTTGGGCATTAACAGCTAAACGTACTTTCACAGATCAAAGTCAACAAGATAGCTTAGATGCTGCAACTATCTACTCTAAATTAGAAAATGAAATAGTTCCTGCATATTTTGCTAAAAACTCAAAAGGATATTCTCCTGAGTGGATTCAATTTATCAAAAATTCAATCGCTCACGTTGCTCCTAACTTTACTATGAAACGTATGATTGATGATTATATCACTCGTTTCTACACTAAATTAGGTGACAGAAAGAACGCATTAATCGCTTCTGATTGTGCTAAGGCTAAAGAGATTGTAGCTTGGAAAAAAGAAGTTGCCTCTAAATGGGATGATATTAAAGTGATATCTACTGAGTTAGAAGGTATCGGAACTAGCAATGCTGTTAATGGTCGTCCATATTCTTTCAAAGCTAAATTAGACAATGCTGGTTTAGGTAAGAGTATTGGAGTTGAGCTTGTTATTTACAGAGAGAAGGATGGTGAAACTAAATTCTTTAAAGTTATTGAACTTGATAATGTAGCAATTGATGGTACTGAGGTTTCTTATGCTTCTGAGGGGATAATTAAAGAGTCTGGTATATTCAAGTATGCATTAAGAATGTATCCTAAGAATGTAGATCTTCCACATCGTCAAGATTTCGCTTACGTTAGATGGTTCTAATATCTTAGGGTAATACCTAACAGATAATATATATGAATCCAGTCCTATTGTTTAGGGCTGGATTTTTTTTAGCTTAATACTTATCCTATATTGTGGATTAAATTGTTATAATTTTGTATATTTGTAAACAGGATTTTAATTTAATCTTTAATTATGGGTGTTAAAACATTTTTTAGTTCATGCTTAGGTTCATGTTTAGGTGTGTTTGCTACAATGACAATTGGTTTAATTGTCGTTATTAGCCTATTAATTAGTACAGTATCGTCACTGATGGATGGAGATGATAAGAGTAAATCGGTGGAAAATTCCATCTTACATATCGACTTAAAAGGGGTAATCAATGAATATAATACGGGTGAGGATATTTTAGCTACCATAACGGATATAGACTTAGAGTTGACAGGTAGTACGGTATTAAATATTTTACAATCTATTGAAATTGCAGAGATAGATAGTGCTATCAAAGGGATATTTATTGAGTGTAACGGTGCAGAAATAGGTTTAGCTGCATCTAGTGAGATACGTAATGCTCTGTTAGATTTTAAGTCGTCGGGAAAATGGGTTTATGCGTATGGTGGAGCTATTACACAAACAGATTATTATATAGCAACTGCGGCAGATTCTATATTTGTTAATCCAGTTGGTGCAGTGGATATTCATGGATTAGCTTCAACATCAATATATTATAAGAACTTATTGGAAAAGATAGGTATTGATGTTCAAGTGCTGAAATCTGGCAAGTACAAGAGTGCAGTTGAGCCTTTTACTGAAACTAGTATGAGTGCTGAGGACAAAACGCAACGTATGGCGTATATAAACTCTATTTGGGATACTATTGCTGATGGTATTGCTGAAAGTCGTGATATTACTGTTGATAGATTACAGCAGTTAGCCTCAGAGATGATTGTCACTAAAGATGGCGAATATCTATTACGCAATAAAATAGTTGATGCAATATCTTATCGTACTGAATCACTTAATAAGATGGCACTTTTAGTTGGAGAAGATGATATCACAGATTTGAATTTTATCTCACCTAAAGAATTAACTACGATGGCTGAGGGCGTGATGGAATCGACTAAGGATGAAATAGCAGTGCTGTATGCGGTAGGTGAGATTAGCGAATATTCTGTTGATGGAATAAAATATAAAAAGATTGTAAAGAGAATTGATAAACTAGCTAAAGATAAGAGTGTGAAAGCATTAGTGCTACGTGTTAATTCACCAGGGGGGAGTGCATACGATTCAGACCAGATTTGGGAGGCATTGGAGCGTTTCAAATTAACGGGTAAACCATTTGTGGTTTCTATGAGTGATTTGGCGGCTTCGGGTGGTTATTATATTGCTTGTGGTGCTGATTATATTTTTGCTGAACCAACTACTTTGACTGGTTCAATTGGCGTTTTCGGAATAATTCCGTCTGCTAAAACTTTACTTAATGATAAGTTAGGTGTCAATGTTGATGTTGTTAGTACTAATCGTAACGCTGACTTAATATCAGTGGCTAAACCTATGACACCAGCACAATTAGCGGCTATGCAGGCTAGCGTAAGTCGTGTGTATGATACATTTGTAATCCGTGTTGCTGATGGGCGTGATATGAGTGTTGCTAAGGTTGATAATATTGCACAAGGACGTGTTTGGAGTGGAGCTATGGCTAAGGAGGTTGGTTTAGTGGATAACTTAGGTGGGTTAAGTAGTGCTATTAATTATGCTGCTATGTTGGCTGATTTATCAGATTATCAAACAAAATATTACCCTAAACTTGATAGTGAATGGCAAATGTTTTTAAACTATATTAGTGGAACTGATATGACTGAACTATTTTTCCCTGATATGGAGTTGATTAAATATAATAGAAGAGTTAAAAGTTGGTTAGAACAGAATCCGATTCAGATGATTTATTATCAATCGGAGATTAAATAATAATATAGAGCAGTAGGTGGATAGTTTAGCTAAAATAGTTACTAATATTGCGTTATACCCTTTATCTAAAGTGTATGGCTTTGCTACTACGTTACGTAATATAATGTTCGATGCTGAAGTGTTGAAACAAACTAAGTTTGATATTCCTGTGGTGGTGGTGGGCAATTTATCATTAGGTGGAACTGGTAAGACTCCACATGTCGAATATATTATTGAGAGCTTAAAAAATACATATAATATAGGTGTAATAAGCCGTGGTTATAAGCGCAAAAGTAAGGGTTATATATTAGCTGATAATAGCTCTACGGTTAAAACCATTGGTGATGAGCCTTTTCAAATTTACCGTAAGTATGGTCGTGATGTAAAGGTTGCTGTATCTGAAAGTAGAGTGAAAGGGATACAGTCACTGCGAAAGGCGTTTCCTGAGCTTAATTTAATACTATTAGACGATGCTTTTCAGCATAGGTATGTTGATGCCGCTGTTTCAATACTGTTAATGGATTATAACAATCCGATATACAATGACCATCTATTTCCACTAGGGCGATTGCGTGAAACTAAGCGCGGTATATATCGAGCTGATATTGTTGTTACTACCAAGTGTCCTATGAATCTTAAATCGTTTGATTATAGGAATGTTAAATGTGACCTGAATTTATCACCATCACAAGATTTATTCTATTCGCGATATAAGTATGGTAATTTAATATCGGTATTTCCTGAATACTCAGTTTATATACCATCTTTAGATTTATTGAGTGATTATGATGCAATATTAGCAGTTTCAGGAATTGCAAACCCTAAGCCATTCAATAACTATTTGCGTAATTTCACAAAGAGAGTTAGAACTATTAAATTTGCAGATCATAAGGATTTTACCGAAGCTGATATTAGTAAAATAATAAGTAAATATAAATCACTAAAAGGTTACAGACGTATTATTGTTACTACGGAAAAGGATGCTGTAAGGCTGGTAAATTGTAAATCTTTGTCTAATGAGATTAAGGCAAATATTTTCTATTTACCTATCAAGGTTGATTTTGTTACAGATAGCACAGTGTCATTTATTGATATATTAAAGTATCGTATTAATGAGTTTAAAAGAACTAGTGCAATAATAAAAAGTAAATACAAATAGGAGAATTAAAAAAAGAGACTATATTATGATTAAAATGATTACAGAAACTGCCGAGTTTATTAAAACTAAAGTAAATACAGTACCTGAAATTGCTATTATCCTAGGTACTGGTTTAGGGGAATTGGTTAACCATATAGTAAAGGAGGTTACTATTCCGTATGAAACTATCCCTAATTTTCCTGTGTCAACTGTCGAGGGGCATAGTGGTAAACTAATTTTTGGTCAACTGAATGGGGTATATATCATGGCTATG
>JAWXTT010000133.1:0-6131 GCA_044433325.1 Bacteroidales bacterium
ATATACGCTCACCCTGAAAGGTATCATTATTATCACACTAAACGTGAAAGGTATCAACAAATCCACCAAACGGGTACTATGTTTCAGGCTAATCTACTATCATTTTCAGGTGCTTATGGTAATCAAGTTAAGGAGATTAGTGAGTGGTTACTCCAAAATGATATGATTGACTTTATCGGAACTGACATACACCACGTTAAACATTTACAGATGATACGTGAATTTATTAAAACTCGCACATATGCTAAGTTAGCTGATCGTGTAAATATAAAGAATGACACAGCATTTATTTAAGCTAAAAAAATAGATATAACAAAGGCAATTACTATTTTATCAGTAATTGCCTTTGTTATATCTATTTTTTAGCTCCTCTTAAATTATTAGTCAAACATTCCCTCAATCACAGACTCCTCTGCATCAACAACGCCTCCTCTATAACTATCTAAACCTGTAGCAAATTCGTCATAGCAAGGGTCAAAATTCTCAGGAAATTCAAATTCTGTCTCTTGTGAGTATGGCAATGTTTCATCTGCATATACCTTTTTCATATATAATCCATATATTGGTAATGCCATAGTAGCACCCTGCCCCATTGCTATTCCATTAAAGTGAATATATCGCTCCTCGCCACCGACCCAAACGCCAGATACTAGCTCAGGAGTGAACCCCATAAACCAACCATCCGAATTAGAATTGGTAGTCCCTGTTTTACCTCCCATTGGTGCTTTTATATTATAAGGTGCGCGGCGTACCCTATTACCAGTACCATAATCAACTACATCGGTCAACATTGATATGATTTTGTAATAAGCTTTTTCACTAATAACTTCGCTATGTTGTGGCAAGAATTCAGAGATTACATCACCATTACTATTAGCAATCTTAGTGACATATAGTGGAGCTACTCGCATCCCTTTATTAGCATATGCGGTGTAGGCTGACACCATCTCTCTAACTGATACATCACATGGACCTAGACAGAGCGAGATAACAGCATCTAACTTATTGGTTATCCCGAAATTATGCATAGTACGCACCAACGTTTCAGGTGATAATGATTCCATCAATCTAGCTGAAATCCAGTTATTAGAGGTCATTAAAGCCCATCTCAGCTCAACCATCTCACCTATACGATCCGTGCCTAGGTTACGTGGTTGCCACTCATTACCATTTAGGTCATACATAATAGGTTGTGCATTTAGGAACATATCGCATGGTGTGAAACCCTCCTCCATTGCATAGGTATATAGGAATGGCTTTATAGTAGAACCAATCTGACGACGACCTAATGATACCATATCATATTGGAAGAAACTAAAATTAGGACCTCCGACATAAGCCTTGACATGCCCATTAATTGGATCCATTGACATAAATCCTGTACGTAAGAAATGTTTCTGATATAATAATGAATCTTTAGGTGTCATCGTGGTATCTATAACACCACTATATGAGAATACACGCATATCTCTAGGGGTATTAAAATCTGCCTCAATCTCATCGGCTGATAATCCTGCTAATTTTAATATCCTATATCTTTCGCTCTGTTTTACGGCACGATCTATTAGCGTTTGTAGTTGCGCGCTTGTTAACTCCTCACGATCTGTTGTGTATGGCGCACCCCTAACCCCCTTTTTAGACTGAGTGAATATTGGTTGTAGATATCCCCCTAAATGCTCCTCAACGGCCTCCTCAGCATATTGTTGCATACGCGAGTCTATGGTTGTATAAATTCTAAGCCCATCGGTATAGATATTGTATCGTGAACCATCAGGCTTACGATTCTTCTCGACCCAACCATACTGAGGGTCAGTATGCCACGCAATCGAATCATCCACATATTTCTGTTTCTCCCATCCGTGATAATCACTCTTAACAGGTTTCTTTGCACGTAAAACGCGACGTAACTCTTCACGGAAATATGGAGCTAACCCCTCCTTATGATCTACACGACTGTAAGTTAACTTCAATGGGATTGCTTGTAACGAATCACATTCAGCAGCGGTAATCATATCTGCATTTTTCATCTGCATCAATACTATATTGCGTCGTCCCTGGGTACGTTCACGATAACGTATCGGATTAAAATATGATGGATTTTGTACCATACCTACTAATGTAGCAGCCTCTTCAATAGTAAGTTCTTCTGGTGTTCTACCGAAATAAACATGTGCAGCAGTTTTAATACCCACAGCATTATTAAGGAAGTCAAATTGATTCAGATACATCTTGATTATCTCATCCTTAGTGTAGAATTTCTCTAACTTGACCGCAATAGCCCACTCGATAGGTTTCTGTAATGCACGTTGAAAAAGCGTTTCAGACGATGGCGAGTATAGCTGTTTAGCTAATTGCTGAGTAATGGTGCTACCACCACCAGCATGCTTTTGTCTTAAAATTATTCTTTTTACTACCGAGCGCATTATGGCACGCATATCTACCCCTGAGTGAGATTCATATCTCACATCCTCAGTTGCCACTAACGCATTGATTACATTGTCAGATATCTCGTCATAATCAACATATACCCTATTAGACATACTCTGATAGAAACGTCCTAACTCTTTACCATCTGATGAATAGATAATTGTAGCGAACTTATCTGTTGGGTTTTTCAACTCCTCAACAGCAGGCATATACCCAACTACACCGTTATATATTAGAATAAACGTAGTTACCACCGATATCACCCCTAGGATAAATACCGACCACATTGCAATTACTATACCTTTTACCAATCTACTACTTGCCATTTTCTTAGGGGAATTATAAAAACTGATTTATCAATATTTAAGATGAAACAGTTGCCTTCTTCCATTTTTATTCGTTTTTATTTTTAAGGGTCAGTTTTTAGAACTACCCGTTATGATTAATAGACAAAGGTAATGAAAAAGGGGAAACTAATATATAAGTTACCCTTTTTTTTAACCCTTTTCAATAAATATGTTTTTATGGGATTGATATTGTAAAAAATAAACGTAACTTTGTAGTACCGTTAATGTAGTCCAAAACTATTATCTCAATCATAAATTATGAATAATGAAAGTTTAGTTTCGATATCTGACTTCTCCAGAGAGGAGATTCTGGAACTTATTAAGAACGCTAGCTTCTTTGAACAGAACCCTAATCAAAAACTTCTTGAGGGGAAAGTTGTAGCGACCCTATTCTTTGAGCCATCTACACGAACAAGGCTAAGTTTTGAAACTGCTGTTAACCGATTAGGTGGGCGTGTAATAGGTTTTTCGGACGCTAACACTACCAGTTCATCTAAGGGTGAAACGCTGAAAGATACCATAATGATGGTTAGTGGATATGCTGATTTGATAGTGATGCGCCACCATATTGAGGGAGCTGCACGCTACGCATCTGAGATTTCACCAGTACCTATCGTTAATGCTGGGGATGGAGCTAATCAACATCCATCACAGACTATGCTTGACTTATACTCGATGTATAAGACACAGGGGACATTAGAGAATTTGACTATCACCCTAGTTGGTGACCTTAAATATGGTCGAACAGTCCATTCAATGTTAATGGCTATGCACTACTTCAATCCTACCTTTAATTTCATAGCATGTAAAGAGTTAGGGATGCCACAAGTCTATAAAGATTTCTGCGACAGCCACGGTATAAAATATATTGAGTCAACTGAATTTTCACAAGATGTAATCAACCAGAGTGACATTATATATATGACACGTGTACAACGTGAACGCTTTACTGATATTATGGAGTATGAAAAGGTTAAGGACTTATACAATCTTAACAACGCGATGTTAGCTGATAGTAAAGATAACTTACGTATTCTTCACCCACTACCACGTGTTAATGAGATTGACCAAGATGTCGATTCTAACGAGAAAGCCTATTACTTCCAACAAGCTCGCAACGGATTATTTGCTCGCCAAGCAATTATCTGTAAAGTGTTAGGAATTACTTGTGAATAATCTAATAAAGATAAAACTATGAGCGAAAAAGTGATGATTAATAAGGAAAAGTTAGCTGTTGCTGCACTACAAAATGGTACAGTCATAGACCATATCCCTGCTAAATCGTTATTCAAGGTGGTTAATCTACTAGGGATAGCAGGATTAGATAACAACATAACAATAGGTTTCAACCTTGAGAGTAAACGTAATTGCAAAAAGGGAATTATCAAAATTGCTGATATCCTGTTCCCTACTGATGTACTTAACCGCATAGCAATAATTGCTCCTAATGCCACAATTAATATAATTAGTGACTACAAGGTTGTTGACAAACACACAGCTACCCTACCAGATGAAATAGTGGGAATAGTTAAGTGTAACAACCCTAAATGTATCACCAACAATGAGCCTATGAAAAGTAGATTCCATCTATCCTCGGATAAGAACGAAATCAAATGCCATTATTGTGAGAAAACAATCAAGATGGAGGATATAAAACTAGTATAACACCCACCACCATATATATATGAAACAAAACTGGAAACCAGGAACTATGATTTACCCACTACCAGCCATTATGGTAAGTTGTGGAGCTAATGAACAGGAATACAATATAATAACCGTTAGTTGGGTAGGCACTATCTGCTCCGACCCTGCCATGTGCTACATATCAGTACGTCCTAGCCGTCACAGTTATGATATTATTAAACGTAATATGGAATTTACCCTAAACCTAACCACCGAAGAGTTAGCTAAAGCTACCGATTGGTGCGGAGTACGTTCAGGTAAAGATTACAATAAATTTCAAGAGATGAACCTAACACCCGTTGCAGGTGTAAAGGTAAAAGCTCCATATATAGACCAGTCACCAATAGCCATTGAGTGCCGTGTTAAGGATATCATCCCACTAGGGACACATGATATGTTTATTGCAGATGTTGTCAATGTTATTGCTGATGAAAAATATCTCGACCCTAAGACAGGGACATTCGATATGACAGCCGCCAACCTATTAGCCTATTCGCATGGCAATTATTATAAATTAGGTGAAACGGTAGGCAAATTTGGGTGGAGCGTACAAAAAAAGAAATAAGAAAAGAAAAAAACAAAATAATAAATAATTTGATTATGAAGAGAGATGATTTAATGTTTGACATTATTGCACGTGAGAACGAGCGTCAAAAAAAGGGTATAGAACTTATAGCCTCTGAAAACTTTGTTAGTGACCAAGTAATGGCTGCTATGGGTTCTTGTTTAACCAACAAGTATGCCGAAGGTTACCCAGGACGTCGTTACTACGGTGGTTGTCAAGTAGTAGATGAATCAGAACAACTAACTATTGACCGTCTAAAAGAGCTATTCGGAGCAACATGGGCTAATGTACAACCACACTCAGGAGCGCAAGCTAACATGGCAGTATTCCTATCAGTACTTAACCCAGGTGACAAATTTATGGGACTTAACCTATCACACGGAGGGCACCTATCACACGGTTCACCAGTTAACTTCTCAGGACTAGTATATCAACCACTTGAATATAGTGTAACTGAGGACACTAACATCGTTGACTACGACCAAATGGAGATTGTTGCACGTCGTGAGCGTCCTAAATTAATCGTTGCTGGTGCTAGTGCATATACACGTGAGTGGGATTACGCACGTATGCGCGCCCTAGCTGATGAGATTGGCGCACTGTTTATGGTTGATATGGCACACCCAGCAGGTTTAATCGCGGCAGGTTTATTAGAAAACCCAGTGAAACATGCACATATCGTAACATCAACAACACATAAAACACTACGTGGACCACGCGGAGGTATCATCCTTATGGGTGAAGACTTTGATAACCCATTCGGAAAGAAAACGCCAAAGGGCGATATTCGTTCAATGTCATCACTACTGGATTCAGCAGTATTCCCAGGGGTACAAGGTGGACCACTTGAGCATGTAATTGCAGCTAAAGGTGTAGCATTTGGCGAGGCTCTTCAACCAGAATATAAAGAGTACCAAAAGCAAGTACAAATTAATGCTAAAGCTATGGCACAAGCATTTACAGATAAAGGTTACAAGATCGTATCAGGCGGAACAGATAACCACTGTATCCTACTAGACCTACGCACTAAATTCCCTGAATTAACAGGTAAAGTAGCTGAGAAAGTATTAGTTGAAGCAGATATTACTGTTAACAAAAACATGGTA
>JAWXTT010000134.1:0-6121 GCA_044433325.1 Bacteroidales bacterium
ATACTCTCATTAGGGTGTTTACTAATAAACTCCCGCCACTCAGTAATTAAGTCATCTGAATCAGTGCTTTTACCCCCTTTTTTGACCACAGGAAATATAAAAAATGTATCAGCATGGTTATATGATTGGTGTTGTAAGCAGGATGGACACATACCGCATGAATCTCCATTAATGCGATTAGTACAATGGATATATTGGGTAGTAGCACGCGCCAAGGGTAGCTTAGAAATACCTTTTGGTGCGGAAATTAATATTGCATGCGGAATTTTATCTGCGTCAATAATATTACGTAGATTTTCTTTAATATGCTCATTTCCTATTATATCACTAAATTTCATAGTTTTCTAGTTTTAATTAATCCCCTTTTACCTATTGCAAAGTTAACAAATTTAGGGTTAGATTCAAATAATCTTAGAATCTAACTTGTAATTTAAAAATATGTATTATTTTTGTCATCAAATAAATAACAGAAATAACACAATAATATAAAAAAGATATATCTATGATTAAACCAACTTTACTAGTATTAGCGGCAGGAATGGGTAGCCGTTATGGAGGATTGAAACAATTAGATAGTATAGGTCCATCGGGTGAAACCATTATGGACTATTCAATTTATGATGCAATACGCGCTGGATTCGGAAAGGTCGTATTTGTAATTCGTAAAGATTTTGAAGCGGATTTCCGTGAAAAAGTACTTTCAAAATATAATGACCATATCAAAATTGAGATAGTATTCCAAGATTTAACAGCACTTCCAGCAGGAGTTAAACCTAATCCTGAAAGAGTTAAGCCTTGGGGTACTAACCATGCTATTATGATGGGTGTTAATGTTACTAAAGAGCCATTTGCGGTGATTAACGCTGATGATTTCTATGGTTATGATAGTTTCCAAATTCTAGGAAAAGCATTGACTGAAATGGCAGGTGGCGAAAACAAATATTGCATGGTAGGTTTCCGTGTGGGTAATACATTGTCTGAGAATGGCGAGGTTTCACGTGGAGTGTGTGAGCTATCAGCTGAATCTCTATTAACTGATGTGACTGAACGCCATAAAATTAAACGTCGTGATGGTGAGGTTTCATATATAGATAGTGATGAATCAGTCGTTGCTATTGATCAGAACCGCTTAGTGTCGATGAATATGTGGGGATTCACTCCTGACTATTTTGAACACTCTGAGAAGGAGTTTATTGATTTTCTAAACATTAATAAAGATGAGCTAAAAGCTGAATTTTATATACCATCAATGGTAAATAAACTTATTAATGATGGTACTAGCACTGTTAAGGTATATGATACATCGTCGCTATGGTTCGGTGTAACTTACGCTGATGATAAACCTAATGTGATGAAACAGATAAATGCATTGGTCGAAAAGGGTGAATACCCAAATAAATTATTTTAAAGATATGGGAAAAGGCAGAATTTTAGTAACTGGTGGAACTGGTTATATCGGTTCACACACCACAGTTGAATTGCAACAGTCAGGATACGATGTTGTGATTATTGATAATTTATCAAATAGTAATGTTGAGGTGCTAAAGGGTATTGAGGCTATTAGTGGAATTGCTCCAGCATTTGTTGAGGGTGATTGTACCGATATTGCTACTCTTGAACAGTTATATAAAGATTACACAGATATTGAAGGTGTAATAAATTTTGCAGCTAGCAAGGCAGTAGGGGAATCAATGGAATTGCCATTGCTGTATTATCGCAACAATCTAAATACATTGATGAATCTATTGGAGTTGAATGATAAATATGGAGTTACAGGTTTTGTGTTCTCCTCGTCATGTACCGTTTATGGTGAACCAGATATCAACCCAGTAACTGAATCAACTCCCGTTAAGCCTGCAACATCACCTTATGGTAATACTAAACAGATTGCTGAGGAGATAATAACAGAGTTTATCAACTCAGGAGCTAAGATTAAAAGTGTATTACTTAGATACTTTAATCCAGTAGGAGCGCATCCATCAGCATTGATAGGTGAGTTGCCAAATGGTGTTCCACAGAATCTAGTTCCATACCTAACACAGACAGCTATGGGGATACGTAAAGAGTTATCAGTATTTGGTGATGATTATGATACTGCTGATGGTTCATGTATTCGTGATTACATAAATGTAGTTGACCTAGCCAAGGCGCATGTCAAGGCTATTGACCGTATGTTAGATGAGGCGATTAATTCTGATAAGATTGAGATTTTTAATGTAGGTACAGGTAATGGCGTTTCAGTTTTAGGATTGATTAAAGCTTTTGAAACAGCTACTGGTGTAAAAGTACCATATAAGATTGTTGAACGTCGTGCAGGTGACATCGAGAAGATTTGGGCAAACCCTGAAAAAGCAAACACTGTATTAGGTTGGAAAGGTGAAACATCTATTGAAGACACAATGCTATCAGCATGGAAATGGCAAACACACCTACGCGAAACAGGCGTAATGTAGGGCGAAATAGTAAAAGCTAAGTAAAAATATGAGAGGAGAAGTAACATTGCTGTTATTCTCCTCTCTCGTTCATTATATCTAAATTAGTTATTTAATGTGGTATTAATATTTGACTCTAATATCCCAACATTTTAGATAAATGAAATACAAAGTTAATAAAAATGGTTGAATTTACCAGTTACTCCTTAATCAGAATATTATATACATCATTAGTGATAGTGCGTGTTAGTGATACAAATTCATTATCACGGAATGGATTACAACCATTAGTCATAGTAACGATACCAAAGTTACGTTCAGCATCCCAGAACATAGATGTATAAACACCATATGCACTACCAGTGTGACCTATCATCACTAATCCAGGTATAAGATTTTCTGTTGTTCTTAATGCGTAACCGTAACCCAATTCACCATCCTCAGTAGGGTGAGAGTATAGTGATTGCATACTCATAGCACTCTCGTCTGAGATTACTCTTACACTATCATTAACAGCACCTAAATTCATATGCATAGCCATAACCTTAGCCAAGTCATTAGCTGATATTTTAAGACCACCAGTAGGTGAGAATGATGGAGTGGTAACTCCTTGCACATATCTATCTAAGAAATCAGCACTCTGTTGATAAGCAGCTGGCGAATATTTAAAAGTGCTATCCGACTGGAATGAGTAAAGTTTAACCAACTTAGACGAATCCAAATCAGCAACCAAATAACCACCCTCAGCACCAATAGGTTCTAGGATATTATTTATCACATATTTATCATAACGTTCACCACTGACACGTTCCAGAATAGTTCCTAACGTATTATATCCAAGATTACAATATTCATATTGTGTGCCAGGCTCGTAATCATTATAAGCACCAGCCCATGTCTTAGTTGAGTCAGGATTAATAGCATTAAGTGTAAAATACCCCTGAGAGTCATTCATACTAGAGCTATGCGAAAGTAACATCTTCAATGTAATCTTAGTATCAGGATATTTAGGATTAACCACAGGAAAGCCAACATATTTTGATACCTCGTCATCAAGATTAATCTTTCCCTGTTCAGCCATCTGCATTAAGCTAGTAGCAGTAAAAGATTTTGAGATAGAAGCAATGCGGAACATATCACCATTTTCAAGAGGTGTTTTAGCATCCATATCCTTATAACCAAAACTGTGGCTATAAATAATCTCCCCATCCTTGACAGCCGCAACGGCTAGTCCTATTGACTGATGTTCAGCCATAGTTTTCTCAATTTGCTTATTTAAAGCATCCTCTTTAGATTCACAGCATGATACTAACTGCATAGCCACAATAGCTACAACAGCCAATTGAAATAGTTTTTTCATATTATTATTAGGTTATAATTTAGTGCTACTTTTTACTACTCTTTTCTTTCCATTACGTAAAGATGAGCTTTTACGGTCTTGACCAGCCGCAGCCACACGATTAGCATTCTTAGCCAACGCATTAGTAGTAGTCTTGCTTTTACCGAAAGCACCACGACGACCCGACGAAACCACCTTAGTTTTATTCTTATCCTTAGCATCCACAGCACGCTTATCAGCCATCGCTTTAGCACGATTGGCACGACCACTAGTAGAGGCAGGTTTATTCTCTAGCTTTTCAGCCACCTTAGCCTCCTCAGTGCGTTTAAACATCGTTGGTTTAAACTGCTTCTTGCCAGCACCAGCACCCTTAGATGCACGAGCGTGACCATCCGAATCCTTAAGGCTTTCCAACAGCATAGTCAGCTCCTCACCCTCCAAGATACGCCATTGACCCACAGGTAACCCTTTAAGACCAATATTCATAACACGTACACGTCGCAGAGCCACCACATCGTAGCCAAAAGCCTCACACATACGTCTAATCTGACGGTTAAGACCTTGTGTTAAAGTTATGCTAAAATGGTTAACTCCCAACTTAGCCACCTTACAACGCTTAGTAATAGTGCCAAGAATAGGTACACCCTTAGCCATCTTCACAATAAATTCATCCGTTACAGGTTTGTCCACCCATACCTCGTACTCCTTTTCGTGGTTGTTGCCAGCACGCAGAATCTTATTCACCACATCACCATTATTGGTAAGTAGCAAAAGACCCTCTGAATCCTTATCCAAACGACCAATATTGAAAATCCTAGCAGGGAATTTCACATAATCAATAACATTACTCTTATCCACCTTGTCAGTAGTACAACTAACCCCAATAGGTTTATTCAGAGCAATATATACTGAATCCACACCATTATTTTCAATCAAATTACCATTAACCTTAACCACATCCTTAGGAGCAACCTTAGCCCCAATCTCTGCAATTTTACCATTAATAGTAACCTTTTTACGTTGGATATGAGTATCCGCCTCACGACGTGAGCAATATCCCGAATCGCTTATAAATTTATTTAATCTAACTTCCATTCCACAAAGGTATGAATTATATTGCGTAATTCACTAATAAATAGCTATCTTTGTAAAAATTGACAATACTATGAATCCATACATCAAAGATTATCTAGCAAATAAAGTAATAGAGTATTACGCACAATTCCCTGAATTAATGCGTGACGATATACAGCACACCCAAGAGGTAGTTAGCTACACCCACCTAATAGCCGTAGGTGAGGGGTTAAGTACCGAAGAGGTTGAGATGTTAGAGATAGTAGCGTGGCTACACGATATAGGTTGCCCACACGCTAAGGAGCTGTATGGTAACTCCTCACCCGTTAATCAACAGAAAGTAGGGCGCGAAGTAGCCGAAGAGCTACTATCACCATTAGCCGTATTTACACATGAACAGAAACAGTGGCTAGCCGATATAGTAGGCACTCACCACCAAGCAGACAAGGCGCAGGAGCTAAACTTTCAACCACTTTTTGAGGCAGATCTAATAGTTAACTTACTATCAGGCTACCACGCCCCCGACAAAGCCGAACATCTATATAACACCCTAATGCAAACCGCCACAGGAAAAAAGCTATTCCGCACCCTAATTAAATTCCCTTAAAAGTACGCACCTATGAAAAAGATAAGCAACCTACTAGGGATATTAACACCAGGCGTAATTATGGCAATGGCAGGAGTAGGGGTAGGTGATTTAGCTACCGCCTCACTGGCAGGCTCTAAGTTAGGTACAACCATATTATGGGCAGTAGTGCTAGGTGCATTTATGAAATTCTTTATCACCGAAGGGTGCGCCCGTTGGCAACTAAAGACAGGTACAACCATACTCGAGGGGTGTATGAACAACCTAGGTATGTGGTTCAAAGTTCCCTTTATAATCTATTTCGTTCTGTGGAGTTATTTCGTTTCAGGCGCACTAATCAGCGCGTGCGGAGTAGCCGCCACAGCCATTTACCCAGCCTTTGGTGAACACTCTAAGGTCATTTATGGAATTATACATTCTCTGCTAGCAGGAACACTAATCTTCATAGGCGGATTTAAACTCTTTGCGCGCATTATGGAGATGTGCGCCGTGTTGCTATTTATCACCGTTATGATATCCATATCCCAATTTGATTTAGGCACAGATATTCTAAGCGGCATATTCATCCCAACCATACCAATGCATATCCCTGACAGTGTCGATTGGACAGTAGCCCTAATAGGCGGAGTAGGGGGAACGCTAACAGTAATCTGTTACGGTATTGGATACGTGAGAAAGGGCGCAACAGCG
>JAWXTT010000135.1:0-6113 GCA_044433325.1 Bacteroidales bacterium
TCGATAGGACATATGCAACATCTCCATCAAATCTTGATTGTCGTATAGCTTAAATGTACACTGTTGTGCCTTAGCTATCTCGTCAATCTTGCGTTCGATACGTGTTAGTCGCTCTTCAACCTGTGCGAGGAGATCTCTGATCTCTTCGTTGTAGACTGTACCACCTCCAGTAGAACTTTCAAATGGATATACTCCAGAGCCTGACAACATTCTATCTGCTCCTGCAGTGCCTTGAAACAAGATACCAAGACCGAAATTCTAATAATTGATTTTATTCGATTATAAGAAGTCCCCATAATATTGTTGGTTTGGGTTGGAGTGTTTTTAATTCTCTTTATATATGGCTATTGGGATGATGGAGGTTTACTTGTTGTGCTATAGGGATATACCTGAATAGTCGGCTCATAAACTGATACTATTTTATCTATTTCTTTGCAGAAAATGTTTGTAGCCTAAATTTGTTTTGTGTTTCTATTTTTTTTGCTTTAAGATTAATTATATTTGGGTTGAAATATAAATTATGTGAGAGTTATTACCATGAGACAATCTAATTCTTACAGCAATTCATAAATAAACATAATACTCAGATTTAGTGAAGAATAGTGGATATAAATATTCAACTTAGTGTTGAAATATATAATACTTAAATATAGAAATATTTACAACTTAATTAACAATAAATTTAAATGCAAATGAAAACGAAATTTAGATTTTTATTAATGCTATCCTTAGCATTAATATTAGCACAAACTGCTACAGCTGCCATTATAACAGTGGACAACTTAACGTATGAAACAAGTGAGGATGGAACTGCCGCAGTCTCAGGGTATGATGAAACACCTACTGGTGAGTTAGAAATCCCAGCAACAGTAGAGTATGATGGAATTACCTATAATGTTACATCTATTAAGGATGGAGATGCTAAAGAATCAGGAGTATTCTACAACTGTACAGGTATTACATCGGTAAAATTATCAGAAGGCTTAACATCTATTGCAAAATATGCATTCTATGGATGTAATGGTATGATATCAGTAAATATACCAGAAAGTGTAAAAATTATTAGTGTTAATGCATTTTTAGGATGTAGAAAGTTAGCATCAATAGATTTACCATCAAATTTAGTAACAATTGGGAATTATGCTTTCAACAACTGTGTACTGTTAACAACAGTAGATATTCCAGCTAGCGTAACTTCGATTGGAGCAAATGCTTTCAAAGGGTGTTCGGCGTTAGCATCAGTTTATTTTAATTGGACAGATGAGAGTAAAATAGTTTCACCTAGCACTGACGTTTTCACTAATATTAGTGCTTCAGCTATACTATATGTACCAACAGATTGTACATCGTATTATCAGGATTGGGCTACTTATTTTACCTCGGTTGACGAATTTACAACAGAGCCAGATGAAGATACTCCTTCAACAGAACCAACTGAAGTTATTCTAACATACGATACTGATGCGGACGCTAGTACTGCTGAAGTTACAGGATATGATGGTGTAACAGGTCTTGTTCCAACTGGCGAGCTAGTTATTCCTGCTACCGTAGAGATTGAAGGTATTACTTACAACGTTACATCTATTGCTAATGGTACTTCTGCTACTGTTTCTCCTTTCGCGGGTTGTACAGGAATTACTTCAGTAGTTTTACCAGAAAGTATAACATCTATTGGTGATTTTGCATTCAATAAGTGCTCTAATTTAAAATCAATAAATTTACCATCTGGCGTAACAGCACTTGGAAAATATGCTTTTGGTACCTGCGGTTTAGAGTCAATAAAGATACCATCTAGCTTAACTTCAATTGGAAATAATGTTTTCAATGGATGTTCTAGCTTATCAGAGGTTTATGTGTATTGGACAGAATCTCCAACTACAGTTAATGCTGGTATATTTGCTAATATTTTTAGTTCAGCTACACTATACATTCCTGCTGGGACTACTTCTGTATATGAAGCAAGTACTTGGTCTAGTATTAATGTATTCACTTTAATTGAAGTGGGTGATACAACAGACCCAGATGAAGATACTCCTTCAACAGAACCAACTGAAGTTATTCTAACATACGATACTGATGCGGACGCTAGTACTGCTGAAGTTACAGGATATGATGTAACAGGTCTTGTTCCAACTGGCGAGCTAGTTATTCCTGCTACCGTAGAGATTGAAGGTATTACTTATGACGTTACATCTATTGCTGATGGTAATGGTACAAATGCTCCTTTCCTTAATTGTACAGGAATTACGGCAATAGTTTTCCCTGAAGGGTTAATAACTATTGGTACTTATGCTTTCCGTGGTTGTACTGGGATTACGTCATTAGATATAGCATCTAGTGTAACAACTATTGGTAATTTTGCTTTCGCTTATTGTACTAATTTAGAATCAATAAATATAGCATCTAGCGTAACTTCGTTTGGGAATAATATCTTTAGTAACTGTACTAAAATTTCAAAGGTTTATGTGCATTGGACAGATACTCCATCTAGTATTAATACTGGTATTTTTGGTGGAATTTGCAATGATGATAAAACTGAAATAAATGCTACATTATATATTCCTGCGGGTACTAAGTCTGTATATGAAGCCGATTCTGTTTGGAGTTTATTTACATCTACACTTGAAGATGCAGAGAGTAAAGAGGTGCGTGTAAATAGCACTGAGACACTTACACTAACTGGTGGTGAAGAGTATGAGTTAATAACCATAGCAGAGGATGGTGAAGTAAATGCTGAGGGGCTAAAAGATATTACTGTTGAAAAACTTGAGGTTATCAAGACATTCACTTATACTGATGGTAAAGAGAATAATGAAGAGTGGTTTAACCTAGGTTTACCTTTTGAAGTGACTGCAGGAACAGGTTCAGTACTTAAACTAGTTAATGGTGTATATGAAGAAGCTGTACAAGGTGTAGATTATGCTACTTATGATTATAATGGAGAAAGAAGACTGACTAATGGGGCTGACGATGGTAACTGGGATATGTATGTGGATGACTCAGGTCTGATAGGTGAAGCTATTCAATTCGTAACTAACAGCACTCATACATATAAATTTATTGCTGCTGACCAAGATGCTGCTACTACTGCATTAACTGCTGGTCGTGAGGGTAACCGTTTCTGTGATGCAGATAATACATCAGATGATAATGGTTGGAATGTAATACCTGCTGGTAAAACTTATACTGGTACATATTTTATTGAAGATGTATCAATTATGCAAGTATTAAATAGTAATGGATTATTCACTTCAAATGATGAATGTAAATTTGCTCCAGGTACTGTATTTGCAGTTAAATTAAGTTCTTCAGAAGCTAATACTAACGTAACTACATCTGATGATGAAAGTGCTGAGATTACTGTTGAGAAATATAAATTTGAATTAGTTGATGCTGATGGTGTAGTACTAGATCGTATATTTATATTTGATGGTAGTGATAAGCAACAATACCGTGTAGGTAAGATGAGTGCATTATCTGATGACAAAACAGAAATGAGCATTCAAGCTAATGACAAGAGCTATTGCGCATATAGCACACTAGCTAGTGAAACTGACAAATCTTACACAGTAGCTATATCTAATGCAACAGAAGGAGCGCAACTAATAATGACTAAAGCAGGAACACAGTCAGTAACTTTAGATGATACTGCCGTAGCATTAGATTCTCCTATGGCGGTTGAAGATGGTCAGATAACTATTACTATTGGTTCTAAAGTATCATCAGTAACCGATGCAACTGCTAGTGCTAAGGTTTATGCTGCTAATGGTTCAATTATCATTGAGGGTGCAGGTGCATACGCTATAACTAATATGTCTGGTATTATTGTAGCTAATGGTGTAGCTGATAGCAAAACTGCTATTAATGTAGCATCAGGTGCGTATATAGTAAATGTAGCAGGTGAAATAAGTAAAGTGATAGTAAAATAATAGAAACAGGTTTCAATGGGTAATCAGGGTCATTAGGGAAATGCCTACTGACCCTACTTCCCCCCCCCTAGCTGTCATCCTGTAAGTCACACAAGGCTGTCATCCTGTAAGTTACATAAGGCTGTCATCCTGTAAGTCACACAAGGCTGTCATCCTGAACTTGATTCAGGAACTTAGTAATTGACACCCGAAGTAGCTAAGTTAAAGCGTTAATTGGAAAGGTGCTGATGTTAATTGGAAAGGTGCTGAATCAAACTACTAAGGTGCTGAATCAAGTTCAGCATGACAAATAGGGATTATTAATTCAGCATGACAAATAGGGATTATTAATTCAGAATGACAAATAGGGATTATTAATTCAGAATGACAATAGTGAGATTATTGAAATGACAGATAGAGATTATTGAAATAACAAATGGATGATTATTAATATTAAACAAACAAAGTAAAAATAATAAACAATTATGAAAAAGTTAAATTATAAAACACCAGAAATAGAAGTGGTAAATATAGAGATAGAGGGTGCAATTATGGGAGCATCACTATTCAAAAATATGGAGAGTAATCCTACCTCTTCTACAACTATAATCAAGTCTATTCCTAATAGCTCCTACTCAATGGATGATTATAACTGGAAGTAATCAGTTATAGATAGTAAGTAAATATTATGTATAGATTTGATAACAGAATAGTAGTTACATTAGATGCGGGGGGGACTAACTTTGTATTTGGTGCTATGCAAGCTAATAAGTTCATTATTGACCCAATAACATTACCATCTATGTCTAGTAATTTAGATGAATGTCTAGCACAGATGGTTAAGGGGTTTGAACTTGTAATAAAAAGTATAGACCAAGCTCCAGTAGCTATTAGTTTCGCCTTCCCTGGTCCTGCTGATTATGTAAATGGTATTATAGGTGGATACCTCCCAAACTTTCCATCCTTTAGGGATGGTGTAGCGTTAGGGGCATTCTTGAAACGCCATTTTAATATTCCTGTATATATAAATAATGATGGTGATTTATTTGCCTATGGCGAGGCTCTAGCGGGTAAATTACCTGAATTAAATCAGAAAATTAAAGATATTGGTGGAACAAGACTGAGTAAATCAATCATTGGATACACCTTTGGGACTGGTTTTGGTATTGGTCATGTCTATGATAATAGATTGCATTTAGGTGATAATTGTTGTATAGAAACGTTCTGTCTTCCTAATAAGCTATCACAAGATATTATTTGTGAAGATGGTGTAGCTATACGCGCGATAAAGCGCGTGTATGCTCAGGAGTCAGGCTCAAATGAGCTGTTAGAGCCTAAAGATATATTTGATATAGCTGAGGGTAATCGTGAGGGGGACAGCTCAGCCGCGATTAAAGCATTTGAAACATTAGGTGAAGTAGCTGGTAATGCTATGGCAACTGCGGTTTCGCTCCTAGATGGTATTGTGGTAATAGGTGGTGGAATTACTGCTGCTAAAAAATATATTATGCCAGCACTACTACGGGAGATGCGTAGCTCTATCAAGACGCTTTCAGGTGATACGGTGAATCGCGTGCAACCAACAGTCTATGACTTGGATGATGAAACGGAACTAGTAAAATATGCTCAGGGTAGTCCTAGAAAGATTAAAATTTATGGAACAGATGAATACATAAACTATGATGAACAGAAACGTGTAGGCGTAGCAATTTCAGCACTAGGCGCACCTAAAGCTATATCATTGGGAGCATATAATTATGCTCTCTCACAATTAGACAAAGAGATAATTAGATAAAGGTTACTAAAAAAATTGTTATTAAGGGGACTTATAATAATTGGTTTTATTCAATTTTTAGAAGTCCCCGTAAATACACGATTAACTCCTCTTAATAAAAACACTCTCAAATATCATTTTCAGCTAAAACTGAATATATGATATCTGAGGGTGTTTTTTTAGATAATTCTTGAGGAGTTAAAGGCTCTGAAATTGAGAATAAATTTATATCTTTGTTATCTCACATCACAGTTATAAGCATTAACCTAACTTGTGAGAAAATAGAGTAAAAACTCAGATAAATTAATAACTAAATACTACACATGAATAATAGTAAACCTCTGTATGTAATGGTAAAGCCTGTTGGAGCTGAATGTAACCTGCGCTGTAAATATTGTTACTATTTGGAGAAGAGTTACATGTATAATAAA
>JAWXTT010000136.1:0-6095 GCA_044433325.1 Bacteroidales bacterium
TCATCCTGAACTTGATTCAGGAACTTAGCAATTGACGTCAAAGCAAGCTAAGGTGCTGATGTTGAACTGGAAAGGTACTGAATCAAACGGCTAAGGTTCTGAATCAAGTTCAGGATGACAATAGTATATATTATTGATTCATGAAAATTTGTATCAATATATTTGCATTTATCTAGCAAAAGGTGTAGTTTTATTCTCAATATGCATATCTATTCAGTTTATATAATGACCAATTTCACCAATACCGTGTTGTATATTGGTGTTACTAATAATCTGTATAGGCGTATTTACGAACATAAATCTCTTAGTTATGAGGGCTTTACGAAACTTTATAAGTGTACAAAAATTGTTTATTATGAAGATTTCGGAGATATAAATCAGGCTATAGCTAGAGAAAAACAATTAAAGAATTGGAAGCGTAAATGGAAAGAAGAATTAATAGACTCATTTAACCCCAAATGGGAAGATTTAGTAGGAGATGATTAATTACCACCAGACATGTCATCCTACTTATGCTAGTTTTGGATAAGAATAATACTATTTTTGACTGTTAAGTTCGGAAAAGTATGCGTTTTGTTGATTTTTCCGAACTTAACTGTCATTTATCCTAATCGTTTAAGGGAGTAGCAGGGAGCTGTCACCGTAGCTTAGGAAACGGAAGTTGTTGGATAGGGCGTACTGGTAAATCTCGCGCCAATGACCATCAACAAAGGCTGATACTAATAGCAGTAGCGTTGATTGTGGTTGGTGGAAATTGGTGATTATCCCTTTGACTATATTAAACTTGTAGCTTGGGGCTATCATAATCTGGGTGCTACCAACGTAACTATCTAGGTTGTTGCGGTCTAGATAATCAATGATGGCGGCGATACTATCCGTAACACTAATCTCACGCTCGCGCGGTTGGTATGGATACCATTGGCTTACCTCTAACTGCTCAGGGGTGGCATTGGGGTTGTCTAATAGGATTAACCCTATGTAGTACAATGATTCTACTGTGCGCACCGATGTGGTACCTACGGCAATGACGGGGCGATTATCCATAAGGGTGAGTAATAACTGACGCGTAACGGAGATAAACTCGGTGTGCATCTGATGCTCACCTATGGTATCGCTCTTGACAGGCTGAAATGTGCCTGCACCTACATGTAGGGTTACTTCATGACGTGTTATTCCGCGGCTATCAACCTTGGCTAACACCTCGGGGGTGAAGTGTAGCCCTGCTGTTGGGGCGGCTACTGAGCCTTTTACTTGTGAATAAACGGTTTGATAATCGACACTGTCGGATGCTTCGGTCTTACGGTTTAAGTATGGCGGGATGGGTATCTCACCGATAGCCTCTAACAAACTGGCAAAGGTAACTGAGGGGTTATCCCATGAGAATATCACCTCGAAAGCGTTACCACTGCGCCCTGCACGGGTGGCTGATAGGGTGACTTGCGCGCCATCGACATTAACTATTTGTGTTAAACGATCCTCACGCCAACGTTTAGCGTTGCCTATGAAACAGAGCCAACGGCACTCAGCAGTGGTCTGAAAGACTAAGGAGTAATCATTAGGCGCGATGGGTTCAAGACAGAATATCTCGATTGTTGCACCATTATTGGGTTTTTGGAAACGGATTCGTGCATTGATAACGCGGGTGTTGTTATATATCAACTGGCTACCTTCGGGTAGTAACGTAGCTACATCACTAAACTGATATTGGGAAATCTCTCCTCCACGATACAGTAATAGTTTAGAGCTGTCACGTTGCGATAAGGGGTGCTTGGCTATCCTATCGTCAGTGAGTGGGTAGTTAAATTCTTCGATGCGTATCTGCTGAATCCTTTCCTGCATATCTTAATACTCAATATATGTGTAAAATGCTATAACATTATCTTCATCTGCTGGGACTAACATATCCATTAATGCAATGGTGAATGTTGTACCCTTGGATAATCCTAAACGCTCTATCTGTGCATCTGAAACAGAGTTGATAAGTTGCTCAAAATCAGATATTGCCAATACATCATTAGATTTATATGAAATCCCTTTAATCTCAAATTCTTGCTCTAAATACAATCCGTAATCAGCATATAATTCAGATATTGCATATAAATCTGATGTTACTGAACCTGATGTGCTATAAAAACTAGTTACTCCATATTTGTAAACACTGGTTGAATCAAATATCTCATCACAAGATGTTAAAACAAATAATGGCAAAATAGCTATTAAAATAATTGTTAATCTTTTAGTCATAATGAGTAGTTAGATGCATTAGCTTAATTGTACAAAGATAATAAAATTTAAGGAGAGTTCTGAAAACTGACCCAGTAAAATTATAAACAAATTACAAATGGGAAAATGCAACTGTTTCATCAATTGTCATAGCACCCCTTAATACAATTTTATAACACAAATAGGTTGACCCATTAGACTTTATTTATCATAAAGACTAATAGGTCAACCTATTATATATTGCTATTACTTCCCCCTTAATATTGTGTGTAAGTGAATGACTCAAGAGGTTCAGCACCATCAGTAGAGTATGCACTAACCAATCCTAATGTGTAAACAACACCTACTGAAAGATCTAAATCTTCAATTTGTGTGTCTGAAATATATAACATTGCAGATTGGAACTCTTCAATAGCTAATGCGTCATTAGCATCATAAGAATCTCCTGATGAATAGAATGTTGTGTCTAATGTTAGACCTTGCGCAGTGTAAAATGCTTTGACAGTTGCATACTCAGTTAAAGAGTCATCTGAGTCGGAATGCCAATAAGTTATTTGGTACTGGTACGCACTTTGGTAAGTCTTCTCACTACATGATGATAATGATAGTAATGGCAAAAGTGCTAATAGAACAATGGTTAATCTTTTAATCATAATTTTTTAATTTAAAAGTTATGGCACAAAGGTAATACTTTTACAATATCCTTTTGATTTTACTAATTTAAAAAGTGTGAAAACTAACTAAGTATCAACAAAAAGGGGTGACCTTACGGTCACCCCTTCCACTTTCGTTGTCTTACCAGGATTCGAACCTAGACAGGCAGAACCAAAAACTGCAGTGCTACCATTACACCATAAGACAATCCTCATCTTTTGAGAAGGTGTATTATCTCAAAAGCGATGCAAAGATATGAATATTATTTGGAACTTCCAAATCTATTCACATTATTTCACTATAATTTTCTTTGCAATAAGTTTTGATAATAATAAAAGATATCTTATATTTGTATCGAAAGATATTATTTAATATAATTGAAAGATGATACGGAAAGAATCGATAGAGGCTATAATAAACTCACAGAGGGCTAGTTTTGTTGAACAGAACACAGGGCTTAATCGCACTGCGTTATCTCAAATCCCAATTGCTAACTCTTATGCTACCATAATTACAGGTATTCGTAGATGCGGTAAAAGCACACTTTTATTGCAACTATTACAACGCGATTATGGTGATGCTATATATCTTAATTTTGATGATATTAGGCTATCGGGGTTTGATATGGGTGACTTTATACGCCTTGATAGTGTTATCAAAGCGCGTAATATAGATGTTCTTTTCTTTGATGAAATACAAATTATTAAAGGATGGGAGAAATATATAAACCAACTACTCCGCGAGGGTTACAAGGTTTTTATCACTGGCTCAAATGCCTCAATGCTAAGTGTGGAACTGGGTACACACCTTACTGGAAGACATCTGACAATGGAGCTATTCCCATTCTCGTTCATGGAGTACTCAGCCTTTAAGGGGTTGGAGAGTAACGAACAAACAGTGCGTGAATATCTAAAGAATGGGGGTGTTCCTGAGTATCTGAAGAGTGAGATATCAACGATTATAACTACACTTATAGATGATATATTGGTGCGCGATATAGCGGTAAGACATGGGGTGCGTGATCTTAACTCGCTTCGCCAACTTACTACATATCTGATTACTAATATAGGGAATCTAGTATCAGCGAATAAATTAGTGGGGATGTTTGGAATTAAGTCTGCGGCTACCATCTTAGAGTATTTCTCATATCTGAAAGATTGCTACTTATTAGAGTTCGTACCGATGTTTAACCACTCATTAAAGGTACAAGCACGCAACCCCAAAAAGGTGTATGTAATGGATATGGGACTGTATAGCCAGGTGGCAATTGCTACTAGTGAAAATTATGGTCGTCGATTAGAGAATTTAGTTTATCTATCTCTCCGTAGATGCTATAAGCAGATATTTTATTATAAAAATCATGGCGAATGTGATTTTATTACTATGGATAGGGGTAAAATAGTATCAGCGATACAGGTGTGCGCTGAGGTTAATGATGATAATTTTGACCGCGAATACAATGGTCTTATAATGGCTATGCAGGATCTAAAGCTAACAGAAGGGTATATAGTTACGCTAAATCAGAGTGATAGATTTGAGAGGGATGGCATGACTGTTACGATGATTCCAGTTGCTGAATTTCTACTAACGTAAATATGGCTTACAACTCACTGTGATAGTGAATTATAAGCCATTTCTTAAAAGGTTTATTTTGCCCTCCCCTTTCTGTTATTTCACTATAACTAGGTAATAATTCTTCTTGCCACGTTGAGCTAAAAGATACTTACCATTAAGTAACATGCTGCTATCCACTTTCATAGCTGAATCAGCTACTTTCTCCTTGTTAACTGATACGCCACCACCCTGTACTAGCTTACGCATTTCGCCTTTTGATGCAAATACTGCTGCGTGTGTAGTCAATAGCTCTACAAGCTCTACACCATTAGCTATGATTGATGCCTCAACCTCAAAAGTAGGCACTCCCTCAAATACCGATAGTAGGGTTTGCTCGTCAATCTTATGTAGAATATCTGATGCTTTGTTTGAGAATAGGATTTGTGATGCTTCAACTGCTGCTTCATAATCCTCAGCTGAGTGTACCATTGTAGTAATCTCTTTGGCTAGACGTTTCTGAATAGGACGTTGGCTTGGGTCTGTTGCTTGCTCAGCTACTAAGCCCATAATCTCCTCTTGTGAAAGGTCTGTGAAGATTTTGATATATTTCTCAGCATCAGCATCTGATACATTTAACCAGAATTGGTAGAATTTGTAAGGTGATGTGTAGTTAGGATCTAACCAGATGTTACCACTCTCAGTTTTACCGAATTTACCACCGTCAGCTTTAGTGATAAGTGGGCAAGTTAATGCAAATGCCTCACCACCAGCTATACGACGTATCATTTCGCTACCTGTTGTGATATTACCCCATTGGTCTGAACCACCCATTTGTAGCTTACAACCACGCTCTTGGTATAGGTGTAGGAAGTCATAACCTTGTAGCAATTGGTATGAAAATTCAGTAAATGACATACCATGTTGGCTATCACCTGATAGACGTTTCTTAACTGAATCCTTAGCCATCATGTAGTTAACAGTGATATGTTTACCTACGTTACGGATAAAGTCTAGGAAGGTGAAATCTTTCATCCAGTCATAGTTATTTACTAGTTCGGCACGGTTATCAGCTGTACTTTCAAAGTCTAAGAATTTAGAAAGTTGTTTCTTGATTGCCTCTTGGTTATGACGAAGGGTTGCTTCATCAAGTAAGTTGCGCTCTTGTGACTTCATTGATGGATCACCAATCATACCTGTTGCACCACCAATCAACGCAAATGGTTTGTGTCCTGCACGTTGAAAATGCTTTAACATCATCACACTAACTAAGTGACCAATATGCAGAGAATCAGCCGTTGGGTCTATACCTACGTATGCACCTGTCATCTCTTTCATTAGTAATTCCTCAGTTCCTGGCATAATGTTATGCAACATTCCACGCCATTTAAGCTCCTCTACAAAGTTCATTGTTATATATAGTTTGTTTAAATTATTATCAATCAGATTGCAAATGTACGACATTTAGGCAAATACACCAAAAGATGCTATCTTTTAGTTAGTTGATAGCGGTATAACTGAGCGTCAGCGGTGGTGTATTCAAGTGATAAGGTGTCATTGGTTAGCTGAATCACTTCACACGCATTAACCCCTGCCGTAAAGCCTGTTGCTGGTAGTGGTAGGTAATCGGTGTCAGCATAAGTTAAGTATAGAATATCATCAGTCAT
>JAWXTT010000137.1:0-5987 GCA_044433325.1 Bacteroidales bacterium
TATAAACCACCTACTGAATAGATATGGAACAGATAGCAATTATTCAGAATAAAATATATGAAATTAGAGGTCAAAAAGTAATGCTAGACCGTGACCTTGCTCAGATGTATGGAGTTACGACATCTAATCTAAATAAAGCTGTTAAACGAAACTTTAAACGTTTTCCTGCTGATTTTATGTTCCAACTAACACCTGACGAATTTTTGATATTCCAAAATGGAACATCAAGTTGGGGTGGAAATCGCAAACTACCCTATGCATTTACAGAGCAGGGTTTAGCTATGCTATCTGGCATACTAAATAGTGATATTGCCATAAATGTAAATATAGCTATTATGCGAGCATTCGTAGCTATTCGCCACGCGTTGCCCGCAACTCCTGCTGATAAAGTTGCTGAACTACAAGCTGAAATTACAGGACTTAAAGAGTATATCGAGGAGGTATTTACAGATTACAACGATATAAACGATGACACCCGTATGCAACTAGAGCTAATCAACGAAACTCTAGCTGAACTGAAATCTGAAAAAGCAGAACATAACAAACCTCGAAACCCAGTAGGATATAAACCACCAACTGAATAGTCTATTTTATTTATTTTACAGATAGGATACAGCTCATAATGCGGCAATGCTCACAGCGATGTGTTTGGCAGTAGTTGCGGTATAGTTGGATTAGAGCTTGTGATGTTAATGCATCTGGGACTTTTACCCCTTTGCTCTTAAAGATACGCACTATCGAATTATCCTCAGCCGCTAGAGATTCCAATAATCTAACCCCCTTCTCACAATAGCTAAAATCACCTATATACTCGCCATAATAGTAATTAATAGGGACAACACTATTGATAATAACTATATCTACACTCTTACGGCTAATTACGCGCGCCACACTGGATGCAGGCTTATCAAATGAGGAATGAGTAGCCCAATACCCTGTAAACTCAACATTGAACAGCTTACGCAGCTCCTGCTCGTCATCAGTATCAATAATGCTACGCATTAATCTAAATCCACCCTTAACAAAATGCGCCAACACAGCAATACGCCTAAACGGGAAAGTTTTAACATTCCCCCTAAAATCCAATTTAGAGCTACTATCCATAGCAGATAACGAGAACTTATTAGCCAAAAACGCATATTCACGACATAGCTGTTGATAATAATCATCACCCTTGAACCACTGAGAATTCAACACCCCTGCTTGCCCAAAGAGCAACGCCTCGACCTGCGTTTGCGAGTCACTAACACGTTGCAACAACGCCAGCGGGGTACGCATAGCCAGCTCCTCCATCATATCACTATCAATCCCAAACCCTAAATTTCGCGCAAAGGTAGCATAACAGACATCCTCCCAGCTACCACAAGTGGAATCATACCAACCCTTGATACGCGCAATCTTATCACGTAAACGCTCAAAAGCCAAGCTCTCTATCCACCCAGCCATATCCACCTTTGAGATATTAGCGATACCCTTAGCACAAGGCATATCAGATGTACCAAAAAGGAATCTAAAGATTTGCGACCTAAGCAACAACCAGTTAGGAGGAACAAGCGTAGGAATTAACTCACCACTTTTGCGGTAAACTTGATGATCAGCCTCCTCTACCAGATACAACAGTACCGAATCAAACACACCCTTACAATGATTATTACGACGAAACCAATCAGAGGAGCGCACATCACAACACACCGAGCCTACCCACAGCTTGCCATCAATCTCCAACTTCACATCCATAAAATCAGGAGCATCCACACCATCACATTCTTCTCCTCCAATAGAGATAATACGAACCTGCGCACCAGTAGTAGTTACTAGCAGCTCCTCACCCAACAGAGCATTAGCCCAAGCATATTTAATTAACCTACGCATAATGTGACAAATAATAATCAACCGCAAGTTACATATAAAATATAACCCACACAACATATTGATAAACAAAGCATAACCAATCAAGAGAAAAAATAAATCAAACTTTTCACCCTAAAAGTTTGCATAAGAAATAAAAAGCCCCTATCTTTGCAATCGCAAATAGGGAAGGTGCCATAGCTCAGTTGGTAGAGCAAAGGACTGAAAATCCTTGTGTCCCCGGTTCGATTCCTGGTGGCACCACCAGAAAAGAGAGATTCAAACGAATCTCTCTTTTTGTTTTCGCCCCTAGGTAGTCCTGTTTTATTGTTCTGGGCTCTCCCAGATATTGTCTGAGTTATCGTAGTCGTAGCCTTGGTATGTGCCTACCTCTTGTCCTTGGTGAGTATCTAGAGCTCCAAGAGCATCCCATTCTACTAGACATATATGTAGTTTGCGTATCTCGTCACCTGTTGGCTTTCCTGCACAGTTTTCGTTGCTTAACTCCCATTGTTGCCAACCGCGTACATAATGGAATGCGTTCCAACGTAAATGTTCGGTGCGAGCTAGGTTATCATATCTCTCCTTATTGCTACGTAGGAAGTCTAGATATTTCTCATTTGCAGCAAATTGTTGTAACTCCTCAGCTGTTAATCCCATCAATGCTAATTTAGTAGGGATATGTAACGATGCTGATATATTACTCTGCTGCTTATGACTAGAAAGTGTACGCCACTCCTGTCGCTTTTCTGGTCGTTTCTTGGCATTGTAGTAATTATGTGATACTACTGCTTTAGCTGCTATTGCATCGTTAACGATAATCTCTTCAGTGTAGATTTCGTTGTTGCGACCTATGCAATGTAGCGATGCAAAATTATTACTGGTGTGCATATAGTCGTAATCATCCTCAGAGTGTGTTACTACTATGATATCTATATCAGTACGTTTCAGTGTAGTTAGGATTTTGTGAATCTCTATTGCTCGCTTGATATTCTCATTATCGGTTGATAGTGATATTATTATCTGCTTTAGACTAGAGCTACGATTGCGTAACAACTCAAAGAAATCATCACTACTAGCATGTCCATCAAATGTATCAATATCGTAACATTTGGTTACCGCAGGATATGTAGCATTAAAACTACCTATCTTCTGCTTTATTGCCACATCAACGATAGTAGCGCGATATGTCGAACCAATAAATTGTCCAAACTCAATAGTTTTACGCAAGATAGCGCGCCCGCGCTTACCGAAACCTATAATCATTATATCATAATCCACAGTAGCAGTAGCTGTGTCAGTGTCAGGTTTAATATAACTGACAGGTGGATAGTTATTTATCAATTGTGTTGCTATTATATCAGCCTCGTTGAATATTGAGAAGTTAAGGTTTACACCTTGAGCTTTGCGAGCCTCCATAAAGACCTGTTGCATATCCTCTGAAGCTATGCGTATATGCATATCAATACTCTCCTCTGCAATCTTTAACTTATCTTTAGGCAGCTTTTTAAGTAATGATAGCATCTGTAATGCACCATTCATATTTTTAGACTCGTTATTGGAGATATAGAATAATTCCGAATTAGAGCTTACTATATTACTAAATAGCGAACTTCCCCCCACCCTATTACGAGACTTAGCAGAGTCAATATAATATGCTCCCATACGTTCAATCTCGGTAGTTTTACTATTATCTTCACTGACAAATATAACTAGTCGGCGTTTATCGTTCTTCAGCAAGTCAGTAGCCAAAGTCATTGCCTCCTCATTTACATCAAATAGGATATAACTACGTTTCTTGCGATTAATACGTAACATAATCTTTGTAGTAAGTCGCTTACCCCATATACTGAGTACAGTAGTAGCAATTAAGACAATAGCCATAGCATGCGCTAGACCAAATAGAAACATATATAACTCACTATCGCGGCACGACTGAGCAATCCCCACGATATCACTTTTAAGCACCACCATCTCAACAGTCGAGAAAATAGCCAAAATAACATTCACCACAACACCATCATCCCCCAAAGCATAATAACCCGCAAAGTAAACCCCAAAACCCAACAGAGCCGTTACAGGCAACAAGAAATAGTTACGAAACGCCGTCACACGATGGCGCAACCTAGCCAATAGATAAATATAAAGTGCTAACACTACTAACACTAAAATAATTTGAAGAACTTCCTGATTCATAATAATTGTTTTTTTCATGACCTACACCTGTTTTGGATGTGAGGGTTTGGGTTATTTATTTAGTATAGTTTTGATATCATCTACATTCTGTTGTATAATTTTAGTATCTGGATGCTCACTACCAAGCATCCTTGCGGTAATTTCTAATGCCTTACCGTAATACTCTAATGCCTCTGTATAATCTCCTTGAAGATAGCACGACCCTCCAATATTGTTGTAGCTGGTGGCTAGCTCTCTGCTTTTAGCTCCGTATATCTCTTCGAAGAGTGCTATATGTTCTAAATATAGCTCTTTTGCCTTATCATAATTAGCGTATTCATCTGAAAACCATGCATAGTCGAAGATAATATCTGCACAGGCTTTTTTATACTATTATTCTGTGATTTTTTATGGATAGTAGTATGGGGAGTGGGGTAAAAGTAAAGGGGGCAACTAACAAACTATTTGTTAGCTACCCCCTTTAGGTTATCTTTAATCTCTAAAACTGAGGATTAACCGTTAACTTGTTTCATGTAAGCTACTAGGTCTAATACTTTGTTTGAGTAACCGATTTCGTTATCATACCAAGATACAACTTTAACGAATTTGTCAGTTAATGCGATACCAGCTTTCTTATCGAAGATAGAAGTACGAACGTCACCTAAGAAGTCTGAAGAAACTACTTCATCTTCAGTGTAACCTAAGATACCTTTTAATTCGTTTTCTGAAGCAGCTTTCATAGCAGCACAGATTTCTTCATAAGAAGCAGCTTTTTCTAGGTTAACTGTTAAGTCAACTACAGAAACATCTAATGTTGGTACACGGAATGCCATACCTGTAAGTTTGCCGTTAAGTTCTGGGATAACTTTACCTACTGCTTTAGCAGCACCTGTTGAAGAAGGGATAATGTTACCAGCAGCTGCACGACCACCACGCCAGTCTTTCATTGAAGGACCGTCAACAGTTTTTTGAGTTGCAGTTGTAGCGTGAACAGTTGTCATAAGACCGTCAACGATACCGAATTTATCGTTAAGTACTTTAGCGATTGGAGCTAGACAGTTAGTAGTACAAGATGCGTTAGAAACGATTTGAGTACCTTTAACATAAGAGTCTAAGTTAACACCACAAACGAACATAGGAGCGTCGCCTGAAGGAGCTGACATAACTACATATTTTGCACCTGCTTCGATGTGAGCTTGAGCTTTTTCAGTAGTTAAGAATAAACCTGTTGATTCTACTACATATTCAGCTTCGATTGCGTCCCATTTAAGATCTGCTGGGTTACGTTCTGCTGTGATACGGATAGCTTTACCATCAACGATAAGTTCTTTCTTTTCTAGGTCATAATCAACTGTACCTTCAAATTGACCGTGCATTGTGTCATATTTCAACATATATGCCATGTAATCAACTGGAAGAAGGTCATTGATACCTACTACTTCAATGTCATTTCTCTTTGCAGCGGCACGGAATACGAATCTACCGATACGTCCGAAACCATTAATACCTACTTTAATCATCTTTTTTAAATATTTATTTGGTTAAGATTATTTCAATCTTGCTTTTATTCACCTAACCAACCCATAAACAGAGCAGTTACGACAAATTTTGCACCACAAAAGTAATACATTTTTTTAATATAAAATCAAATATGGAGATTAAATTACTGAAAAGATTATTTATTTATCCTCTTTTTCCAGATAATTTATTCATTTCTACACTGATAGTTATTGAAAAGCATTAATTTTGTAACAAATTGATAACCTTACTATGAAAATAATAGCACTTGTCGAAAATATTAGTAACCGCATGGACTTAACTCCTGCGCATGGACTATCACTTTATATCCAAACCGTAAAGCATAATATTCTTTTTGATGTGGGTGGAGATTTTGATATCCTTAGTGAGAATGCACTGAAGCTAGGGGTGGATTTAACCTCGATTGATATTGTTATTATCTCGGG
>JAWXTT010000138.1:0-5950 GCA_044433325.1 Bacteroidales bacterium
TTGGAGATAAAGCTGATCAATACCAATTAAACGTTGGTGAAACTATTACATTGAGTTTCGATATCGAGAGCCGCGAATTTCAAGGACGTTGGTACACAAGCATCCGTGGTTGGAAAGCATACAAAGATAATGTTGCTGCTCCTGCTGCTGATATGTCAGCACCTGCTCCTACTGATTTCCCTCCATTTGAAGGTGGTGGCGAATCTGATGACCTGCCATTCTAAGTAAAGAAGAGTAGAGATATCGTCGTCTAAATAATAAACATAATGGGAATAGGGGGATTTTTACCTCTTGTTCCCATTATATCGTTATTTAGGTTGTGAATATGCTATTTATTTATTTCCTTTGCAAAACTTTTTAAATTAGCGCATTAAGATGCAGATAATCAGAAATATCAAAGAGCTAAAGGAGCAAATCGCACTCTTTAGAGATAATAAAAAAACAATAGGTTTAGTCCCTACAATGGGGGCTTTACATAAAGGTCATGTATCACTTGTACAATATAGTTGCGCTGATAATGATATAACAGTAGCCACCATATTTGTAAACCCTACTCAATTCAACAATAAAGAGGATTTAAGACTATACCCTCGCACTGAAGATAATGATTGCGACATGCTAGAAAGCGCAGGTTGCGATATAGTATTTATCCCAACAGTTGAGGAGATTTATCCTGAAGAGGACACACGCATATTTGAGTTAGGTGCAGTAGCTGAGGTGATGGAGGGAGCTATGCGCCCAGGTCATTTTAATGGTGTCGCACAGATTGTTAGCAACCTATTCAGTTACGTAAATCCTGATCGTGCATATTTCGGTGAAAAGGATTTCCAACAGATAGCAGTTATCCGTCAATTGGTAAAGATTGAGGAGCGTGAACTTGAGATTATCTCCTGTCCAATCATTCGTGAAGATGATGGATTAGCTATGAGTAGTCGTAATACTCGTTTAACCCAGAGCCAACGCACAGTAGCTCCAAATATTAACCGAATACTTAACGAAACTCTTCCATTTGCTAATAACCGTAGCGTAGCAGAGACTATCCAATATGTTACTGAAAACATCAACGCTATTGATGAAATGGAGGTTGAATATTACCAAATAGTTGATGGTATAACACTACAACCAATAACTGAGTGGAGCCAGTCAGCATACGCTGTTGGCTGCATAACAGTATATTGTGGCGAAGTAAGATTAATAGACAACATTACATACTATAAATAAGATGCAAATAGAGGTTTTAAAATCAAAGATTCATCGTGTTCGTGTAACCGAAGCAAACCTTAACTATATCGGTAGCATTACTATTGATGAAGATTTAATGAATGGGGCTAATATAATAGCTGGTGAACGTGTTTATATTGTTGATAATAACAATGGTGAACGCTTTGACACCTATGTTATCAAGGGGGAAGCTGGTAGTGGCGTTGTGTGCCTAAATGGTGCAGCAGCGCGCCGTGTTCAGCCTGATGATATTATTATCATAATGTCTTATGCCTTGATGGATTTTGAGGAGGCTAAGGAATTTAAGCCATCAGTCATATTCCCTGATAGTAAAACAAACAAACTAATAAAATAATAACAGAATATAATATATGTTTGAGAATTTAAGTGACAAACTAGAACGCTCATTTAAGCTACTTAAAGGTGAAGGTAAAATCACCGAGATTAATGTAGCTGAAACCCTTAAAGAGGTAAGACGTGCGCTATTAGATGCCGACGTAAACTATAAAGTAGCTAAACAATTTACAGATACTGTTAAGGCTAAAGCCCTAGGAGCAAATGTTATCAACGCCGTTAAACCTGGTGAGTTGATGATTAAGATAGTTCATGATGAGCTAGCTGAACTTATGGGTGGTGAAACAGCAAGTATCAACCTAGATGGCAAACTAACTGTAATCTTGATGTCAGGTTTACAAGGGTCGGGTAAAACTACCTTCTCAGGTAAGATAGCTAATAAACTAAAGAGTGAGCAGGGTAAACGCCCATTACTAGTTGCTTGTGACGTATATCGTCCTGCTGCTATCGAGCAGTTACGCATCCTAGGTGAACAGATTAATGTACCTGTATATAGCGAACCTGATAGCAAAAGTCCAGTTGATATAGCTAAGAATGCTATTGCTGAGGCTAAAGCTAAAAACTTAGACTTAGTAATCGTCGATACGGCTGGTCGTCTAGCTGTTGATGAGCAGATGATGGATGAGATTGAAGCTATCAAGAAAGCTATCAACCCTAATGAGATTCTATTCGTAGTGGATTCAATGACAGGTCAAGATGCTGTTAATACTGCTAAGGAGTTCAATGATCGTTTAGACTTTGATGGTGTAGTCCTTACTAAGTTAGATGGTGATACACGTGGTGGTGCTGCACTATCTATCCGTACTATTGTCACTAAGCCTATCAAATTTGTAGGTACAGGTGAGAAGATGGAGGCAATAGACCTATTCCACCCTAGTCGTATGGCTGACCGTATCTTAGGGATGGGTGATATCGTATCATTCGTTGAGAAAGCTCAGGCACAATATGATGAAGATGAAGCTCGTCGCTTACACAAAAAGATTGCAAAAAATCAATTTGACTTTGATGATTTCCTAAAACAGATTGCTCAAATTAAGAAGATGGGTAATATCAAAGACCTAGCGTCTATGATACCTGGTGTAGGTAAAGCAATGAAAGATATAGATATTGACAACGACGCATTTAAGAGCGTTGAAGCAATTATCCACTCCATGACACCTTATGAGCGTCGCAATCCTAATGTTATCAATGGTAGCCGTCGTCAACGTATTGCCGCAGGTAGTGGTACTACATTAGTTGAGGTAAACAGACTACTGAAACAGTTTGAAGACACTCGTAAGATGATGAAGATGGCAACATCTATGGATCCTAAAAAAATGATGCGCAAAATGCGTAAATAAAACGACTAAACAATTCAAGATACGACAATGGAATTAATTGACGGAAAAAAAATTGCTGACACCATCAAAGGTGAGATAGCTGAAACAGTTAAACAGATGGTAAGCGATGGAAAACGCGCTCCACACCTTGCAGCTATCCTAGTAGGTCATGATGGAGGTAGTGAAACTTACGTAGCACATAAAGTTAAGGCTTGTGAGCAATGTGGTTTCCAATCAACACTAATCAGATATGAGAGTGATGTTACCGAAGCTGAACTACTTGAGGCTATCGACAAATTAAACAATGATGATAACGTTGATGGATTTATAGTACAACTACCATTGCCTAAACATATCTCAGAGCAACGCATTATCGAGGCTATCGACTATCGCAAAGATGTAGATGGATTCCACCCAATCAACGTTGGTAAAATGTCAATCGGCTTGCCATGTTTCCTATCAGCTACACCAGCAGGTATTATTGAGCTACTTAAACGTTACAATATCCCAACTAAAGGTGCTAACTGTGTAGTGTTAGGTCGTAGTAATATAGTAGGTAAACCAGTAGCAACACTAATGATGCAAAAGGGTTACCCAGGCGATGCAACAGTAACGGTTTGCCACAGCGGAACTAAGAATCTAAAGGAGATTTGTCGTGAAGCAGATATTATCATAGCAGCACTAGGCTCACCTGAGTTCCTAAAAGAGGATATGGTTAAAGAGGGTGCAGTAATTATCGACGTAGGTACAACACGTGTTCCATCAACCGAAACTAAGAGCGGATTTAAACTAAAAGGAGATGTTGACTTTGCAGCTGTTGCACCTAAATGTTCATTTATCACGCCAGTTCCAGGAGGAGTAGGACCAATGACAATAGTATCACTAATGCGCAACACCCTACAAGCAGGCTCAATGCGCTAAACCCATCGCGCATATCCACTTGACAATCTCACAAACGCCCATTCTGGAAATTCAGAATGGGCGTTTTGTCATTTATAATATAGATATTGTCAAATTTATCTAATAAAGAAATAATCTATATCTTTGAAATAAAAATATATGGCAAAGATTAATGTAAATGATACTGAAGTTAGCATCATAAAGGTCAATGAAGAGGATTATATTTCACTCACTGATATGATTAAATAAAGAGATGGTGAGTTTTTCTTCTCTAATTGGCTAAGGAATAGGAATACAATAGAATTTCTTGGCATATGGGAAAAAGTTAAGGGGACTTCTAATAATTGGTTTTATTCGATTATTTATTTTGATGCTTTAGATTTGTATTTTTCAAAATGTGAGCGTAGCGGTGCCTACGGTGCATTTTGTAAAATGCGAAGATGAAGTATCAAAATAGAAAAGCGTTAAAATTCAATTTTTAGAAGTCCCCTTAATAATCCATCTTTTAATTATGTCGAATTCGACATAATTAAAAGCAATGCAGGTTTAAATAGTTATAGACTAAGCGCAAAAGAGTGGAGTACCAAAACTAATGCTATTGGCATAATCTCTAAAGCAGGTCGCTATGGTGGAACATATGCTCATAAGGATATAGCTTTTGGATTTGCAATGTGGATAAGTCCCGAATTTAAGGTTTATTTGATAAAAGAGTTCCAGAACCTTAAAGATAGGGAGATGCAACTACTAGGTTGGTCAGCAAAACGAGAACTTGCCAAAATCAACTATCATATCCATACTGATGCGATAAAAGCAAATCTTATACCTGAAGAACTTACTGCTAGGCAAATATCTATTGTTTATGCTTCTGAAGCAGATGTGCTAAATGTTGCTCAAAGAAATTGCGTATTTTATATAGCATTAAATTATTAGGGTCTTTATCTGCTAACTGATTAGCCCAACTCGTGAATCTCTTTAAATCTGCTAGACTTTGTTCTATAGCCTTATCTTCATTTAGATTAGGTTTTCTTAAAAATCCATGATGTATTAGTGGGGAGTTCTTAAAAACTGACCCTTAAAAGTAATAACTAATTAAAAATGAGAGATAAGAACTCCCCTAGTGCTAATTTTACGTAAAAATTACGTATTTCATTTTCAGTTAGCTTGAAAACAGTTAGTTCATCCATGTTAATTGATTCCATTTGCCATTAATTTATGTATTAGTAAATAAATAATATGGTAAGATGAAAAAAGCTGTTCCACCTGACCTATTGACTTTCACACATACGATAATGAGCAGTGGGTACATTAATACTCCACATAGGAGATGGAACCGCCTATGTGTTATGTGATATATACATTAGTCATGTATATATCTGTATTAATGGCAGGGATTCCTACCGTATGTATGAAAGTCAATAACAATAGTAATAAAAGATTCTCTATTAACCAAAATGAATTAAAATATTTGGATTTTTATAGGTTTGCTTGGATTTTTGTTAGTAGCTTTGTGGTAATAAAAACGAAAAGTAATATGAAGTACGATTTTATAAATGTAGCAGATAGAGCTGGTTGCACAGCGGTGAAGATAGACACTCATGAGATTAAACGAGATTTGGGGATGAACCTTTATGAGGATTCAATTCCTATGTGGATAGCTGATATGGATTTTAATTGCGCTCCTGAGATTGTTGAGGGGATTCAACAACGTGTGGCGCGTGCTACCTTTGGCTACTCGGGGTTTAGTGATGAATATTTCCAAACACTATGTAGCTGGTATAAAAATCGTCTAGGTATGAATTTCAGCAGTGAGCAGATATTGTTTAGCTATGGAACTCTCTTTGCCATTCGTGATATTGTACGTGCTTTTACTGATAAGGGGGATGGGGTTATTATTCAACCTCCTGTTTACTACCCTTTCCGTAATATTATTAGTGAATGTAAGCGCGAAGTGGTGGATAATCATTTGATTATGGATGCTCAGAATAGATACACCATAGATTTTGAGGATTTTGAAAGTAAATGTAAAGAGCCTAAGAATAAACTATTTATCCTTTGTAACCCTCATAACCCTATCGGTCAAATATGGAGCGTGGAGGATGTGCAACGTATGCTAGATATCTGCCGTGCTAATGACGTTCTGTTACTATCGGATGAGG